>CAZQUW010000170.1:0-2275 GCA_964596215.1 uncultured Planctomicrobium sp. | reverse complement strand
CCCTCACTGACCGGCTGACCACCGTAGGTCACCGTGATCTTGGCAGTGCCTGTCGCCTTCTTCCCATCGCCCCCTCCACATCCCGCCACGAGGCACGCTCCCAGGATCAGGCACATCGCAAGCCCGTGCGTTCGGCGTCTCGCGAAAGACAGGCATTCCCGACGATTCGTGCAAACAATATTCAACGTCTTCCCCTTATGCTGGATGAGATATCCGGGCAAGCATGCTGAGACCATGCCCGGGATGATGTTTGCTGGACAGTGGTAGCCCCGCGTCGAACAACAGGGGACTGCCGGCGACATTCTGCGTCAATACAAAACAGGTCGCCTCAGGCGATTAGTACTCCCCAAGCACCTGTCCGTCATCCCGCACGGCCAGCAGCTTGAATGCCGCGAAATTGATATTCTCAGAGAGGAACCGCACGGCGCCATCCGTCAGCACGACGTGCACACCACCCACATGTTGCGAAGTCAGGGACGAGTTGCCGCGATAGACCGTATTGCCACCGGCAGGTCCGGCCTTCGGGTTGATCGCGTTCCCGTCCCGGATCGTGGTGATACCGGTCCCATACGTGTCCATGGCCGAGGTAATGTTCGGGGCAATTTCCGAACGGGTGAATCCACTCCAGCCGCCAAAATATCCTGTCCGGTAGTCGGCCCCCGCCACGGGACCCGACTGCTCACCAATCATCATCGTGTTCGATGAGCCGTCGGTGCAGTCGCGCATCCCGAACACCTGGTTCGGCGCAAACACGCCGTTGTTACAGATGTAGCTCGCCTGGTTCGTCAACTGGCTGCAGACCGCCCGCCCCGCCGGATCGACGTACGCTCCGGCAATCGCGATGTAGTCCATCGCCTGTCCGTGACTGTTGTTGTTCGATGTATTCTGGTACGAATCGACCGGCAGTGTACTGGACGGACAGTTGTAGACAGGCACACGCAACGTCAGCAGCACGGGGTTCGAACCATAGCTGCCCCACATCGACGCCGAAAAGTTCAACTGGTTATAGGCCGCGGCCTGATCAATCATGGCCAGGATGGATGACCGCCAGTTAGTCCCCGAATAGGAATTGGACCCCAGCGTACCGGCAGCCCGCGTCCCGATCGGGAAGCAATTGTACGATTCATGGTAATTGTGCATCGCCAACCCGATCTGCTTCAGGTTGTTCTTACATTGACTGCGCCGCGCCGCCTCACGCGCCTGCTGGACCGCAGGCAGCAGCAATGCAATCAGCACCGCAATAATGGCAATCACCACCAGCAGTTCAATCAGCGTAAATCCTGGCGAGGACGCGGCAGCACCGCGTTTCGATAGACCAGACGAGCTCATCAGTGTACCTCTGTAGTAAATATCAAATCCAGCAAGCGAACAATGCGACTCCCCCGACAAGATCGGGGGCACAACGCAAACGCCAAATCGTCAGCATAGCATCCGTTGATGCGTGACTCAATCGACACGGAAACGCCTGCAATTGCAATACGATAAATCGGCGTTCCTAAATCACCAGTGCCAACCTGCACGACATCGGCAATCACCCGTCATTCATCACACGGTTTCTCGATGAACGATCTCCCGAAAGTGCCGCGCATCCAGCGCGCAATGCCGAATAAAGAATAAAGTATGTCACCTGTAACACAGAATCATCGAGTCCGAAGCGGTTTCACAAAACAATTCGTCAATGCCGAACTAAACGTTTGTTTTATAAAATCTTCAGTCTGCAGGCAGGTTTGCCGATGCTGCGGCCTGCGCCGCCAGCTGGCTTTCGAGTAACGCATCATAAACCGGCGCGACATGGAGTTCGTCAGCCGTGATAGACGCCGTGAAGCTGGCGACCATCAGCGGCAGGATCAGCTCGTAGTGCCCCGTCATTTCGATGATCAGGATGATGCCCGTCAGCGGACAGCGAACCACACTGGCGAAGATGGCCGCCATCCCCACGACCGCAAACGCCTCAGGTTCCGGGACGGCCGTCGGAATGACGTGCTGCGAAATCTCGCCGGTCAGCAACCCCAACAGCCCCCCCAGTACCAGCAGTGGGGCAAAAATCCCGCCGGCGGTACCCACGGCGTAACTCCCGATCGACAGCCCGAACCGCAACACCAGCATGACCGCCAACCACGCCATTGTTCCATCACCGGCCAATGCCCGGTTACTCAGGGCGATGCCTCCGCCCAGGAGGGGAGGATAGCACCAACCGACAATGGCCAGGATGCTGCCGGTGATCAAGACCTTGATCAAGTTCGGCGTGAAGGTTTGGAATGCCAGGCGGCGTGAG
>CAZQUW010000169.1:1704-13605 GCA_964596215.1 uncultured Planctomicrobium sp. | reverse complement strand
CACATGTTGTGCGCGTAACTTCCATTCACTCGACGCAAGCAGCAGATCTGGCGCGATTATGCAGTAGACACGGACATTGGTTGGCGACCAATTGCATTGCTACTTCGCTGCAGCGAGTGGAGATCCACAGCTGTCTGCGTTTGATGTCTGCGTTTGATTTTTTTCTGCGGTGTGCCAGTTGGCCATTGCGAGTCCGTCATTGAGGAAACGGGAAATTGGAGCCCCACATGAAACATGAAGTTGCGTGTCGACGACGTGGATTTACATTGATTGAGTTGCTGGTCGTCATCGCGATCATTGCCGTATTGATCTCGCTGCTGCTGCCTGCCGTGCAACAGGCGCGCGAAGCAGCGCGACGCTCGCAGTGCAAGAATAACTTGAAGCAACTGGGACTGGCACTGCACAATTATCATGACACATATAATGTATTCCCGCCGGGGGCTCTGGCGATGAGCACTGCTGGTGTCGCCTACAAACCGGGTGATTCAGAGCCGAGCCGGACTGCAGTGGTCGGCGGCTGGGGCTGGACGATGTTTGTGATGCCCTGGATCGACCAGGCGCCGCTCTATAATTCCATCGCGCCGAATGGAAACAATTTTCCTTCGGCCCCGACCACTTTGACCAAGACAATTTTGCCGGTCTTTCTGTGCCCTTCAGATCCCAGTCCCGCCATTCACACGGCCACTGCGATGGGTGGCGACGGCGCGACGAATGGACACGCCAAGTCCAACTATCCGGCGATCTATGGCAGCACCGGGGTCGACTACGTACAAAAGTCGGCCGCGAACACGCGTGGCATTTTCTGGTACAACAGTGCCACTCGCATCCGCGATATCACAGACGGGGCAAGTAACACCATTATGGTGACTGAACGTTACTGGGACGGTCGCGATTCGGAAACCCGTCGCGGTGCGATTTGGGCTGGTAAGGCCGACGGCACCACTGGGGCCACGGACGTTGGTAATAAATATGCCAATATCATCCGCGCTGCAAATCACCCGGACTGGGTCGTAAAAGGCCTGAATACCAACTCGGCATCCAGCTTGCACGTGGGGGGTGTCCATTTCGTCCTGGGTGACGGAGGCGTTCGTTTCATCAGCGAAAACATTAGCGCGGTCACTTATCAGAATCTGGCGCAGATGGCAGACGGTCAGGTGATCGGCGAGTTCTAATCTTACTGCGCGTTTCCCCTCCGTGGTCGCTCCAAACGGGGTGGCCACGGGGACATCGTGGTCGGCGAAATGGTTGGTAATTCCCTCCAGGCACGCAGAGACGAAATCTCCTTGAAAATGAAAATGCCTTGCAACGAAGTGGTGGCGATCGCCGCCGTCCTGATTCTGACCATGGGCGGTTGCGGCGCGGGAGACAGTTTGTCGTTGGCGTCGGTCGAGGGGCTTGTGACTCTTGACGGAGAACCTCTCGGTGACGCACGAGTCATCTTCAGCCCGGAGGACGGCGGTCGCCCGTCAAGTGCGGTGACTGAATCGGACGGGAGCTACAAACTGACCTACCTGGAGGACCAGCCAGGTGCGCTGCCGGGAAGGCACAAGGTGATCATCAGCACTTTTGTGGAGGCTGACCCGGACTCGTCCGATCCGCGCGTGAAAACCGGTGTGCGCGAGATCCTGCCCACCAAGTATAACACGCAGACGACGTTGGAAACCCAATTAGAACCGGGGCAGCGCGAAGAGGTGAATTTCGAGTTAACGTCCGGGTAACCACCGTTGGAGATTTGATTGGGATTGTTGAATCAGGCTTGAAATCTCGATCATCGATTAAGAACCCCTGACAAAACCAGTTGTGGGAAGTTCAGAACCGCGGTATTTCAAGCGATTCTGAACCGACGCGGAGGTTTTGTTGGCGTTTATTAAGGCCGTCCTCGGTTTCAGGGGGCACCGGCGATGTTTAATTTTGCGGGTGGCACCGGCGGCAGGCGATAGATTTAAGTCTTGATCGCCGCGGACCGATGACCAACTATTGGCGCGGACCAGACTCACACGCAGCCGCCAAAGTGGCTGAATCGTGCACCGACTCGAGAGCCTTGAGACGCCGCCCGATAGAACAGACCCATGATCCAATTGGCCCGCAAGACTCAAGACCTGATTCAGGACTTGTGCTGCCAATTTGGTGAGACCACCGGGTGGCCGCTTCGTTTTGTCCCGGCGGGTTCGGAGTCGACGGAGGCCATCAAGGCCCGTTTCGAGGAACAGGGGCTGCATGCGAGCTATCATTATGTGGATGATGGCGAAAACCATGTCGGCCTGCTGGTGCTCGAGTTTCCCCCCGACCAGCCTGTCGATAGCTATTTCGAGCCGGTCCGGGCGTTGGCTGAGCAAATCGGGCAGTTGCTCAGTCAACTGGCTCAGATGGAGCAGGCTCTTGCCACTCGAACCGCGGCAGTCGAGACCCTTTCCGGGTTGGGGCAGTCTCCGCAGTCAGAGCAAAGCCTCGGCGACAACCTCAACGACTTGCTCGCTGCGGCAGTTCGTCTGACGGGGTATCACTCTGCCGGCTTTTATCTGTTGAATCCGGCGACCAACCGGCTGAAACTGCGTGCGGCATTGGGGTTGGATGCCCGCAGTCTGCCCGCGACCAATCGTGAAGTGAGCTCTAGCCGTCCGGACCTCGAGGCCCTGTCTCACGGATTTGCATTTGTGACTCGGAGTTCGGAGCTCGATGATCGCTGGCTGGCACGCGATGCGCGTTGTGGATTGTGTGCGGTGGTGCAGTCAGCACTGGTTCCCATTGGCACATTATGGGTCTACGACCGCCGCGAACATGCTTCCTACGAGCAGGAAATTGAATCACTGAAAGTGGTCGCCGGGCATATTGCGTTGTTGCTGGAGCGTGTGGTCCTGTTGCGTGAAAGCGAAGCCCAACGCCGGATTCAGAAGGAACTGCGGGCCGTCACGGATCCTGAAAGCGGTCTGCGTCGTCCGTACCTGTCAGAGAACTGCGGATTTGACGCAGTGTATCGCTGCCTCAGTCGCCATGAGGTAGGGGGCGACATGTGCGAGCTGGAGGCCCTGACGGCGGAATCCACGATCATCGTCGTGGGAGACGCGTCTGGTAACAGTGTACCGGCGGCGCTGGTCATGAATGCCGCGAAGGGGGCTTTGAAGTCGATGTCGGGGCGCCGCGCTGCGCATGACTGGCATCCTTCAGTGGCGATGGACCGCTTGAATCGCGCGCTCCATTCCGTGACTGGCGAGCACCAGTTTATGAGCCTGTTCTATGGCGTTTACGATGCCTCGACCCGACTGTTGACCCATTGCAATGCCGGGCATCCGGCTCCGATCCTGGTCCGTGACGGGCAGGTCTCAATGCTGGAGGCCCAGGGGCTGTTGCTGGGAATCGTGGAGGATGTCGAATACCGCAGCCTGGAGTCCGAACTTCAAACGGGCGATTTGCTGGTCCTGTTGTCAGACGGCATTACAGAAATCCGCGACGAAGACCATCGGCTGTTTGGCGTGAATGGTGTCGTCGACGCGATCCGGCGCGCGCCCGGTGAATCGGTTGAGAATATCTTTGAATCGATCTGGCAGCGGGCGGAAGAGCATGCCGGCCGCGTCCGCAAGCGGAATACCGACGACCGGACCTTGCTGGTGATGCGTATCAAGTAAGGAGCCCCCCGTTCCTCGACCGCCATTCAGACTCGTTACTTCTCTGCCAACAGCTGACTCGAAGTCACCACCCGGGTTCCAATGCGTTCGCCGGCACAGGCACGTTCGATGTTGCCCGCCTTCAGGTAATTGAAGACGACGATGGGCAGTCCGTGTTCCATGCAGTGGTGAATGGCCTGGGCGTCCATCACCTGCAGGTTCTTCGAGAGGACTTCCTGGTAAGTGATTTCCGAGAATCGGGTGGCGTGCGGATTCTTCTCGGGGTCTTCGGAATAGACGCCGTCGACGCGAGTCGCTTTCAGTACGACGTTGGCGTCGATTTCGCGAGCCCGCAGCGCGGCTGCGGTGTCAGTGGTCACGAATGGACTGCCCGTTCCTGCCGCCAGGATGACGACGCGGCCTTTTTCCAGATGCCGGACGCACCGACGGCGAATGAATGGTTCGGCGACCCCTTCGATCCGCAAGGCCGATTGCACGCGTGTCGACACGCCGGCGTTCTCCAGCGCGTCCTGCAGGGCGAGCGCATTGATAACCGTTGCCAGCATGCCCATATAGTGCGCGGTGGGCTGATTGATCGTGGCGCTGAAGGCCGCGAAATTCCGGCCACGCAGGATGTTGCCGCCGCCAACGACAATCGCCAGTTGCACATTGGTCTCGACGACCCGTTTGATTTGCTCGCAGATCCCCTTGATTTCGGTGATGCTGATACCTGACTCACCGTTGCGTCCAAAGCTCTCGCCACTCAGCTTGAGCAGCACGCGCTTGTAAACGAGTGAAGTCGAACCGTTACCGGTGGGGGTGCTGGATTCTGGCATGATTGTGTTTTGCTACCATGATCTGACAGAACGCAGGAACCCGGTTTGCATCAAACCGGGTCCCTGATCTTTAACACAGTGCGATCGAATAAACGCTGATAAAACCTGTGTGTCAGTTCGGAATCGCCGGAAATACCCCGGTTCTAAACTTCCCACAGCCGGTTCTGTCAGGGATTCCAAGTCAACGATCAGGCCTTGCCCAGCACAACGCGCTTGAAGCCAACGGCCTCAAAGCCGGCATCGGCCAATGCCTTGCTGACACTCTTGGTGTCGTCCTTAACGAACATCTGGTCGACCAGCACGCCGTTGTCACGATAGAAAGTCTTCAGGCGACCTTCGACCATCTTCTCGACAATGTTGACCGGCTTGCCAGAGGCCTTGCCTTCTTCCATCAAACGATCACGCTCAGTGGCAATAACGGCCGGATCGAGTTCCGAGGACAGGGTGACCTTGGGTTGCATGGCCGTGACCTGCATTGCCACGTCCTTCAGAACGTCCAGCTTGGTGCCGGCACCGGAGGCCTGGAACAACGACGCGGTCTTGCCGTCGTGGTGGACGTAGCCACCGACGGGCCCCGCGACCTTCCAGATACGTCCCACAACGATCTTTTCGCGGATGCGATTGATCACGTCGAGCAGCAGTTCGTTCAGTGTCTGGCTGGGGCTGGCGGGATTCGGCTGGGCCAGCAATTCTTCGGCGGTGGCTGCACCTGGGCCGTTCAAGGCCTGGGCGGCACACTGGGCACCGAAATGATTGAAGTCGTCGCTCTTGGCGACTGGAGCCGATTCACACAGCACTTCCACCAGGGCGGCAGCCGAACCGTCCGGCGTGGTGACCAGGAAGAACTTACCTTCATCGGTGGCGTTGTCTGCACGCTTGGTGGCGGCCTTCAGACCGGCTTTACGCAGAATCTCGATCGCCAGATTCTCGTCGCCATTCGCTTCAGTCAGCGCCCGCTTGCAATCCATCAGCGGGAGGTCAGTCTTGGCTCGCAGCGCACGAACGGCTTCCGCGGTGATTTCGGCCATTGTACATTTCTCCTTCTCGGACTGGGGTCAGACAAAATCTACCTGCCCGGCCCCGCACTTATGTGCACAGTGCGTTCCCTTTGGAACGCCTCTTAGAAAGACAGAATCAATCGGATACGCCAAGGTTCGGAATAGGAACCTGTGGCGGACGCTGCCAGCGTCCGTGGTCCGCTCGTCATCTCAGACCAACGCTGGCCACGGGCGATCGAATTCTCTCGTCAGTCGCCCCTCCTCCATAGGGAAGAGGGGCGATCTTACGAAATTATTAACCAGGACGACGCCGGTCAAACTCGGTAATTGAAATGATGGTCTCTGACCGTGTTCCAATTAGAGTGACGGGACGGGCGCCGGTTCCGGTGCCTTATCCTTGGGATCTTGCGGCAACTTGGCTTTGCCTTCGATGATGGCGTCGCCGAGTTGCTGCAGAATTAAGTCGATCGAGCGGATGCTGTCGTCGTTGCCGGGGATCGGCAGGTCGACCATATCCGGATCCGAGTCGGTGTCGATCAATGCGACAACCTTGATGCCAAGGATCCGAGCTTCACGAACGGCGTTGCCTTCCTTCCGCGGATCAACCACCAGCAGTGCTTCGGGCAGGCGATTCAAATCTCGCATGCCGCTCAGGTTGCGGTGAATTTTCTTGTATTCGCGGTGCAGTGTCGACTGGCGCTTCTTGGAATAGGTCTGAATCGCGCCGGTTGTATCGAGCGTTTCCAGCTCTTCCAGTCGCTTGAGGCGGCTGCGAATGGTGCGGAAGTTGGTCAACGTGCCGCCCAGCCAGCGTTCCTTAACGTACGGCATTCCGCAACGTTCGGCCACTTGCTGAATGGGGTCGGCGGCTTGCCGCTTGGTGCCGACAAACAGGATCAAGCTGCCCTGCGAAGCGACCTGTGACAGGTACTTCTTGGCACGCAGCAAACCGCGGACGGTTTCCTTGATGTCGATGATGTGAATGAGGTTGCGTTTGCCGTGAATATACGGCCGCATCTTCGGGTTCCACCGGCTTACGCGGTGACCAAAGTGTACGCCTGCCTCGATAATGTCCTTGATTACGATCTCTGCCACGAGTGCGTTCTCCTATCCCCGATGTAGCTCAGGGAGCCGCGAAGCCAAAAAGTGTCCCAAAATTGAAATAGCCCAGTTCTATGGGAACTGGGCACAATTTTCCCGCAATCGTGCGGGACGAGAGTAGATCTTAGCGGCAGGCAGCCTGCCGCGTCAAACGTAACTTCCAATTCACGATCCGTTGTCGCCCCCCATTCCGCGTCGAGTGCCGTCCTCGAAAATCATGCCGCCGTCCCCGATGCACTGCGTCGAGCGATCGGCTACCGGCCTCGCCGTTCTTCTTCTCGGAGCTGTTGCTGCATTCGACGGCGCTCCTTTTTGCTCAAGCCCTTGAACTCATCGGAATCGTTACTTTCGGCGTCGTCATTACCGCCGGCATCCTCTGCGGCATCGTACCGATAGTTCTTTTGTGCCGCTTCCGCTTCAGAGTTCTCGGAAGTGGCGTCGGTAGTGTCCATCCCTTCCTGAGACTCCCAGCCTTCGCCCTCTGTTTCCTCCCAGCCCTCGGATCCTTCACTATCGGCTGCTTCGTCGGCGGGTTTGCTGCGACGGGGCGTTTTTCGGCTGCTGGTTCGTTTTTTGGTCGTTGTTGCAGTTCCCTTTTTCTTACCCCGTTTGGGTTTGCCGTCGTCTGTTTCGGTAGTAGCGTCGCTCGCGGATGTTCGCCGCATCCAGCTGAGCATCTTGAGCCAGCGTCGCGGCTGTGTGTCCCCGTCGTCATTCGCGATCGCAGCTCTGGCCGTTGCCCGGCGTTTGATTGCAGGTGGCTCGGCAGAGAACAGTAGTACGTAACGTGCATGTAATGAAGTGCTGAGGAACAAACTGGCGTGCCCCAGAAGTTGAAATGCGGCTGCGAGAATTGCGGAGAGTTGGGTGGGGCAGGCGTTCGGCCACACTTCCTGCTGGCACAGGATGCCCGCCACGGCCATGTACCAGGCACCCGCAGCCAGGAACATCCAGTGCCCCGCGCGATCGGTACGCAATTCGGGCTCGAGCCGTAATCCAATTCCCCAGCCCCAGGCCGCTGCCGGCAGCAACCAGCACCACAATGTTGCTCCGGGGGTTTTCCAGTGAATGTGGTAGAGAACAGTCTCGCTGAGGGCGAGGTGGGCCTGCGTGGCGACGACGAAGCTGAAGAGCAGCCAGGTGGCCGCGGCCCAACCCCAGATGCGGTAGTTTCCGTGAAAATCACGTTCGCTGCGAGATCGCGCCCAGAGAATCAAAGTCGCGCATTGTGCTGCCATGAACAGGACCAGGGTATAAAGCCAGGTCACGACGGGTGAGGATGTTGTTTTCAGCAGGCGAGCCAGTCCGGGGCCATATCCCGGGCCCCACTCTGGCCAGGTCAATCCGGCCAGCAAGGCCCCGGAACTGATGACGATGCCGCCGAGCACGACTGCCCAGTGCTTCCACGCAGGAGCTGAGACAAATGTCGCTGTCGGGCAATTACAGGCAGTCAACTGTTTGGCCTCCGTGCCAGTGCTGGCAAAGAAGCGAAGGAGTGGATCGCCGATACCCGAGGTTCTGGGCAAAGGTTGCTCGGATCCCTCCGACTCGACTGCCAATCGACGGCGTCGGCGCTCGCCGACCCGTTCCGATCCCGCAAAGCCATTCACGTTCGTGAAATCTGCTAACGAAATTCTCGCCGCGTGTCGCGTAAGCTTCCGTGCACTTGCACGCACACCGGGCGGCGCTGGACTCACTGGTCTCAAATCGGTTCTCTCTGCCTGCTACAGAAAGAGATTTTTTGGAAACGCCTCGTAGTGAGTGTTTCTGCCAAGGCCCGAGGACGCAGGGTCAACCCAGATTACAACTCGGCGGGCACGGGCTTCTATGGCCGACGACGTGACTGCCAAATGTTGTTCTGGCGGCCTGCTTGCCGTTGTTATTCGGAATTGCGATAGAATGCTGTCGATATGGCAGGTTCTTTGCTTGGGGTGCTGATTTCGGTTCTGAATTAAATGGCAGGTGTGTGTTGATGCTGCGGTTGTTGTTATGTCTGTAAGATGTTGAAAAATAATTAGTTGAGAGTTTGTTTGGCTGCGGGAAGGAGTGGCGGTCTGGGTGTTCTGTGTGCGATTCAATGATTGGCACGCGTGTTGCTTTCTACAGGAACGGCAGGTTTAAGAATGTCAGCCAAGCGAGTTGCGGCATCGCCGCGAGTGGCCGGTGTGCCGAAATGGCATGTTTCCGGCTGGGTTGTTCGTCGCCTCAACCGCTTTGGCATTTAGAAAAACGTATGGTTCAAGTTGGATAGTTAAGGAGTTGAGCATCATGGTTTGCCGCACATCAGTTCCCGCCGGTTTGTGGAGTCCCTTCCGAGACCTGGTTCGTTTGCAGGGCGATCTCGGCCGTCTTCTTGGTGAGCCATTGCGGACGCAAAAGGTTCCGGATGGCCCCGCGTTCAACGTTTGGAAGAGCGAGCATGGGGCCTGCGTGACTGCGGAACTTCCGGGTCTGGACTTAGCCCAGCTCGACATTTCGATCGTCGGGGACACCGTAACGATTCAGGGACAGAAGGCCGCCGAGTCTTATCCTGAGGAGACCCGTGTCCAGCGCCGCGAACGGGCACAGGGGCAGTTCACACGAACCCTCAAGCTGCCCTTCCGGGTGGACACCGCCCGTTCGGGTGCGACCTACAGCAAGGGGTTGCTCACCGTGACCTTGCCGTCGCTGGAAGACGATAAACGGAAGCAAATTCCGGTAAAGTCTGCCTGATCCCCGGTCCTGGAAGATTCAGCAATTCATAATCCGAAACACTCATTATCGATAGGAATTCAGATCATGACACAACAAACAGCAAACTGCTGCAAACCACGACAGGAATCGACTCCGGCCCCTGTTGCGACCAGCGAGCCTGCTCCGGCTCCCAAGGTCTATGTGCCTCAAGTCGACATTCTGGAATCGGAAAATCAGATCCTGCTTCTGGCCGACTTACCCGGCGTCGATCAGGAAGGTCTCGATGTGACACTCGAGAAGAATGTCTTGACGATTCGTGGCACCGTGAAGCCGCATGCACCGGACGGTTATCAGCTCGCATACGCCGAATATGAGGTCGGCAACTTCGAGCGTGCCTTTACCGTCTCGAATGATATCGATCGTCAGGGAATCGAAGCCGTCGTGAAAGATGGCGTCCTGCGGTTGACGCTCCCGAAAGCAAAGCACGCGGTGCTTCAGAAGATCCCCGTGAAAACGGCATAATCGAAGTGGGTGTGTGTGGCCGAGGACCGCAGACCAAACGCAAAGCGCAAGGTCTGCGGTCTTTTTTGTTTGAAACGCAACACGGTGAGACGGGTCTGCAGACTGGACTGTGTGTTGTAAGTATCTAATTAGTAAGGGGATATGAGATGGTTGGTGTGTGCATTGCGAAATGTCCGCAGACTCATAGGCTGGCCGGCGGCCGCGTAACTGGCGGACGTTTTTGATGATCTCGTTCATACGCTGACGGGCCGCGAGACTTGTCCCACTCAATCAATTGAAAATTCACTGCTTGACGTATCGCTGCATGTTGATTTGTGGTCTAATTCCTGAGGTTTTGTCGATGAACTCGGTGGATGCCGGCTTCGTTTTCTTCGAACGTGTCTGGGGTAAAGACAAACATGCAACGGCGAAGTTTCCTCGGTCTGGGGCTCGGAGCTGCGGCGGGTGCTGCGGGATTCAACAGCAGCCTGCTGGCCGCGTCGGGGGCGGCTCCCATTGTCCAGGCCGCTGGCCGCGCCAAGCAAGTCTTGATCGTGATGGAGCAAGGCGGCGTGTCCCACATGGATACGTGGGATCCCAAACCCGAAGCCCCGGTTGAACAGCGTAGCCCGTATCGCAATGTCGACACGAATGTTCCCGGAATTCAATTTACCGAGCTGTGTGCCAAGACCGCGCGACATGCTGACAAGCTGGCAGTCGTTCGCTCGATGACTCATAACATCAGCGGACACCCTGAAGGAACCGCCTACATCCTGCAGGGTGTCAAACCGGGGGGGCTGCTGCAGATGCCCGATCTGGGGACGGCGACCGCCACCTTGATGGGATCGCAGTGCCGGTACTTGCCACCCTACGTCATGATCCCGGGGAATGGCGAGCAATCTTACAACGCGACGCACGGTTTTCTGTCCCCCGGTTTGAAAGCATTTAAGACCGGTGGCAGGGATCTGTCAGATCCGAATTGGCGCGTCAATGATCTCGCCTTGTTGGGTGGAGTCGACGTGCGGCGATTTCAGGACCGGCGCGATTTGCTCAGCAATCTCGATATTGGGATTACCAAACTGCAGCCAGGCGCCGGTGCAGTCGCGATGGGCAACTATTTCGAGCAGGCCTTCCACATGCTCGACAATCCTCAGACCCGAGCCGCATTCGACCTGCAGCGCGAGCCCCTGGCTGTGCGGGAGGCTTACGGATTGGGACATCGCGGGCAATCGTATTTGCTCGGTCGGAAGATGATCGAGTCTGGCGTGCGGTATGTAGTGCTTGATGTCCGCGAGCCCGAGACGAAGCTCACTCCCGGCGGTTTCAATATGAACTGGGACCATCACGACATGATCTACACGAACGGGTCGTGTGGTACCGTGCGTGACAAGGCGGGGGGCGAAGGACGCTATGGAATTTCCCACTGGGTGATGATGGGGAGCACCGATCAGGCGTTCGCCGCGTTACTGGATGATCTCTCCCAACGGGGCTTACTGGAT
This sequence comes from uncultured Planctomicrobium sp., assembly GCA_964596215.1. Taxonomy (GTDB): domain Bacteria; phylum Planctomycetota; class Planctomycetia; order Planctomycetales; family Planctomycetaceae; genus JAKFVC01. Next base: position 2,395 of record CAZQUW010000169.1, on the reverse strand, counting down.
GAAACGCTGGTGTGTTTTGTCACCGAATTCGGCCGCACTCCGAAGCTCAATAAGTTCCAGGGGCGCGATCACTGGCCGTATGCCTATTCGATCATGTTCGCAGGAGCCGGTGTCCGGGGTGGTCAGATTATCGGTCGGACCGACAAGGAAGGGGGCTACGTCCAGGACGAAGCTTTCACTCCCGACGACTTCGCCGCGACGGTCTACGATTTCCTGGGGATTCCAGTCGAGCAGCCGATCTACACTCGAGAAAACCGGCCAGTGTTTTTGTCTCCAGAAGGCCGGGTTATCACTCGGTTGACGTGATCCAAACCTTGACCCAGGTGAGCCGGAGGCCACGAGGCCCTGGACCCTGGTCTAGGACCACCTACCGACAAAAGGGTCCCGGGCCTCATGGCCTCCGGCTCACCTCCTCAAACTGTGCGCTCAAATTGTGCGGCCGATCTCGACCCCATTGCGAATCCCACTTCATGGAATCACCCTCCGACGACGCATCTACTATCGCCGATGACGTCGCGACGCTGCGCGACATGGGATACTCGCAGGAGCTGTCCCGGCGGATGGGGGCCTTTTCGAACTTTGCCGTATCACTGTCGATCATCTGCATTCTCGCGGGCGGGATCACCTCGTTTCACTTGGGATTTTGCAGCGTCGGCGGAGCGGCGATCGGTGTCGTCTGGCCTCTCTGTTG
>CAZQUW010000169.1:0-1604 GCA_964596215.1 uncultured Planctomicrobium sp. | reverse complement strand
TGGGATTTTGCAGCGTCGGCGGAGCGGCGATCGGTGTCGTCTGGCCTCTCTGTTGTGCGTTCTCGCTGGTCGTGGCGCTGACCATGGCCCAGGTGGCTTCGGCCTTTCCGACTGCGGGAGGGTTGTATCACTGGGCTGCAATTCTCGGGGGGCGAGGCTGGGGCTGGGCGACGGCGTGGTTCAACCTGGCGGGACTGATCGCTGTCCTGGCCGCGATCAATGTTGGTATGTTTCAGTTCGTGGCGGGGGCGTTCTGGCCGGATGCCAAGATCGGCCTTAGCGAACAAATTGTGGCCATGTTGCTGATCACTGGGTCGCAAGCGGTGTTGAATCACCTGGGGATTCGAGTCACCGCCTGGCTGACCGATTTCAGTGGCTATTGGATCCTGGGTGTCTCTGCACTGCTTACCGTTGCACTGCTCTGGTATGCACCCGCGTTTGACTTCTCGCGGTTGATTACTTTCAGCAATTTTAGCAGTCTGCCGGCAGCTCCTGAAGTTCCCATCTGGCCGGCGACTTCGTCGATCTTATGGCTGTCTCTGCTGGGGAGCTTGCTGCCGGCCTATACGATTACCGGATTTGACGCGTCAGCTCATACGGCGGAAGAAACGATTGGAGCCAGTCACAACGTGCCCCGGGGCATTGTCCGGTCCGTGCTCGTCTCCGGGATGGCCGGCTGGGTGCTGTTATCAGCGATCGTCCTGGCCATGCCATCACTTGAGGCGGGGGCTGAGCATGGACCGCAGGTCGTCTTCTGGACGATGCGCGAAACGCTGCCGGCGTGGCTGACTCTGGTGTTATTTGGAGCAATTGGTGTCGCCCAGTACTTGTGCGGGCTGGCGACTGTCACTTCGGCGTCGCGCATGACCTATGCCTTCGCCCGCGATGGCGGGTTGCCTGCCTCCTATTTGCTGCGGCAGGTCAGCGCCCGCTTCCAGTCGCCGGCCGCGGCCATCTGGGCTGTCGCCATTTCAGCCATCCTGTTCACGGTTTACACGCCGGTCTATTCCACGATTACAGCAGTTTGCGTGATTTTCCTCTACATTTCATATGTCCTGCCGACAATCCTCGGCTTCCTGGCCTATGGAAAAACGTGGAAGAATATGGGGCCGTGGACCATGGGGGTCTGGTATCGACCGGCCGCAATCGTCGCGGCCGCCGGATGCCTGGGGCTGATTGTCATTGGCATGCAGCCTCCCAACGAGCAGGCGCTATGGGTCGTTGCTGGAACAGTTTTGCTGCTGGTTGTCTGCTGGTTCGGAGGGGTTCGCAATGCCTTTCCCGGTCCTCCGACTGGAATTCTTACGCTGACTCAACAGGTGCAGCCATGAGCGCACCACAACCGTCCGATTCGCCATCCTCCAATGAGGTTCCCGTGTCGGGCGAGCTCGTGCATGAGGCTGGCCTGGGACCGTTTTCGTCTGCCTGGCTGGAATCGGTTCGGCAACGCACGCCGGCGCGGATTTTTCAAGGGCGGGCAGGCGTTGGCTACCGGACCCCAACGCAACTGGAATTGCGTCGTGATCATGCGGCAGCACTCGACGCTGTTCATGCCGAGATTGACCTGGAGCGTGATCTGGGGGCCGACTTCGTCGCCCGCTGGA
>CAZQUW010000168.1:0-13703 GCA_964596215.1 uncultured Planctomicrobium sp. | reverse complement strand
AGTTGAGGAAAGGTCGTCACATGGCCGGTGATCGCTATCCGTCGCGACGTCAGAAACTCCTGGCGGAAGTGCGTAAACAGGGTTTAGCCTCCCTCCTGATCACGAACGAAACCAATGTCCGCTACCTGACTGGCTTCACCGGGGATTCGACGTATCTTCTGCTGACCGCAGAACATGCGATACTACTCAGCGACAGCCGGTACACGACCCAGATTGCTGAAGAATGCAGCGGCCTGGAGGTCGTGATCCGGCCCCATACCCAGAAAATGCACGAAGCGACCGCCAAAGTCATCAAGAAGGCGAAGCTGGCACAAGTGGGGTTCGAATCGGGCGTCGTCACCGTCGAAATGTTCGAAGCGTGGCAGAAGGAATCTCCCGCAACTGACTTTGTGTCTTGCCCCGGATTGGTCGAAGACCTGCGCATGGTTAAGGATGCGGACGAGATTGCGGAAATCCGCACTGCCGTCCGATTCGCTGAGAAAGGGTTCGCCACCCTGCGTGCGACGCTCCGGCCCGATTTGACGGAACTGGAAGTGGCGCATGACCTTGAACACGCGATGCGCAAATTTGGCTCACCCGGGGTCAGTTTTCCGCCGATTGTGGGTGTAGGACCGCGTGGCGCGCTGCCGCACGGCCGGCCGTCGTCGATGAAGATTTCTGAGGCAGACTCGGTCCTGATTGATTGGGGTGCCAACAGTCCGGGCGGCTATAAGAGTGACTTGACGCGAATTTTGGTCACCGGTAAAGTTTCCGCGAAACTTGAGAAGGTATATGGAGTTGTGTTGACAGCCCAGCGTCTGGGGATCGCTGCGATCCGTCCGGGCGTCAAAGGTTGCGAGGTAGACGCGGTCGCGCGTCAGCACATCGAACAGGCCGGATTCGGTAAATTTTTCGGCCATTCGCTGGGGCACGGGATCGGACTCAACATCCACGAAGGGCCACGTTTAGCGGCAATTTCCGAAACGGTGCTGAAGCCAGGCATGGTGGTCACCGTCGAACCGGGAATTTACCTGCCAAACGTACTCGGCGTGCGAATCGAAGATGACATCCTGGTCACGAAAGATGGCTGCGAAGTCCTGACTTCGGTGCCGAAAGAATTGGATCAGATGATTGTGAATTGAAGTCAATCGGGACGGCCCGGGAGACTTTACTCGCGACATTCGACGGATCAGCGGTCGCCAGACTGCGAACGATGGAATCAGCAAATGAGCCGGAACTCTGGCGGGTTTCGGGACAAGTTTACTGTTACAAGATCACGCGACAAGATCATAGATACGTCCCACTCCGGTGCGGACTCCCCATAAAAATATACCACGCTGACACCCCGAGTCAGTCAGTACTAACCAGCGGAAAGACAAACGCTTATGGCCGAAGGCAAATCAGCGGGCGTACCGTTAGACCTGGAACGGCTGCGCGAACTCATCGCCCTCATGGAAAAGCATGATCTCAGCGAGGTCGACCTGCAAAATGGCGAACAGCGCTGTCGTCTGCGTCGCGGTCCGCAAAACGTATCCGTCATGGCGGCTCCGCAAGGGTACCTGCCGCAGCCGCAAATGCACGCCCCGGCGCCCATCGCAGCACCCGCTGCGGCCAGCGCCCCGGCAGCTGCCGCGGCTCCGGTGAATGATGGCTCGATCGTCATCAAGAGTCCCACGGTCGGAACATTCTATGCCTCACCGTCGCCCGATGACCCTCCCTTCCTGAAGGTGGGTTCGACCGTGAAGCCGGATACCGTCGTGTGTCTGATTGAAGCCATGAAGGTCTACAATCAAATCACCGCCGACGTTTCCGGAACCGTCACCGAGATCCTGGTCAACAATGCTGACGCCGTGGAATTTGGCCAGCCGCTGTTCCGCGTTAAGCCCTAGTAGATTGATAAACAGAAAAGTGGGGTGCCACTGGCTCTGCCAGTGCGTTGCAGGACCGCAAGAAACACACTCGCACTGGCAGAGCCAGTGGCACCCGACCTCAAGCTCAACGGCTGATGCAGCACGGTCAGCCGAACGGGCTCGCGAACTGCTGCCAGTCGCAGCCGTGACAAGTTGTAATTAGTCGGCCTGTCAGGCCAAACACGCGGGGAATCAGGTGTCTGCAGGGAGGCCGTTTGTCATCCCGCAGGTCCCTCCCCCGCTCCCTGCAAATTCTCGAGCTCATTCGAAAAAACTCGAAAAATGTTTCAACGCATCCTGGTTGCTAACCGTGGCGAAATCGCACTGCGGGTGATTCGTGCCTGCCGTGATATGGGGATTGAAACGGTTGCCGTTTTCAGTCAGGCCGACCGGGGAGCGCACTATCTCTCGCTGGCCACAGAAGCCATCTGCATCGGCCCGGCCGCCGCCGTCGACAGCTACCTGATGATCAATCGGATCATCAGCGCGGCCGAAGTCGGCAACGTCCAGGCGATTCATCCGGGCTACGGCTTTCTGTCGGAAAATGCCCACTTCGCCGAGGTCTGCCGGACCTGCAAGATTGAATTCATCGGCCCGTCCCATGAGGCGATGGCCAAGCTGGGCGACAAGGTCAGCGCGAAAGCGATCGCTCGCGAAGCCAAAGTTCCCACGGTCCCCGGCAGCGACGGTCTGCTGACAGACGAAGCCGAAGCGGTGCGAGTCGCCACGAATATCGGGTATCCGGTCCTCATCAAGGCCACCGCCGGTGGCGGCGGCAAGGGGATGCGGGTGGCCATCGACGAAGCCAGTTTGAAGGCCGGATTGAAATCGGCCTCCATTGAAGCCGAGAGCGCCTTCAAGAACGGCGGCGTGTATCTCGAAAAATTCATTGCCAAACCCCGCCACGTGGAAGTGCAGGTCATTGCCGATCACCACGGTAACGCGGTCCACCTGTGGGAACGTGACTGCAGCCTGCAACGCCGGCATCAGAAGCTGGTCGAAGAAAGCCCGGCCCCGAACCTGCCCCTCGCCGTCCGCGAAGAGATGTGCAAGGCAGCCGTCCGCTTGATCAAGACGGCCGGCTACACGAACGCCGGCACCGTGGAATTCCTGGTCGATGCTGATCACAACTTCTACTTCATCGAAGTGAATGCCCGCATCCAGGTCGAACACCCGGTGTCCGAACTGGTCACTGGAACCGACCTCGTCCAGCAGCAGATTCGCATTGCGGCGGGCGAAACCCTGCCGTGGAAGCAGAAGAACATCCCCTGCAATGGATCGGCCATTGAAGTCCGCATCAACGCCGAAGACCCCGACAACAACTTCCGCGGCTCACCAGGAAAAATCACCAAGCTGCGCGTCCCCGGTGGCCCCGGTATTCGGTGGGACTCACACGTTTACGAAGGCTACACGGTTCCACCGTATTACGACTCGCTGATCGGCAAGCTGATCGTGCATCGTCCGACGCGAGAAGAATCCTTCGCCACGATGCGCCGGGCGCTGGCCGAATTCACCGTGGAAGGGATCAAGACCACGATTCCGCTGCTCAAAGAGATTTTCGAGAACGCCGACTTCGCCGCGGGCCACGTGGATACGACGTACATCGAACGGACCTGGTCGTTTACCAGCGGCCACAAATAATCGAGAATGATCGTCGTGGATCGCTCCGCGATCAAAACGCGAGCGCACCAGCGATCCGTGAAGTCCCTGAGAGCATCGACCGAACTATCGACCCGCGCCCGTCAAGCGTGCTGATCGCAGAGCGATCCACGACGATCACACAATTCAAAAACTCAGGCTAGAGACACACTATGAAAGTTGCATTGTTAACCGGCGGCGGAGACTGTCCCGGGCTGAATCCCGTCATTCGCGGGGCCGTGCAAACGTTGACCAACGCCGGGCACGAGTGTGTCGGGTTGCTCGAAGGCTGGAAGGGTGCCATCGAGGGAACTGCGATTCCTCTGACCCCGGCAGTCACTGACGGCATCATCGACAAGGGTGGGACCATCCTGTTTTCGTCCCGCACGAACCTGTTCAAGGACGAGGCCACCGAAGCCAAGAATGTGCCGCAGCTGCAGGCCTCGTTCAAGCGGCTGGGCATCGACGCGCTGATCGCCATCGGTGGCGATGACACGCTGGGGGTGGCCCGCAAGCTGCACGAGAAATACCAGTTGAAGACGGTCGGCTGCCCCAAGACGATCGACAACGATCTGTGCGCGACCGACTACACGTTCGGTTTCGACACGGCCCTGAATATCTGCATGGAAGCGATTGACCGCTGCCGCACGACCGCCGAATCGCACCGCCGCATCATCGTGGTAGAAACGATGGGCCGGCATGCGGGCTGGATCGCCGCTTTCGCCGGCATCGCCGGCGGGGCCGACTATATCCTGGTCCCCGAGGAAAAGGTCGACATCGAGAAGATGTGCGACGTCCTGAAGAAGCGTCGCGCCGCCGGCAAGATGTGGGGCATCGTCGTCGTCAGCGAAGGGATCGAGCTCCCCGAAGGGATGGTCAAGAAGTCGGGCGAAGTCGATTCGTTCGGCCACGTGCAGCTGGGTGGTGTGGGCGACACGGTCGCCGAGATCATCAAGCAGAAGACCGACATCCCCACCCGCGCCGTGATCCTGGGTCACATGCAACGCGGCGGTTCGCCGACCGCATTTGACCGCGTCCTGGGCACCCGCCTGGGAATCCACGCCGGTCGCCTGGTTGTCGAACAAAAATGGGGCCAGATGGTCGCCCTCCGCGGCATGAACATCGTCAACGTCTCCCTCGCCGAAGCCACCGGCGAAAACCGCACGCTGTACCCGGAAATCATGGCAGAAGCCCACGAGTTCTTCTAAGAAACGCTCACGCAGAGGTTTTGTCAGAGTTCAAGAATTTCGTGCAGCACAATCAGCAACATCGCAGCCCGGCTATTCGCATTAGCCGGGCTGTTTGCATTGGTAGGCACCGGTATCATCCGGAGAACTTCTCCGTGTGCTCAGTGTCTTGTGGTGAATCATTCCATGTCATTGCACCACGGAGAAACGGAGAGCACGGAGAGATCATTTGTGTCGCGTTGCCAGCAAATATCGCTATTGATTGATCCGTTTTCCCGATATGATATGGGGACGCGAACATTTTCAATTTCCCAGCCCTGCCCTGTGTGATGCTGATATGACACCACAACCATTCCGCATACCGCGCCGTACTTTTCTGTCTGATGTCGGCATGGGCTTCACCGGGCTGGCCCTGGGAAACCTGTTGCATCAACAGGGAATCGCCCGGGCGGAATCGACCGCGCTCTGGTCCCCGCCGACCGGCAAACCGCACTTTCCGGCGAAGGCGAAGAACGTCATCTGGATCTTCCTCGTTGGTGGCATGAGCCAGATGGAGAGTTTTGATCCCAAGCCGGCGCTCAATGAACATGCCGGCAAGACGATTCAAGAGACTCCGTTCGCCTCGGCACTGGAATCACCGCTGGTCAAGAAGAACCTGCGCGAAGTCATCGAGGGGCTCCACAAGGTTCATCCGAAGCTCTTTCCGCTGCAGGTCGGTTTCAAGAAATACGGTCAGAGCGGCCTGGAAATCAGCGACTGGTGGTCGCACCTGGGAGACTGGTGTGCCGATGACCTGGCTCTGGTCCGCGGCATGTGGACGACCGACAACAATCACGGAGCCCAGCTGCAGTTCCATACGGGCCGGCATTCGCTCGAAGGGCAGTTCCCCACGATTGGCTCGTGGATCCATTACGGCCTGGGGACGCTCAACGAGAATCTGCCCCAGTTCATCGTCATGGGGACGCCGATCGCCGACTGCTGCGGCGGAGTAGGCGGACACGGAGCGAATTACCTCGGGCCGGAACACAACGGCGTCCAACTGGAAGTCGACCCGAACAACCCCCTCCCTTTCGCCTTGCCCGGGCGCGAAGTCTACCGCGAAGAACAAGCGGCGGAATTCGATCTGCTGGGGAAATTGAACAATATTTCGGCGGTCGAGTACCCCGACGATCAGGCGATGCGTGCCCGCATCAAGTCGTATGAATTGGCCTTCCGCATGCAGACGGCCGTTCCCGAGGTTGTCAATTTTTCATCCGAATCGGCCGAGACACTTGGGATGTACGGCACCGAAACAGGGCCGACACAGACTTTCGGCCGGCAATGCCTGGCGGCGCGACGGCTGGTGGAGCGGGGTGTGCGGTTCATTCAGTTGTTCCACGGCAGCAACGGCGGAGCCGGCGCCTGGGACGCACACGGTGGCTTGAAGGCAGGTCACTCGTCCTTGTGCGGGCAGGTCGATCAACCGATCGCCGCCTTGATCAAAGACCTCAAGCAACGTGGCCTGCTGGATGAAACCCTGGTCGTGATCGGCACCGAATTCGGCCGCACACCGGGGGCCCAGGGGGGCGACGGACGTGACCATCATCCCTATGGATTCTCGGTGGCCCTGGCGGGCGGTGGCATCAAGGGGGGCATCGCCCATGGCAAAACCGACGAAATCGGCTTCCACGCCGTCGAAGGCCGGCACTATGTGACCGACCTGCATGCGACAGTCCTGCACCAGTTGGGCCTCGATTCGCACCGTCTGGAAATCCCCGGCCGCAAACGCCTGGAAATTGACCACGGGCACCCGATTCACGAGATCATTCGGTGAAATGACCAAGGATAAAGGACGACGCCCCAAGGACAATCAAACCAAAACGGCCCCGGATCAACCGGGGCCGTTTCGCATACCTTCGACTCCAACTCAGTTCGCCAACGTACTCTGCGGCTCGGGTTTGCGTCCACGGGAATCTTCCGCATAGACGGGGACCGGCCGGCGTTCGACGGCCAATGCCGCGGGGACTCGTTCGGGAACCGCGGCCACAACGGGCACCGCTTCGGGAACTTTCTCGGCCCGCAACTTCGGCAGCAGGAACAACAGGCCGATCGTCGAGAATCGCAACACAGAGGACAGACCGAAGACCAACAGGTAGCTTTCGGCCGATTTATCCATGAAGTTGATCACCAGGCCACCGGCAATCGAACCCAACACCATCGACAACGCATTCGCGGCGTTGTAGATCGTCATCAACGCCGTCCGCTCTTCGCGCCGCAGGGACTCGAAGAACAACAGTAACATCGCCAGTTCATAAGCCGCCCAGGCAATTCCGCCGATCAGTTGCAGAGCAAACAGGAACGGCAGCGAATTCGAAACGAGCCACAAACCGGAAACGGGAACGATCCCGATGCCACCAATCCACAGCAGCCGTTGCGGGCCGGACCGCTGAGCCACAATCCCCCACATGGGCAACGCCAGCATCTTCGCGAGGAAGCAGCTGCCGATCAGCATGACGTAAGTCGAATACGACAACTCCATGTGGCGTAACATGTAAGGATTGAAGTACGGGCCCGAAAAATAGACCCCGAACTGCATCGCCACCAGATACACCAGGAACCGCTCGCTGCCGCCGTTCCACAGGCGACGCCCTAACTCGGTGAAGCTGACCGTCTGCTGGTCATGCTCTTTGGGAGCCGTCTCACTTTGACCCGACAGGGCCCACGCGGAAACCAGCCGACAGATGGCCGCGACACCAAACAGCACGGCAAACGCCTGCAGCAGGAAGCCGCCACTCTTGGCATATTGCAGACAGAAGCCACCAGCGACAAACCCCAGCAAAGTACCAGCCTGGGTGAAGCGGGTGCGGCGAGCAAAATAACTGGAGCGAACCATCTTGGGGACGAGCGTCTCGGCCCAGCTGCCCCAGGCCGCGGCCGACGCCATGCCGAATCCCCAATAACAGGAGACCAGCAGGAACACCACGCCGAGCGAAATGCCTCCACGGAGGGCGGCGATGGCGAGCGGCACGAAGCACAAGGCCTGCAGCGCAGCACTCCCCGCAACCCACAAGCGGGGCGAACCGAGCCATTTCACGCCGCGCGGCGCCAGGAGCTGCAATACGGCACCTGCCAGCAGGGGCAAGGTCGTAATCAAGCCCGCGGCGACTTCACCGAGGCCGGCAGCCAAAACGAAGGCGGGAAGGTATGTTTCACCGATCCCAACCATCACGCTGAAAAAGACGCCGTCCCGGGTCATAGACCGCAGGTCGCGACGGGTGGACTGATCGGAGGGAACGACGGGCGCGGTGCTATGTCCCGCATCAACTCGCCATTCCGGAGCTTCGACCGGTCCGGTACACCCAGACATTTCAGGAGTTCCGAATTGTGAAATTACTCTTCAACAGCCCCTGAACACAGGGGTGCCGAAAAGTCAGGGGAATGATAACCAATCGGACTCGGGAAGAGAACCCCTTCGCGAGTCATTTCAGGCGGGACCAACGGGCAGGTGCCTTGCCGTTTATACAGCAATGCACAAAAGGCAGCTCATCACGACAAATTTCGACCCCACCGGAGGCGTGTTGCCAAAAGGCATCACAGTGCAAACCTAGCATACGCTGAGCCATGCCGCTGATTTTTAATCCGATTTCTCGAACTTTCGGCGGCGAGGTGTCAGTGGGACACGGGATACCGACTGAATGTTCTCGGCAAGCCGAAAGAATCTTCCCAGTCAGAACTTCTCGCGCGCTGAGCGGCAGGAATTATTATCGACCACGGCCCACCGATTTCACCAAAGAAATCGGTTGTGCGGACTTTTCTTCAAATAGGGGATCCCCTGCCTGTTTAAGTAGCAGGAGTGCCACGTCTGTGGCCGCCAGTCGCCCCGCGCCGGCAAACGCCACAGGCGGGATATGTAGCGCAAAACAGCCAACGGTGAAAGACCGATTTCGGCGGCGGGTAAAAAATCAGCCCACTGCTCCGCTGCGGAACTACTCCGGTATCACTCACACCACCAATCGCCGTTGCCGCAGCACGCCAGCACGTGATATGCTACCTTGCGAGTTTTTGTAACGGCTGTTCAAACAAAGACTTCCGTAGTTCATTCGCCGTCTTTTCTCCGTCAGCTAACCTGGGAACCACCCCATGCGTGCACGAATCCTGCTCACCGCACTCTGTCTGGTCGGATGGTCGATGGCATTCACCTGTGCCGCAGAGTCCCTGAAGCCGAGCCCCGCGCATCTCGAAATCCCGGGTAAGGGCACGGTCGATTTCAAGATCACCCCCGCCGAGTCCCAAGTCGCGGAGCGGTTTCGGATGCAGGACCACCGGTTTCCCTACACCACGCAGCTCGAACGGATGAGCGGCGAAGTGCAGGTGACCAAGGTGACGTTTCCGTCGCCGGTGATCACCGAGTTTGAAGAGAACAACACCGTCCATGGACTCTATTTTCAACCGCCCGGGAAGGGACCGTTCCCCGGTGTGATCGTCCTGCACATTCTGGGGGGGGATTTCATTCTGTCGCAAACGATCGCCAACGCCCTCGCCCGCAACGGTGTGGCCGCGATGGCCATCAAGATGCCCTATTACGCCGAACGCCGCCGCCCCGGCCATCCCCGCCGCTTGCTCTCCAGAAATCTGGAAGAATCTGTCGCCGGGATGACCCAGGCGGTACTCGATATCCGGCAGTCGGTCGCCTGGATTCGCGACCGTCCGGAAGTCGCAGATGACGACCTGGGAATTACCGGGATCAGCCTGGGCGGTTTGATGTCGGCCCTCAGTGCGGCCGCCGAGCCGCGCGTCCGCAAGGTGGGCATCCAGCTCGCCGGCGGTCATCTGGCACAATCGATCTGGGATCAGGAACGGAAGGAAACCGCGGGCTTCCGCGACGACTGGCTGGCCAAGGGGGGCACCCGCGATACGTTTATCAAGGCGGTCGAACCGGTCGAGCCCACAACCTACGGCCATCTGCTCAAAGGACGCAAGGTCATGATGCTGGCTGCTCGCCAGGATGAAATCTTCCCGGTCTCCAGCACGATGGCCTTGTGGAAATCGATGGGTGAGGAGCCTGAACTGATCTGGCTGGAGGACGCTGGCCACTATACCGCCCTGCTCTATATCATGCGGGAAACAGAACGCCTCAGTCAGTTCATGAAACAACCGCTGCCGGAGCCGAGATAGTCGGTGATTGCCCGGCGATCGCACTCGTCTGAAATTGCAGCGATCAGCAGCCAGGCCAGAAGGCGTCGGAAAATGCGGACGGACGGGCCGGGAGACCCGTCCCACGACGCGTTTCGTAATTTCACTTCACCTCACGCAGGACGGCATGACACGCTATCTGGTCACTGGAGCCGCGGGATTTATCGGCTTTCACGTGAGCCAGAAGTTGCTCGCGCGGGGCGCGACCGTCATCGGGGCCGACAGCCTCAACGAGTACTATGACGTCGGCTTGAAACAAGCCCGACTCGACCGGTTGACGGTCGCCCCGGGCTTCTCGTTCCGCAAGCTGGATCTGTCGCAACGTGCCCCGGCCGAGCAACTGTTTGCCGAGACCGCACCCGATGTCGTGATTCATCTGGCCGCCCAGGCGGGGGTCAGGTATTCACTCACCAACCCGCAAGCCTATATCGACAGCAACCTGCAAGGTTTTTCGAACGTCCTGGAAGGCTGCCGCCAACTTCGCGTGCAGCATCTGGTCTACGCGTCTTCGAGTTCCGTCTACGGCGCCAATGCCACCCTGCCGTTTTCGGTCCATCACAACGTTGATCACCCCTTAAGTCTGTATGCGGCGACGAAAAAGGCCAACGAATTGATGGCTCACACGTACGCGCATCTCTATCGTCTGCCGGTCACCGGGCTGCGGTTCTTCACGGTCTATGGTCCGTGGGGACGGCCTGACATGGCCCTGTTCCTCTTCACGAAGGCGATCCTCGAAAATCGCCCGATTGATGTCTTCAACAACGGCCAGATGCGACGCGATTTCACCTACGTCGAAGACATCGCGGAAGGGGTCGTCAGACTGGCCGACAAACCGGCCCAGCCCAACCCCGACTGGGACGCCACGGCCCCCGATCCAGCCACCAGCCTGGCCCCCTATCGTCTTTACAACATCGGCCACCACGAACCGGTCCAGTTGCTGTACCTCATTGAGTTGCTCGAACAGAACCTCGGCCGTAAAGCGGTCAAGAACCTCTTGCCGATGCAACCGGGCGATGTCCCGGCCACGTATGCTGACATCGACGATCTGGTACGCGATGCGAACTTTCACCCGGCCACGCCGATCGAAGACGGGGTGCGACGGTTCGTCGAATGGTATAAAGAGTTTTACTCCGTCGCCTGACAGGCCTGTCGCCGGACTCTCCCGAGTCGGGCGCGTTCGGCCTGATCCATACTGCTGACTCAGAGAGTCAGGCGACAAACAGACACAAGGACCAGTTGAAAACATGGCGACGCGACATATCGGTTTTATTGGTGCCGGAAAGATGGCCACCGCCTTAGCCAAGGGCTTCATCAGTGCCGGCTGTTGCACGGCCGAGCACATCATCGCCAGCGATGTCGTACCGGCGGCACGCGACTACTTCACCGCCGAAACGCACGCCCCCGCGGTGATCGCGAACGCGGACGTCGTCGCACGGTCCGAGATCCTGTTCCTCGCGGTGAAACCCCAGAACATGGCCGCTGTGCTGGCCGAGCTGAAGCCGTTGCTGAAGCCCGAGCAGCTGGTCATTTCGATCGCGGCCGGGATCACCCTGGCGACGCTGGAAACCGGGCTCGGCAGCGGTCGGCGAGTCATCCGCGTCATGCCCAATACACCGTGCCTGGTGAACGCGTCGGCATCGGGCTACGCACTGGGTTCAGCGGCCACCCCCGAGGATGCCCAGACCGTTGAATTGCTCCTCTCGGCGGTCGGCCTGGCGTTCAAAGTTCAAGAGCCTCTGTTGAACGCAGTGACCGGACTCTCCGGCAGCGGCCCGGCTTTCGTGTACCTGATGATCGAAGCCCTCAGCGACGGAGGTGTCCGCATGGGCCTGCCGCGCGATGTCGCACTGCGACTCGCCGCCCAAACATTATTGGGCTCAGCGAAGATGGTCCTCGAGACGGGTCTGCATCCCGGTGAATTGAAAGATGCCGTCACGAGCCCCGGCGGAACAACCATCGCCGGCCTGCACGCCCTCGAACGGGGCGGCCTACGAGCCAGCCTGATGAACGCCGTGGAAGCGGCAACCCTGCGCGCGATAGAACTGGGCAAGAGTTCATAACAGAGGAGATTTAGCCACGGATTAACACCGATGAAACACGGATGGGACCATTATAAAAGCCATGCTGTCCGACATCCTTAAAAACATTTGGCTCTCGACTTCCTGTTGTCAGATGATTCCATACCAGGATGACCAAATCTGTGTTTCATCTGTGTCCATCTGTGGCTAAAAACTCTGAACTCTGTCAACAAAAACGCCGGCCGAAATTGCTTTCGGCCGGCGTTTGAACAATGCACGTTTTCGCGGATCTTCGGCTGACTACGACAGGATCCCGAACACCGCGTCACCCTTGACGAGGTCGCGGGGCTGGTTCAAGTGATTGTAGACGATCGTACGCGGGTCGATCCCCACGCTGTGGTAGATCGTGGCCAGCAGATCGCACGGGTGGACCGGAGTTTCGACAGGGGCCGAACCAGTCGCGTCCGACTTGCCATAGACGAAGCCGCGCTTCACCCCGGCACCGGCAATCACGCACGAGTAACAGTACGGCCAGTGATCGCGACCGTCGTCCGAATTGCTGTTGCCCGAAGTGCTGACGCCACGCTTGGGGCTGCGACCGAATTCGCCCACCGCAATCACCAGCGTTTCGTCCAGCATGCCGCGTTGATCCAGATCGGCGATCAATGCTGACAACCCGGAATCCAGCATCGGAGCCGACTGCTTCTTCATCCGGTCGGACAAGCCACTGTGGACGTCCCATGAATGATTGTCGCTGTTCGCAACCTTCGGCCAGTTCACTTCCACGAACCGTGTGCCGGCTTCGACCAGTCGCCGAGCCAACAGGCAGCTCTGGCCGAACGGGTTCTTGCCGTACAAGTCGCGGGTCTCGGTGGATTCCTTCGACAAGTCGAACGCGTCGCGCGCCCGGCCCGACAGCACCAGTCCCAGGGCCTTGCCGTAGTACTCGTTCAACGCGTACTTCGACACCGCTCGATCAAGTTCCGGCATGCCTGCGTTGATCTGCTCGCGCAATTTCGCGCGGCGTTCCATCCGGACATTCGTGATGTCGGCCCGCAACTGCAGGTCGTCGACGCGAATCTTGTCCATCTTTGACAAGTCCATATCGTCGCCGGGCGGATACAGGTAGTACGGATCATAGGCCCGGCCCAGGAAGCCAGCGGTCCCGGCCTTGCCGATGACGTTGCTCTCCTGCAGCGGACGGGGCAACATCACGAACGGCAGCATCGGCTTGTCGATCGGCTTCAAACGGATAATGTTCGAGCCGACGTTCGGAAAATCGTTGGGGCTGGGAGGCTCCAGCTGGCCCGAGGGGCTGACCTTATCCGCCGTGTAGCCAGTCAGCATCTGGTAGATGGCAGCCGTGTGATTGAACAGGCCGATTGGCGTGTAGCTGACCGAACGAATCTGGGTGAATTTGTCGTTCACCTGGGCCAGCTTCGGCAGCAATTCGGTGAACTGATAGCCGGCGAGCTTGGTGTCGATCGGCTTGAACACGCTTTTCACGTTGTCGGGAACGTCCGTCTTCGGATCCCACAGATCGAGATGACTGGGGCCCCCCTGCAGGTAGCACAGGATGACGCTCTTGGCCTTGCCAAAGCCTATTCCGCCATACTTGCCGTCTTCGGCCGTGGCCCGCTGCATTTGCAGCATGTTGGCGAGGCTGATACCGAAGGCAGCGGAACCACCTACGCGGAGCATTTCGCGGCGCGTGACGCCATCACACGTGTCTTTACCGACGCCACCTGGAATCACCAGCATCAGCGTTCCCTTTCAAGTTGCGATCTCATCCCGTCCTG
>CAZQUW010000167.1:0-13745 GCA_964596215.1 uncultured Planctomicrobium sp. | reverse complement strand
CAGCGGCCTTCTTCCGGCGTTTGGGCTGGAGTTGATAGAGGGGGCCGCACAGTTCTGGCTGGCCTCCGCAGCAGTCGTCGAGCAGAAAGCTGAGAAACGCGTGCATGCCGGCGGCATTCAAGGAATAAATGACCGATCGCCCGTCCCGGCGGTCAAGGACCAGGCCGGCATTGGAGAGCTCCTTGATATGGAATGACAGGGTCGCGGCAGGCAGTCCCAGTTGTTCGGCGATCTTGCCCGCGGCCAGTCCTGCAGTCCCGTGCCGAGTCAGCAGCCGGAATATGCGGAGCCGGGATTCATGGGCCAGGGCGGCCAGGGCGCGGATCGCTTGAAGCTCTTCCATAATTCCAATAATATCGAAATGTCGACAGGAGCACTCATCGGGCGGCCCGTCATTCCCAGTTCTGACCGATTATAGAATCAGGGGGACGATCCGGGCAGGTTTAAACAGGTTGGAAGGCCGCGGTCTTGCATGTTGCGTTTCGCTGTCAGTGATTCCGGATTATTTCCAGAGATTCAGCAGTATCTGACAGGACTGGTGGCCAGGCTGGAACAGGTGCCCGCAGCACATTCTGCCGAGCGGCACCGGCTGGCACTGTGGATTGCCGAGAAATATCAACCTGATGCGAAATTGCCGCTGATCGTGGTGTGCACGGGGAACTCGCGGCGGAGCGTGTTACTGTCGACTCTATTCAATCTGGCCTCGGCGTATTGTGGCTTGCCTGCGATTCACGGTTACAGTGGTGGTACGCATCCCAGTGCGGTGAACTCGCGAACGATTACCGCACTGCGCGCGATCGGGGTGGAAGTGCTGCCCCTGGGCAGCGAGGCTCCGCGCGGCGAAGTCGCATTGCCAAATCCGAAGTATCGCCTCTGCTGGGGCCGGTCATCGTCGGGAAAGCCGCTGGAGACCGTCGAATTCTCGAAGACCTACGCAGATCTTGCCAATCCGCAAACCGGGTTCGCGGCCCTGATGGTGTGCGATGAAGCCGACGCGGGGTGTCCGATGGTCCACGGCGCGGCGCTGCGGATCTCGGTCCCTTTTGTCGATCCGAAATCGCGCGATGGCCTTCCGGATGAAGCCGAGGCGTATGCCGCATGTCGCGATGACCTGGGATGTCTGGCGTTGGCGACTGTATTAGACGCGCGCCAGCTGATTGAGATGAATCGCTCGCCGGGAAGCGACTGAATGTGTCGCTCTATTTTCAACGCCGGTATTTTCCTGCCGCGGCAGGGTCTTAAGTCGTGAACCTTAAGTCGCGAATAGGGTGGGCCGCACCTCACGTCGCCAGACTTATCGCACGTGAGGACAAAACCGGAATTCTGCACCAGGCAGGAGTACCGGCGCAGAGCGGCATTGTGATCTGTCTGTAACGTATGCGAGCGACTCCTGCTATTAGCGCGGCTTATCGATCTGCACCATGATCCCCTCGCTGAGGCGATCGCCCGGATTCGAGACGACGCGATCGGTGAGGCTGAGACCTTTTTCGATGCCAATCTCGGTTCCGAAGTCACCATTGACGTCCACGTGTTTAAAGCGGATGTGGCCAGCGGGGTCTACCGTCGCGACCCGGGTACCGCTGGCGTCGAACATGAGTGCCGAGGCGGGAATCAATAAGGGGGCATTACGCTGGCGGACTTCGAGCTTCACGAGCACATAGGAACCGACCAGCAGGGCCCGGTCGACGTTGGGGACCTGGATCTCGGTACGCAAGGTGCGCGTGCTGGGGTCGATGGCCCGCGCTGTGCGCGTCACCTTACCGATGAACTTGTGGTCGGGGCGTTCGCGGACAATGATTTCCGCTTCCATTCCGGTTTCGACACCTGACGCCAGGACTTGCGGGACGTTGATGAAGACGCGGACGGGATCGGTCCTGGCCAGGCGGAACAGGGATTGACCGGCATTGTTGCCCGGGACGACCAGCTGGCCGACTTCGATGTTGCGGGCCACGATCGTGCCGGAGAACGGCGCGTAGACCCGGGAAAACGCATCGAGCTCACGCACGCGTTCGACGTTGGCCGTGGCCGATGCAATGTCCGCTTCGGCCGCGGCAACGGCCGCTTTGGCGGTGTCGAGCGCGGCGACGTTCTGATCGATCTCCTGCTTGCTGATCGCGTTGGAAGGGAGCGACTTGTTCCGATTCAGGGTGACTTCCGCCAGACGGAGGCCTGCTGCGGCATGGTCGGCCTTGGCATGAAACTGCGACAGGGCCGATTCGATCTGGCGAAGTTCCTGCCTGACTTCCGGTGCATCGATCTCTGCCAGCAGACGTCCTTTTTCCACGTCGTCGCCGATATCGACATGCCATTTCTTCAAATAGCCGGATGTTCGCGGATAGATCTCGGTCTCCTCCATGGCCTCCACATCACCATGTACCGCGGCGGTGACCATCTCGGGGGCCTGCCTGGGTGTGGCCGCGAGGACCCGGGGCAGCGCGGCGCGGCGTTCGGCCACATGTCCCGCGAGTTCCGCCGACTGCAGCACGCGGGGAATCCAGCCGAGTAAAAACAGTCCGCCGCCGATGACGATGGCGGCTCCCGACAGCGAGAACATCACCCATCTCGAGGCCCGCGGTGCGGCCGGGATCGAACCGATCTCGTCATGCTCGTCGTGACTGGCAGCGTGGTGCGGGGCAGGGGGGCCCGATTCGCTGCGGGTGGGGGCGGCAGCCCTGGGGGATTCAATCGTGGTAGTCATATCGTTACCGGTTCTTCCTGATAGGTTTCTTCGGCGAGCTGTTCTGCGGGCGCGAGAGGCGTGGAGCGGCGGTTGGCGTAAAGTGTGCTGTACACGACCGGGACCCAGAACAACGTGGCGAACGTGGCCATGGTCAGCCCGCCGATGACGGCGCGGCCGAGCGGAGCGTTCTGTTCGCCACCTTCCCCAAATCCCAGGGACATCGGCAGCATACCCAGTATCATCGCCAGCGCGGTCATCACAACCGGCCGCAGGCGGGTGACGCCTGCCGCCCACGCGGCGTCGATGGCAGTACGTCCGGTCTTGCGTAAATCGTTGGCAAAAGTCACTAACAAAATCGAGTTCGCTGTCGCCACGCCGATACACATGATGGCCCCCATCAGCGACGGGACGTTGAGTGTCGTGCGGGTCACGAACAGCATCCACGAAATCCCGCAAATGGCACCCGGTAAGGCCATCAGGATGATGAAGGGATCGGTCCAGGATTGGAAGTTCACAGTCATCAACAGGTACACCAGCACGACGGCGAAGATCAGTCCATAGCCCAGTCCGCGGAATGACGTGTTCATGCTCTGGACCTGGCCGCGCACGGTAATCGTGGTGCCGCGAGGCAGCGTCGGGCGCAGCTCATTCAGGTAGCGATCGATGTGTGCCGAAACGCTGCCGAGATCAGAACCTTCAGCCGCGGCGAGGACGTCGAAGCTTTGCGCAATGTTATAGTGCGTGACGTTGGTCGGGCCGAAGCCCCGCCGGACCTTGGCCAGGTTGCCCAGCAATTGCGGCTCACTGTGAGTCCCATTCACGGCAATCGGCGTACTGCTGATGGCTTCGACCGAATTAATCTTGTACTGCGGTGTCTGCACGGCCAGCGGGTATTGCACACCCGATTTCGGGTCCAGCCAATAGTTAGGGGCAGCCTGTCCACTGGAGCTCAGCGACACGAGCAGATCGTTGGAGACCTCACGCTGCGACAGGCCGAGTTGGCTGAGCATGGTGCGGTCCGCCTCCACGAGAAGCTCGGGGGTCAGCGGGACCTGCTGCAGGTGCGAATCGACAACGCCGGGAATCAGGGCGATGCGGTCCCGCACTTTCTTCGCAATGGCGTAGTTCTCCTGGTAGTTCTTGCGCGGTCCGACGATCTGGATATCGATCGGTGCCGACAACCCGAAGTTCAAGACCTGGGTGACGATATCGGGTGGCTTGAAATAGAAGGTGGAATCGGGGAAGCGCGAATTCAGCTCCGCCCGCAATTTCGTAATGTATTGAGCAGTTGGTGCGTGGTGGTGTTCCAGCGTGATCAACACTTCTCCGTCAGCGGCCGACATCAGCGAACCGTCGCTGAGGGCCAGGTTGATCCCGCTGTTGGGAATGCCGATGTTGTCGATAATCGTCCGCAGTTCGTGGGCCGGGATGATCTCGCGCGCCACCTCGTCCACCTTCGCGAAGAGACGCTCGGTTTCTTCAATACGTGTGCCGGCCGGGGCCCGGACATGCAGGCGGATCTGGCCCGAATCGACCGAGGGGAAGAAGTCGCGGCCGATCATGGGGAACAGAGCGGCCGACATGATGACCAGCATTGCGAACAGCGTGGCGACGCGGGCGCGATGATTCAACACCCAGGACAGCACCAGGCCATAAGCCTGACGGAAACGGTCGAACCGGAGATTGAACGCATCGTGAATCCGCCAGATCCAGTTGCGTTTGCCGTACTGGGCTCCCGGACGATACATCTCGAGTTCTGCCGACAAAAAGTACTGCACCATCGTCGGCACCAGCGTGCGGCTGAGGAGATAGCTCGTCAGCATGGCGAACACGACAGCCATGGCCATCGGAGTGAACAGCGAGCGGGCGGCCCCGGTGATAAAGGCGACCGGGACGAACACGATACAAATACAAAGCGTCGCGACGAACGCGGGCGTCGCAATCTGTTCGGCTCCATCCAGGATGGCCGGGACGAGGGATTTGCCGAGATGCAGGTTGCGATGGATGTTTTCGATTTCCACCGTGGCGTCGTCGACCAGAATTCCGACTGCCAGGGCCATCCCGCCGAGGGTCATGACGTTTAATGTCTGGCCCATCAGATTGAGGATGATGATGGAAACCAGAATCGACAACGGAATCGAGATCACGACGACCAGCGTGCTGCGCCACGATCCGAGGAACAGGAGAATCATCAATCCGGTCAATCCGGCGGCAATGGCCGCTTCGACCAGCACCCCATGAATGGCGCCGCTGACGAAGATGGATTGATCGGAAAGCAGTGTTGCCTGGAGCGATTCGGGCAGGGTGGCCATGACCGACGGCAGGCGGGCCTTGATGCCGTTGACGATTTCGAGTGTCGAAGCGCCCGACTTCAAGATGGGCTGTAACACGCCCCGGATGCCGTCGACCCGGACGATGTTCGTCTGGGGGGCGAACCCGTCGCGCACCGACGCGACATCGCGAATAAAGACGGTCCGGTTGCCGAAGGACTTGATGGGCAAGTCCCCGATGGCCGCAACGGCATCGGGACTGCTGTTTAATCGCACGTTATATTCCTGGGCACCAATCTTGGCCGAGCCCGAGGGAGCGATCAGGTTCTGCACGTTCACCGCGGCCGAGATGTCGGCGGCCGCCAGGTTCCAGGCGTGCAGTTTTTCCGGATCGATATCAATCATGATCTGGCGGACTTTGCCGCCGTACGGATAGGGAATCTGCGCACCCGGAACGGTCGCCATGCCCGGACGTAAGCCTGTGGTCGCATAGTCGAACAGTTGCTGTTCATTAAGACTTTCACTGCCGAGCGAGACCTGCACGATCGGGACGTTCGCCGCGTTATAGCGCATGACCAGCGGGGGATAGATACCCGGGGGCATGGAGCGCAAGACTTGCTGCGAGGTGGCCACGACCTGGGAGATGGCGCTATCGAGATTGGCCCCCTCCTGCAGGAAGATCTTGACGACGCTGATGCCGTTCAGCGATTGACTTTCGATGTGTTCGATACCGGTCACCGTGGAGACCAGCACGCGTTCGTAGTTCCCGACGACGCGGGTTTCCATTTCATCGGGTGAGATACCGGTGTAGGTCCAGATCACGGCGACAACGGGTATGTCGATCTCGGGGAAGATGTCGGTCGGCATTCGGGCGATGGTCACGACGCCGGTCATGGCGATCATCATGGCCATGACGACGAATGTGTAAGGTCGGCTGAGTGCCAGACGTACGATCCACATGACGGATTACCCGATTCGAGATAACTTGGAACGACAACGACACCCTGAAGGTCATTGAGGTTCAGTGGCAGGGCCGCGCGCTATGTGTCGCGCGGCGTTCTAGGCGAGGACAACAGCCTGGACAGTTGCGGGCGAATCTGTCCCGGCGGTGGCTGGATCGCCGTGGCGACTGCTCCAGCGCGCTTTGCACGATTCGGAATGTTCGCGGAGCAGTCGCCCCGCGGTGATTCCATCACCAACATCAAGAGCGTCAACGATCGCATCATGTTCGCGCGCGCGATCGGGAAGATCGAGTTGAGCGACTCGCGCGAGATGAATTCGAACCCTGGTATCAAATCCCAATGCCAGCCAGGACTGGATCAGTTGCTCATTGTCCGAGCGATCGACAATCAGCCGGTGGAAGTCTGTGTTATTGCGGCCGTAAGCTTCGACGTCCCCGTCGCGGGCCGCCTGGTGGACGGCGTCGGCGGAGGCTCGCAGCTCAACGGTATTATGCTGAAAATAGGGAGCCGCCAGTTCGGCGGCAAATTGCTCGAGGACCCCGCGGACGGAATACGATTCCAGCATCTCGCGATCGCTGATGGCCCGGACGCGGGTCCCGCGATAGGGCACCGACTCGACCAGCCGCGACGTTTCCAGTTCGCGAAGTGCTTCGCGGACCGGCGTTTGACTCGTATCAAATTCGCGTGCCAGATCGAGTTCCACGAGGCGATCGCCGGGCTTCAATGAGCCGTTCAAGATGCGTGAGGTGATTTCCTCACGGATCCGATCGCTCATGCAGTTGCGGCTGTTTTTCATGGTTCATCGCTTCGTACGGGTTGGCCAGCGTTGATGCGTCAGCCGTTGTGTCTGTCATTCTATATTATCGATAGTCGATAACTAGCCCTACACTCGTTCAATAGTCCGATTGGCATAGAGCGGTTGGTACGCGGCGGTGGTTTGGTGTTGAAGTGTGTAAAGTATTTGGAGTGAGTCAGTTGTGGTGATCGGTTCCTTCTGCAAACCGCCGCACGCGGCTCGATACGAAGTCAATTTCGTTCCTGTGCGAACATTTTACGAGGTTGAATGCCCCCATTTCGTTTTTACAGGACAGCTGGTTTGGCGGTCATCGCGGACCGGTTGATTGCAGGGACTCGATGGATACGTGCTTGACTTGTTCCATCAGCTGGCCGGTGATGGTCGTCAATTGTTCGACCAAGGGGTGACAGGCCTCAATGTTGCCAGCCGCCGCCTGGTCTTCGAGGTTTGAGGTGATGGTGGCGGCGATCGTGGAAAATGCGGCGATCATCCCACAGAACTTATGCGCCGCCTCGCGCAGCTGGGAATGATCTGCTTGTCGCAGGGCAGCGTGAATCGCAGCCAGCTGGGCTGGCAGTCCGGCCTGGAGTGCCTGGCAGATCTTCTGCAGAATGACCGGGTCGCTGCCGCACGAAGCCAGCAGGACTGGTGGATCGATGACTCGCGGAGACGCATTTGCCGGCTGATTGGCCGTCGTGGAGACGGCGGGGTGGCCATGGACCACGCGGTCGATGGCTTCCCACAGTTTGCCGACCAGTACGGGCTTGGGGAGGTAATCGTCCATTCCGGCTGCCAGGCACGTGTCGCGGTCTTCCTGGCGCGAGCGTGCTGTCAGCGCGATGACGGGTAAGTGTTTGCCCGTGGTTTGCTCCTGTTGGCGGAGTGCCTCAATCACCTGGAAGCCGTCGAGTTCGGGCATGTGAATATCGAGTAACAGGAGATCGAAGTCCTGTTTGTCGAGCAATTCCAGGGCTTCCCGCCCATTTCCGGCCAGTTGCACGTGATGCCCGCGACGGACGAGGAGTTGTTCGAGCAGCCGCACATTGAATTCGTTGTCCTCGGCCACCAGGATACGCAACGCGCCGGTCGCTGAGGCTGCCGTGTCGGGAGAGTGCGGAGCGGACTGCGGTTCCGTGTGCGTGGGGATCTCGGCCCCGTGGTTGATCAGGGTGGTTTTGTCTGTGGTCATGACCCGGTAGATCGCGGACAGGAGTTCTGCCTGCTGCAGGGGCTTGAGCAGATGAGCGTTGATCTGCAGTTCGCGTGAGCGACTGGAGTCGCCTGGATGATCGCCGGAGGTTAAGAGAATGATGCGTGCGGAGGACAACTCCTGCCGTTCGCGGATGCGAGCCGCCAGTGTCAGGCCGTCGGTGCCCGGCATGCGACTGTCCAGTAATACTAGTGAAAATGGGCGGCCCTGTCTGACCCCTTGCTGCAGGGCCTCCAGTGCGGTGGCGGCATCACCGGTCGCGACGGGTTCCAGTTGCCAATTCTGCAGCCATTGCTCGAGGATTCGGCGGTGGGTGGCGTTGTCGTCAACGACCAGGACGCGGAGCTTCGGGAGTGCTGCGGGTGACGGTGCGGGGCCGAGAGGTGCCGCATGTGGTTGAGACTTGAAACGCGCCGTAAAGGTAAACGTACTGCCCTGGCCCGGCTGACTGTGGACGGAGATTTCGCCCCCCATCAGTTTGACCAGTTGCATTGCGATGGTCAGGCCCAGGCCCGTGCCGCCGTACTTGCGAGTCGTCGATGTATCTTCTTGTTCGAAGGCCCTGAAGATGGACTCCTGCTTGTGCAGCGGGATGCCAATACCCGTATCACTGACCGTAAACCGCAGGGTCACTTCATTGTGGTCCGGGGATTCGCAGAGGGTCTCGACACTGACGACAATTTCACCCTGTTCCGTGAATTTGATGGCGTTGCCGACCAGATTCAGCAGCACCTGACGCAGCCGCCCCGCATCGCCGATTAAGGCGTCGGGGACTGCTGGCTGGACGTTGCCGAGGAGTTCCAGGCCTTTCAGATGGGCGCGCACCGCCAGCGCGCGTAACGTTTCGCCGATGGCCGTCTGCAGCGAGAAATCGCCGATGTCCAACTCCAGCTTGCCGGCTGCGATCTTGGAGAAATCGAGCAGATCATTAATGATCCCCAGCAAGTTGTCGGCGGCCGATTTGACCGTTTTCAGGCATTGTCGCTGGTTCTCATTGAGTGCTGTGTCGAGAGCCAGCTCGGTCATGCCCAGGATGGCATTCATCGGCGTACGGATCTCATGGCTGACATTTGCCAGGAACTCGTCCTTCGCATGGTTCGCCGCTTCGGCTGCTTCCTTGGCCTGGCGCAGTTCGGCTTCGAGGCGCTTGCGTTCGGAGATGTCCTGTACGACCGCGATCGTGTGCAGGGGGTGTCCTGCCGAATCACGTTGCAGTGAGACCGATAAATTAATCCAGGTGAGTGAACCATCCCGGCGGACCACTCGTTTTTCTTCGAAGTAACTGAGGATCTCGCCCCGCAGCAACGGGTTGAACTTCCGGAGTGTGCCCGCCAGGTCGTCGGCATAGGTCAACTCCTGAAAGGACTTCTGGAGCAGCTCGTCGCGGGTATAGCCGACAATGTCGCAATACTTCTGATTGGCATGGAGATAGCGGCCGGTGAGATCGGAATGGACGATCCCGACCGCGGCATTTTCGAAGGTGCCGCGGAAGCGTTCTTCACTTTCCCGCAGGGCGTCTTCCGCCTTCTTGCGGGCCGTCATGTCGCGGACGAGCAGCATGGTGACGCGCCGTCCATTTTGCAGCCACGGGCGGCCACGGACCTCGACGGGAAAGAACGATCCGTCCTTACGCCGGTACCGCGCATCATACGCCACGGTTTCCCCGGCATCCAATTGTTCGGTGAGTTTCTGCAGGCTGGCGGGAGTGGCATCGGCATTGAAGTCGAGGGGCGTCATGCCGATCAATTCCTCGCGCAGATAGCCGAGACTTTCACTGGCCTGGTGATTGATGTCGATGACCCGATTCTGATCGTCCAGCAGGAAGAAGGCGTCGGTGGCGTGTTCCACGAACGTGCGGAAGCGCGATTCGCTGTCGCGGAGGGCTTGTTCGGCGCGCTTGCGTTCGGTGATGTCGCGGTAGTTGGCAACGATCCCTCCGACGCTGGGCTCGTCCAGCAGGTTCTGGCCGATCGCTTCAATGTCGCGCCACGAGCCGTCGATGTGCCGCAAGCGAAACTCGGCCGTAACCGGAGTCGCCGGTCGCTGCAGAATTGTGTCAAAGAACGCACGCTTCCGGCCGATGTCATCGGGGTGCACGATAGTATCCCGGAAGACGTTCTTGCCGATCCGTTCCTCGGGGCGATGGCCCAGCACCCGTTGTGTGGCGGGGGTCTGGTACAGGATCGTACCGCGGGCGTCGAAAAAGCTGATGATGTCCGACGAGTCCTGTACCAGATAGCGGAAGTGCTCGCGTTCGCGCTGAATCCGCTGCTCCGCTTGCCGCCGTTCTTCCGCGATCAGGCGACTTTGGGCGCGATGGAGGGATTCGTTGACGACACTGATGAATGCTCCGGTCAGGACGAACAGCACCAGCGCGACCGCATCGCCGGCCCCTTTGACTCCCAGCGACAAGACGGGTTCCACCACAAAGAAATTGGCTGCCAGGGCGCTCACCAGCGTGATCAACAGTCCCGCCCTCAACCCCCCCAGGTAGGCCGCGATGATGACCGCCGGGAAGAATGTGCTGTAGAGCGCCCGAATCCCCATCACCGGGGTGAGGTGCCAGCGCAACAGCAGCGTGAGCGCCGTGGCCGTCAACGCGATGCCGTAGACGTACAGCCGCGATCCTGATCTGTCGTGCATGCCGATCCTTGTGATCCAGTCCAGCTTCACGGCTGCAGCGCCTCCCATGATCGAGGTCAAAAGTCATATTTCAGGTCTGGGAGAGCCGTGAGTGATCGTCTGGCTCTGTAGCGAATGGAATGCCACTTTCGACGGCAGGCCTGGGAATTACTTCCCCGGAATGGCATAAGACTGGACAAGTGGCGCAATCCACTTGAAAATGGGGTTGCCCCTCCCGATTGACCTGACCTTATGACTGCCAACCGACTATGGTCCATTTGTTACTGATTGACGATGACCCGGTCCTCATTCCCGAGCAGGTCAGGCAGGCGTTTCCGGCTCCGCTGTACCATGTCGACGTGGCGGCGACCGGTGCGGCGGGGTTGGCGTGCGTCAGCACCGGCCCCGTGGATGTCATTCTGCTCGATCTGCGCCTGCCCGACCAGTCCGGTCTGGATGTCTACCAGCAGATTCGCCGTCTGGATGCGCGCATTCCCGTGATTTTTGTCACCACGGCCAAAGGGGCGGATGCGGCAATCGAGGCCATGAAGCAGGGGGCGTTCGACTATCTGTTTAAGCCGCTGGATCTGAATCAACTGCGGCGCATTGTGGGTGAGGCGGTGGAGGTGGTGCGCCGGATGCGGGAGCCGGCCATCCTGGCACAGAGTGCGCCAGACGGTGATGTCGAAGGGGCCATCGTCGGCAGTTGCCCGGCCATGCGCGAGGTTTATAAGGCCATTGGGCGCGTGGCCAGCCAGGATGTTCCTGTGTTGATCACGGGGGAAAGTGGCACCGGGAAAGAACTGGTAGCCCGCGCGATCTATCAGCATAGCCATCGGTCACAGGCCCCCTTCCTGGCCCTGAATTGCGCCGCGATCCCTGAGAATTTGCTGGAGAGTGAACTGTTCGGCCATGAAAAAGGGGCCTTTACCGGCGCGGAACGCAAACGGATCGGCAAGTTCGAGCAGGTGAATGGTGGAACGCTGTTTCTCGATGAGATCGGCGATATGCCCCTGGCTCTGCAGTCGAAGATCCTGCGGGTGCTGCAGGAGCAGACCTTCGAACGTGTCGGTGGGAACGAGACTGTCCGGACCGACGTGCGGGTGATTGCGGCGACGCATCGCGACTTGAAGGCCCGCGCCGCGGCCGGGACTTTTCGATCCGATTTGTACTACCGCCTGGGGGTCTTCACCATTCACCTTCCGGCCTTGCGCGAGCGGGGCGACGACCTGGCGATGCTGGTCAAGCACTATGTGCGGCGTTTCAATCATGATCTGAAGCGCCAAGTGCGCGAGGTGTCCGAGGAGGCGCTGCACCTGCTGCAGGACTATTCGTGGCCCGGGAACATTCGCGAACTGCAGAGCGTTCTGAAGCAGGCCTTACTGCAGACCCAGGGGCCCGTGTTGATTCCCGCGTTCCTGCCGGAGTCCCTGGGGTCAGGTGCCGGAGAGGTGCAGCTGGCACCCCAGGATGTCACCCCCATTCCCGCCAGCGAAACGCTGCCCACCCCCGAGAATCTCAATCTGGAAAGTTTTATTCGGGAGCGCCTGAATCCCGAGGCCAGCGATCTCTATGCGGAAACCCATCGCCAGGTAGATCGACTGCTGCTGACGATGGTCCTGGAATTCACTGGCGGGAATCAGCACCATGCGACGCGCCTGCTGGGAATTGCCCGGCAAACCTTGCGCCTGAAGCTCCGCGATCTGGGGCTGCATGTGAAACAAACGATTGAATCAGAAGAAGATCCCGCCTGATCCCCCCTGCGTCGCAGACGCGGGATACTTTTTAAGTGGGCAATTTTTAGCCAGGCAGGCAATTCGTCGTCCCCGTTCTGAGCAATCTCGTGGCATCAGGAGGTCCCCGAAGTGCTCAAGCCTGAAGTTGGGTGCTCTAAAATGAACGCGGCTTGCATCGGCACCATCCGGCATACAGTTTGCTTTCCAGGGACGTCGCGGCTCGTATCACATTCCTGGAAGTGGTTGCAGCAGATTTCAATGTCCGATGGCAATCGCAGAAACAGGCTGGACGACATCGCTCCTGCAACCAGTGATCGAAACTCGAGCGCGGAAAGTCTCGCACCATGAAAGCCGTCACTTACAATAAAGGGCTGGCAGCAAAACATCCCGACAGCCAGGTCGATACGGTGCTCGATCGTCCGCAGCCGGGACCTCGCGATTTGCTGGTCGAGGTGCGGGCGATCTCTGTGAACCCGGTTGATACGAAGGTCCGGGGGGGCGGTGGACCGGGTAGCACCGTCTCCGTACTGGGGTGGGATGCCGCGGGTGTCGTCGCGGAAGTGGGCTCGGCCGTAACGCTCTTTGCGCCCGGCGATGAGGTCTACTATGCCGGGGTCATTAATCGCAGTGGTTCCTACGCTGAGTATCAGCTGGTCGACGAGCGGCTGGTCGGACACAAACCGACGAGCATCAGTTTTCCCGAGGCTGCCGCGTTGCCGCTGACGACGATTACGGCCTGGGAAATGTTGTTCGACCGCCTGCGGCTGCGCGTGGGACAGCCGATTGCCGCGGGGTCGATTCTGATTGTCGGTGGGGCCGGTGGTGTGGGCTCGATCGCGACACAGCTGGCACGTCGATTGACGGGTCTGACGGTGATCGCGACAGCCTCACGCCCCGAGACGCACGCGTGGGCGCGCGACATGGGCGCTCATCATGTCATCGACCACCGTCAACCCCTGTCCGCACAAGTGCGGGCAATCGTTCCCGGAGGGGTGAATTACGTTCTGGCGCTGACGCGGACCGAGCATCATTACGACGAGATCATCGCCGCCATGGCGCCGCAGGGCGCATTGGCGTTGATCGAGAACCCGGCCACACCGCTGGATATCGTCAAGCTGAAGCCCAAAAGCATCTCGCTGCATTGGGAGTTCATGTTTACGCGGGGATTGTTCGAAACACCCGACATGTGTGAACAGGGGCGTCTGCTGACCGAAGTGGCGAATCTGGTGGACGCGGGATTGATTCGTTCGACGATTCACGCCAACTTCGGCACGATCAACGCGGCGAATCTCAGGCTGGCCCATGCGCTGGTGGAGAGCGGGAAATCGATCGGCAAGGTCGTGCTGACCGGCTTCTGATTGAGGCTGTTGTCGTCGCGGAAAAGCAAATCTGAAGTGGCCGCGCGGCGGCCCTGGCCGTGACCCCTGCCTCTGCAGGGAGTCTGCCAAATCCAGCGGCTACCGCACGGA
>CAZQUW010000166.1:11962-13817 GCA_964596215.1 uncultured Planctomicrobium sp. | reverse complement strand
GACCGATTATTCGGTGGCCGTCTCCGGAGACGGCCAGGTGTGGACCACGGTCAGCAGTTCCGAGCGGCGCCGGCCGTTTCAGCCGGGGGGCAATCCTGCCACTGAGATCCCCACCGCGCAAGTTGTGGCGCGTTTGACGCCCGAGCAGCGGACCGCCTATGACCGCCTGGCGAAGGAACTCGGGGATGCCGAAGCCGACTTGAAGGCGATCCCGCCGCTGCCCGTAAGCTATTCTGCCATCGATGGAGCGCCCCAGCCGGCATTTATTCTGCGCCGCGGAAATGTTCGCGATCGACAAGATCCGGTCGGCCCGCAGGCATTATCGGCGGTGACCGCGCTGGAGGCCAACCTGCTTCCAAAAGGCTCCGATACTGGTCCCGCCCGTCGGCTGAAGCTCGCGGAATGGATTGTCGATCCGCGAAACCCGCTGACGGCCCGAGTCCTGGTGAATCGCGTCTGGCAGTACCACTTTGGCCAGGGAATTGTCGATACCCCCAGCGACCTGGGCTTCAATGGGGATCGCCCGTCGCATCCGCAGTTACTCGACTGGCTCGCCAGCGACTTTATGGATCACGGCTGGACCTTGAAGCGGCTGCACAAGCTGATTGTGTTGTCGGAAGTGTATCGTCAATCATCACAATCGCGGCCCGAAGCGGCCGCCAAGGACGGCACGAACCGCCTGCTGTGGCGCATGAATCCCCAGCGGGTTGATGCCGAGGCGCTGCGTGACTCGGTGCTGCAGACCAGCGGACTGCTCAATCTCCAGATGGGGGGGCCGAGCTACCGGATGTTCAATTACCGTGATGGCAACGTGCCCGACTATCAGCTGCTGGAGAAGCCCGGGCCTGAGACCTGGCGCCGGGGCGTGTACATGTTCAACATTCGCACGTTCCAGGAACCGCTGATGAGCGTCTTCGACTGTCCCGACCCGTCGGTGCAGACCCCGCGGCGCGGACAAAGTACGACGGCCCTGCAGGCTCTGTCGCTGATGAATAATCCGTTCGTTTTCGAGCAGTCTCGAGCCCTGGCCGAGCGAGCCAGCAGACTGGCTGGACCGCAAGCTGCACCCGAACAACAGGTCCAGCGGGTTTACGAACTGGTTTATGCCCGCGATCCGGCTCCCGCGGAAACCACCGCGGCGATCGAGTTCCTCAAGCAGGCTGACCTGTTCAGCCTGTGCCGAGTGTTGTTGAATTCGAATGAGTTTTTGTACGTGCGATAGCCGCAGGCTTCTGCTTTCTAACGGCGACTCTTTCTGACGACAGATGAACATGACACACTGCACCGGCTATCAACGTTATGTCACTCGCCGCGACTTTCTGCGCCAGATGGGCGGAGGGTTGGGATCAATCGCTCTGACCAGCCTGCTGCAGGCTGAAGAGCGTTCAGGACTTCCCAAGGGACGTCTCCCCAAGGCGACGGCCAAGCGCGTGCTGCTGCTGTTTATGTCGGCGGGGGTCAGTCACATCGACACCTTCGATCACAAGCCGGCTCTCGTCAAATACAACGGTCAGCCGCTGGAAGGGCAGGGGAACCTCACTGACGTCTTCTTCCGTCCCCCCGGAAAGCTGATGCAGAGTCCCTTTAAGTTTCAGCAATATGGCCAGAGCGGCAAGTGGGTCTCCGAGATCTTCCCGCACATGGCGGCGAAGGTGGACGAAATGTCGTTCATCCACTCCATGGTGGCCGAGCAGAACAGTCACGGTCCGGCCATGTATCACATGAGTACGGGTGTCGGCCGCAACGGGTTCCCTTCGATGGGGTCGTGGATCGTCTACGGCCTGGGGAGCGAAAGTCGCAATTTGCCGTCGTTCGTGACCTTGATGGACCGCGGCATGCCCCCTTCGGCCGCAGC
>CAZQUW010000166.1:7076-11952 GCA_964596215.1 uncultured Planctomicrobium sp. | reverse complement strand
AGCCAATTGGGGGAATGCGTTTCTGCCCGCCAAGTTCCAGGGAACCGTGTTTCGGACGGAAGGCAATCCGATTCTCGATCTGGCACCTCCCAGCGATTAC
The DNA here is from genome assembly GCA_964596215.1 of uncultured Planctomicrobium sp. Classification (GTDB taxonomy): domain Bacteria; phylum Planctomycetota; class Planctomycetia; order Planctomycetales; family Planctomycetaceae; genus JAKFVC01. The sequence continues at coordinate 11,852 of CAZQUW010000166.1, read as the reverse complement.
AGCCCGGAACGGCAACGGGCCAGCTTTGATTATCTGGCGAAACTCAACGCGGCCCATGCCGCCGAGCATCCCGGAGATACCGAGCTGGCGGCCCGCATCGAAGCGTATGAACTCGCCGCGCGGATGCAGCTGAGTGCCCCCGAAGTCACCGACCTGTCGAGCGAAACGGAAGCGACATTGAAGCTCTATGGTGTCGATCGTGCTGACAAGCAGCAGGCACTCTTCAGCCGGACTTGCCTGCTGGGGCGGCGGTTGCTGGAGCGCGATGTGCGTTGCGTGACCATCTATTGTGGCGGGTCGAATAACGTCCCCGACTTTAACTGGGATGCGCACGCGAACCTCGATAAAAACCACCGGTTGAATGCTGCGATCAGCGACCAGCCGATTGCCGCATTGCTGACAGATCTGAAGGCTCGCGGCTTGCTGGAAGACACACTGGTGATCTGGACGGGCGAGTTTGGCCGGACGCCGACCAGCGAGGGTGGAAACGGACGTGACCATAACATCGGCGGATTTACGATGTGGATGGCCGGCGGCGGCATCCGGCCCGGAGTGGCCTACGTGGCAACCGAAGAGATCGGCTTCAAAGCCGTCGACAAGCCGGTCACGATTGCCGACCTGCACGCCACAATCCTGCACGCCATGGGTCTCGATCACGAGCACCTGACTTATTACCACAACGGTCTGGAACGACGCCTGACCGGTGTAGTAGGAGGACATGTCGTCCGCGGCGTGCTACGCGATTCCGCATAACCGGCGTGGGACGGGTCTCCAGGCCCGTCCGTCCCCTCTCGTTTCTTAATTAAGAAGATGCCATTCAATCGAATGTAGAACGACTTCGGGCCAATTTCCTTCAGGAACTCTCGGCCGGGTCTAGTACGTTGGTTCAATCGCATGCGTGGATAATCAGATCACTGTAAAGTCCAACCGAGCGATTCCCATTCGGGACGGATCCAGGCACGCTGGGAGTCACGGGGAAAGCCCGATCTTTCCAGATTTCTACCGAGGTAGCGTAGTGCTCTCCACAAGTGCTCCTCATCTCGTATGATTCGATCGTGGCTCTCGTCTTGCCATACGGATACTTGTTGATCCAACACAGTATTGATGTGTCGTGAAGAACAAGATTTCCAACTCCCTAAGATCTTTTCCAGCGAGTTGACTGCTGGCTTGAATGGCCGCAATACAACATGCACATGGTTCGGCATGACGACATAGCCGTCCAATTCATATCGCGAGTCGTCGAAGTAATGCAACGCTTCAATAATCTTTGAAGCATGCTGCTCGTTACGTAATATGCAGTCGCCAAAGCCCTGGTCCAGCCAGAATTCTACACGCTCAAATGACATGCGGGCCCATTCTTCCAACGCGACTTTCGAACGCGGCGGTGGATGCGTTCTTTCCCATTCGAATTTGATTCTGGCCAACTCGTCCAACTTGCTATGCGGTAGCGAGTCGGCCAATCGGAATGTGACGAAATAGGTCGCCCCATCCTGTCGCCAATGCGGGAGATGACGCTCATAGAACGTCAGTGGCTGATCTTCACGCAGACCTTCAAATCCCGGTGGAGGAGGGAGATTCCACAAGGTCGCTACCTCAGAACTGGAAATCAAAAAGATGTTTCTCGCGAGAGAGCATCCTATCTCAATTCTGGAACGATGTGGACGGACGGGCCTGGAGACCCGTCCCACGCTGCGTGGGCCACGATGAATCAGGCGACCTTGCGATCGCAGCCGGCATCTGCGGTTGTGATCACGGGTAACGCGATGGTCGCGGGTGTCTGGGCGGCCGGGGCCTGCGTTGCGGCCGCAGGTTCGCGTCCGAAGCCCAGCCATTTCGCAGCTGGCCAGATCAGATGGGCGTGGGCTTTGATCCAGTCCCAGCGGAAGTAGTACTTCGTGAAGCATCGCGCGTGCCAGGCTGTCACTTCTTCAGCGGTCAGATGTTGATACTTCATGACCGGCGTGTACACGTTGTACTTCGTGAAGTCGAAATCGGCGATGTCCTGGACGACTTGATTGTAGAACTCGGTTCCCGGATATGGGGTCACGATGTTGAAGTTCGCAAAGGTTGGATTCACCCCCTTGGCGTAACGCAGCACCCCCTTGATGGACTGTGCGGTGTCCTCGGGGAATCCAATCATGAACCCGGCCACGGTGCGAATTCCGAGGCGGCGGCAGGTTTCTGTGAACTGCCGTTGCTTGTCGTCATTGACGGGGGCTCGCTTGTATTGTTTTAAGGTCGTCTCGTCGGGCGTTTCAATCCCCACGGTGATCGCGGTCAGGCCGACTTCCTTCAGAATGGTCAGGGTTTCCGGCTTCAGCAAGTCGATGCGACTCTCGATCGAGAACTGCACCTTGCGCGGAAGTTGACCGATTAACTCGGCCAGCCTGAGGACCCGTTTGCGATCGAGACCGAACAGCGGATCACGGAACTTGAACGAACGGAAGCCATACTCCTGAATGCCGCGTCGCATTTCGTCGGCGACACTCTCGGGAGACCGGAAACGGGTCTTGTTCTCGATGACGATGTAGGGGCAATAGTTGCACGTGAAGGTGCAGCCCCGGCTTTGCTGAATCAGGCCGGTCGGGAACTGTGTGAAATCATAGCCGATGCGAAACTTGCGCGGCGCGAACAAATCCCAATCGGGGAAGGGCAGGGCGTCGAGATCCTGAATGGAACCGACGGCAACGGGGCCAGTGGCCTGGTTGAGAACCTGATCCAGCTTCCACAGCAGTTGTTCGGGCTCCCCTTGCACCAGGGTGACCGGTACTTCAGCGAAGGCTTGCGGCAGCGTTGTCGCCAGGATTCCGACAATCAGAATGCGTGCCGAGGGCTGCGTCCGGACGACCTCGCGAATGGCTTCCAGTTCGAGGTTGAGCGTGATGAGTGACGGGCTGAAGACATAGACATCGCCGTTAGGGACGATCTCGTCTTCACCGTACAGGACTTCATGTCCCAGCTTGCGAAAGATGCCTGCCAGGTAGGCGAACGTCAGGGCCGTGGGGCGGTGATCACGCTTGTAAAACCAGCGGATGACCCGGCCACGCGTACCGCCGCCGCTGGCATACTGACCGACGCCATAGCCACCGGCAAAGTCCTTCGAGACATCGAGTTGTCGCGTATCCCACAAGACGATTTTCATGGCGTTTTCTCGGATTCACTCGCGGCTATCAAGTTCGGTTCGACCGCGTCACAGACAGGAAGTGGACTCGGGGACTTAGCGGCGGGATGTGTGATCACGGCTGGAAGTGTGCGTCGGATTTACCAGCGGGGCACGATCCGTGGTGCGGGATCGCGGGTCGGCCGGGTCGTATCGCAGTTGACGATCGGCAGGGGGAGGCATGACCGCAGGTTGTAGAACTCGCATCAGACGTCCTTGTCGATCCAAGTCGTAGGTAATTCCACGCCAGACGATCCGTGAGCCGAAGCAGGCGGAACACATCACCAGCGTGTTGTAGAGCAAAGTTACCGGAGCCGCGAAGACGTCAAACAGAGCAGCCCAGGCCGTGAAGGAAGTCCAGTTCTGGACATACACCTGAGCCAGCCCGCGACGCAGCCAGCCTCGATAAACTTGCAATGCGTACCATGTTACCAGGAACCCCGCAGGCCACCGAGACCAGTTTTCACCGCTACTGAGCCCCACGGCCAGCAGGCCGCAGGCGCCAAACACGGCGACGGTGGACACGACCATCACACAGAGCGATTGATACCAGATCCGCGGTGCGTAAATCCGGCCGATCATGTGCTGCCGCCGCAGGAAACTGCCCAGTCCCCGGAGCGAGTAATCCATGGGTGAGGCCGTCATGCAGGCCGGTTCGAATTCAATCGGCAGCCGCGCTTCCTGGACCGCTTGAGTCGCCACCAGATCGTCGCTGATCGTCCCCTGCCACCGCTCGCGAATCCCGAGTGCTTCGAAGTCCGAGCGACGCATCGCCCACGATCCACCCCAGACAATCGATTGTCCCCCCGAGCCCAGCAGTGCCGCGATTGACGCGTTGATGCTGTAGAGCAGGCAGTTGGCCAGGGTCAGCCGCACGGGGACGAACCAGCGGTAACCGGTAATCGCACCCGCATCGGAACGTGACAATCGAGAAACCAGGCGTCCCAGCCAGTCCGGTTCGGGGCAGATGTCCGAATCGACGAAGGCCAGGATGTCCACGTTGTCGCTCAAGCGGGTGGCGGCCGTCGCGAGGTTGTGAATCTTTTGGCCGGTAGCGTTCGCTCGTCCCGCCACAATCACACTGGCCGGAACTCGCGATTCCCGCTGGATCAGGTTCTGGATGATGGCCAGAGCCGGGTCGGTTTCACTTTCGACGATAAAGACGACTTCGTAATTCTGATAGTCCTGTCGCAGCAGGTGCAACAGATTCGATTCCAGCTGCAGATCCAGGCCTTTGCAGGGAGCCAGCAGGGCCACCCGGCGCGTCTGGTCAACCGGCCGCTGATCGTGGACACGACGGCGCGCAAACCGGCGGTGCTCCCAGGTGTGCAGTCCCAGGAGCACTCCTTGTACCAAGGCGGCGATGCACGCGGTGCCCCAGATCCAGAATGCGATGGTCGAAAAATTCACGCCAGCTTCTCATCCGTGAGTAAGTTGGAAGAACGGTCAGTGGAATCGGTGTGATGTGCCAGCGCAGGTGGCTGAACTTGGGGGACGCCGGGGATTGCAATCGGGCAAGTTGTCTGTTTCCTAACTGTTTTTAGGATAAGGTCTTGCGTCAATTGCACTGTGCGGTCAGCGGGTGTGCTGGCCAACAGATTGAGCTTTGACGGGAG
>CAZQUW010000166.1:0-6976 GCA_964596215.1 uncultured Planctomicrobium sp. | reverse complement strand
TGGTTCGGATTGTGCATCGGTTATGTGCTGGTCGACTTTCTGGACCGGCAGCTGGTCAATCGGCCGCTGATGAATTCCATCCTGTCGCTGGGGGCGGTCTTCGCGCTCCTGGATACATACTGGAGTCTGCAGGGGAAAGTCTTCCTCAGCCGCTGGCCCCTGATTGTTTCGCTCATGGAAGCGATTTTCATCGGGCTGTTATGCCACTTCGATAAGGGGGTGGAAAGCCCGTTTCTGGTGTATTACTTCCTGTCATTGCTGGTGTGCGCGATCCGGTATTCGTCGACGATCACCTATTCGACGTTTGCCCTGCATGCCGCCAGTTATTTGACGTTGCTGCGGCAGGTCAACACGCGGGAAGATCTGACGACGTTTTTCCTGGTGCTGCTGTTCCTGGGCTGGGTCACCTGGGCCAGCACATCATTAGCCGGTTTGCTGAAGACCGCCTGGGGCCGCTTATCTGAGTTAAACGCCGCACTCCGCGTGAACCAGGCGTTACTGGAACAGCGCATCAGCGAGCGAACCCGCGAACTGCAGCAGTCTCAGGCGCTACTGGTGCAGCATGAAAAGCAGGCCGCATTCGGATTACTGGCGGCTGGTATCGCACATGAGGTGGGCAACCCGCTGGCGGCGATCAGTGCGCTGGTGCAGATGCTCAATCGCCGGAATCCTGATGATTACACGCGGGAAAAACTGCATCTGGTGGATGATCAATTGCGGCGCATTCAGGGCACACTCCGTGAACTGGTCGACTTCAGCCGGCCGGCGACGAAAGAACGCAGTCTGTGCGACATTCACGACATGATCGGCGCCGCGCTCAACATTGCCAAGTACTACAAGCGTACCAAGGGCAAGCGGATCGTCACGTGCTTCGCCCCGGGGCTGCCCAAACTACGAGTGGCCCGCGATCAGGTGGTGCAGGTGGTCTTAAACCTGGTTTTGAACGCGATGGATGCGACTGACGAAGGGGGCACAATCGAACTGGCCACCTGGCTGACCGCGGGCTGGCTGCACGTCAGTATCCGCGACACGGGCCACGGAATTTCGGCGGAACAGGTCAAACACATCTACGAACCCTATTTTACGACGAAGCCTACAGGGACCGGACTGGGTTTATTTGTGTGCAAGAACATCATGGAGCAGGTCCTGGACGGAAAGATCGAACTGGCCGAGTCGACGCCAGCCGGATCGAAATTTGTGGTCTCGCTGACCTGCGAAATCGCCCGGGCTCATCCTGATGTTCTGCCGACGGAAACCGGATCTACCGAAGTGGTGGAACGGGTGACTTGAGGCCCCCAACCGAGTGTTGTGGCACGGACGATCACCTGGGGCGTTCCAGCATCTGACTTGTCTGATTTGTTGTCTGTGGGTAGCGGGCCGGAACTGGTCTCGCCGCGACCGTTACCGCGGAAAATCCGGGCGTGTGGCTGATACCAGACATTCGCCCGATTCTGGCGAGACTGGCGGCGGTACTGTAAAAAACTCCCCAAATTCGCCCTTTCGGAATGCAGACGTGGTCGCTACAATCCCCGCGTTCTGCCTGAATGATCGAACTTTCTGACGCGTGACGCATGCTAGCAACGACTCGACCGCTTAGTTTGGCCCTGCTGGAAGTCAGCAACTTGTCTCCTGCCTTGATGGTGGCGGATTTGTGCGCGAAGGCTGCCGGGGTCCATATCCTGGGGATCGAAAGCACCGACGGTGCCGAACAGTGTATTAAACTGGTCGGAAATGTCGCGGAAGTCACCTATGCCGCCGAGCAAGGTGCGGCGCTCGCGAAAAGAATGGGCGCCACTGCGTTTTTCAGCGTGATGGCGGCGCCGCTGGAAGTCACTCAGGCATTAGCCAATACCAAACCCGCATTTAGCCCATTGCTGGGCTGTTTTGATTACCGTATTCCGCGAGAATCGCACATGAGCAGTTCGGAAGCCCTCGGTTTGTTGGAAACTCAAGGTCTGGTCGCCGCCCTCCACGCTACCGACGATATGTTGAAATCGTCGAACGTGAAGCTGGTGGGCAAAGAAAAGATCGGGGCGGCTTACGTCACGATCATGGTGCGAGGCGACGTTGCCGCTGTGCAAACCGCCATCGAAACCGGCAAGGCCACCGTCGTACGCCTCGGCGGGAAGTTGATCCTCGCTGATGTGATCGCCCGGCCGCACCCGGAACTGGCGGCGTTGCTGCCCAACTAATTGATCGAGATGGAAGTCAGTTCGTGCAGATCGAGTGATCGGTCGTGCCGCAACTGATTTGCTTCCAATAATCTATTTTCAGACGACGTAAGGTACTCTAATTTGAGTACCTTTTTTTTTGCCTGTACGAATTCCCCACAGGGAATACGTCAACTAGCCTGGAGTTGCCGCAGCGAGCGGCGACCCTGGCCTGAACCACCAATCGTGCGTCGCCCTCCGGGGCTTGGAGACTTCGTTTTGGTCTAGTCCTGGGGCTTCCGCTTCCGCCCCTGGCTTTATCCGGTGGCCCCTCCCGGGGCTAAGAACGATTCACCAGACACACCCCTTGACCATTTGACGTTACCCCTGAGGGGTATTTCCTGTCTGAGTTGTGGATCATCGCCGGAGTCTGAATCTTGAGCACGCAGGCCAGCCGAGCTGAGTCTTCGATGTCGACGCCTCTCTGGCAAGTGGCGTGCGCAATCGTCTGGCTGTTGGTATTTGCCGCGTGTTTCTATCAGTTCGATTTGCCCAACAGCAGTCCGCGCGTCAATCGGACGGAAGTCTGGCGGCAGTTGCCGTCGCTGCTGATCAACATGGTCGATCCCCCTCCGCCGGCGGCTGACGACATTGAGGCTCGCCAGTTGTGGAAGCACGCGGGTTGGCGTTTCTGGCCGCAACGGTTTGGAATGTATGGGGTCAGCCTGGCGATTCTGGCCGGCGCGTGGGGTTGGGGCAGCCTGGTACTTCGCCTCCTGCGGGTACCACTGCCGGCTTGGTCACTGGAGCGAATCTTCTTCGCCGGGACCTGTGGCTTGGCCGCTGTTTCGTTGCTGACCTTGGGCTGTGGATTGGCCGGGTTGCTGTCCAGAGGTCTGCTGGCAAGTTGCCTGCTGGCGGGACTGATTGGGGAACTCATCATGGGCTTCTCCGCCAAACGCTCCCCTCTAGCGTCCCCAGTTGAGTCACGATCCCTCGGCACGCGTCTCAAACAGCTCTGGCCGCTGTTACTGCTGGTCCCGTTCCTGATGGTTTACGTGGGAGGAGCCTTCCTGCCGGAGACCGATTTTGATGTCAAGGAATACCACTTCGGCGGTCCCAAGGAATGGTACCTGGCTGGAAAGATCACGTTTTTACCCCACAACGTTTACACCAGTTTCCCGTTTCTGACCGAGATGCTGACGTTGCTCGGCATGGTGTTGTACGGGGACTGGTATTGGGGAGCTGTCGCTGGCAAGGGCGTGTTGATGGCCTTCGCCCCCTTGACCGCGCTGGGGCTGTTCATCGCCGGTCGCCGCTGGTTTTCGCCGCAGGCGGGACTGTGGGCCGCAGTGATTCATCTCAGCACGCCGTGGATCTACCGGATCTCGATCATTGCTTATGCCGAAGGGGGGCTGACCTGCTACCTGTTCGCGGCCCTGCTGGCAGTGTTGTTCTATGTGGAATCGATCGCTGACAAGGGGCCATCCGCGACGACGAACGGGCCGTCAGAACACCGGGCGTGGGCGGTTCTGGCCGGTTTTCTCGCGGGGAGCGGGATGGCCTGTAAGTATCCCGGGGTGGTCTCCGTCGTGATTCCGCTGGGGCTGGCGTTGTTGATAAGTACCTACTGCCAGCAGCGGCAGCGAGCTGACTCGCAGCGAGACTGGCGTGCGGTGCTAACCATCGGCCTGGTGTTCTCACTGGGGGTGGCGTTCGCCATCGGGCCGTGGTTGCTCAAGAATCTTGTGGAGACGGGGAACCCGGTCTACCCGTTGTTATACGGGGTTTTCGGCGGGACAGATTGGAATGCCGAGCTGAATGCGAAATGGAAGCACGGCCACAGCCCCGAGCATCACCAGTTGGGTGATCTGGCGATCAAGCTGATGGATGTCACGCTGAAAAGTGACTGGCTGAGTCCGCTGTTGTTCGGGCTGGCTCCGCTGGCGCTGCTGGCGGGGCGCCGCCGGCTGGTGCGTGAACTGTGGCTGTACGTGGCGTTTCTATTTGCGACCTGGTGGCTGCTGACACATCGCATCGACCGTTTCTGGGTGCCGTTGATTCCGGTGGTTGCACTGCTCGCAGGAGTGGGGGCGACGTGGACTCAGCAGCGGGCCTGGCGGATGTTTGTGCTGGGGTTTGCGGTCTGTGCGGGAACTTTCAATTTTGCGTTCATGACCACTTCGCTGTGCGGCTATAATGCGTACTTGCTCGACTTGAACCGCGCTGCCGAACAGACGGCGCGCATCACAGCGCCCGAAGTCGTGACATTGAACTCCCTGCTGCCCCCCGGGTCCAAAGTGTTGTGTGTCGGCGAGGCGGAACTGTTTGATGCCCGCTTCCCCTATGTTTACAACACGGTGTTTGATGTTTCGATCTTCGAGGAATGGTGTGGAGTTCCGGACAGCAGCGGCGGAGCGGCCCGGCGACCGCTAAAACCGGCCGCCGAGATCCGCCAGATTTTCCGGGAGCAGGGGATCACCCATGTGTTCGTGAACTGGCAGGAAATCCTGCGTTACCGGCTGACCTATGGCTATACCGACTTCGTCACGCCGCGGCGATTTCAGGAGTTGCAGGCCGCCGAGGTCCTCGATGCCGAATGGCAGATGCCGGGCGGGCAGCTGTTCGACAAGATGGATGCCCGGAGCCGGGAGGAAGTGCAGCGGTGGGGGCCAGAACTGATCCGCCGGGATGCAGGACCAGCCATTTTCAGAACGTTTGACGTCTTCCCCGTTACGCCGTAACGCGCCCCTTGCCGCTGCTCACCTGATAGAGGTCTCTGATGTTGCCCCGCGTGCTTGAAACTGAGGTCATGGATTCTGCCGCCGAGGCGGTCGATTATGACTCGATGGACCATTCCGAGGTGAATCGCCGGTTCGTCGATCATTTACTGGAACAGCGCCAGCCAGACGAAGGCACCGCAGACCGGCCATTACGGGTGCTGGATGTGGGGACGGGAACCGCATTGATCCCCCTGGAACTCTGTCGGCGCGATGTGGCCACAAAGATCACGGCGATTGATCTGGCGGCTTATATGCTGCAAGTGGGGCAACGGAATGTGATCCGGGAAGGGTTGCAATCGCGGATCAAATTGGAACACCTTGATGCGAAGGACCTGCCGTATGCCAGCGGTACGTTTGATTGGGTGATCTCGAACAGTATCGTGCACCACATCCCTGATCCCCTGCCGTGTCTGCGGGAAATGATCCGCGTGCTGGCCCCGGGGGGCCTGCTGTTTGTACGCGATCTGCTGCGCCCGTCAGATCTGGCGACCTTAAAACATCTGGTGCAAACCTATGCGGCCGGTGCGAATGCCCATCAACAGCAGATGTTTGATGATTCCTTGCACGCGGCGCTGACTCTGGACGAGGTTCGCACGCTGCTTTGTACGCTGAATTTGCCGGCCGAATGGGTGACGCAAACGACAGATCGTCATTGGACGATCTGTGGCCGCGTCGCATCCTGACTGGCCCGTTCGCAGAGACCTGTCCCCACGGGGGGAACCCGTTACAGGCGTCATCATGAAGCACTTCCGCACGGTAGGAGTTCCCCGTGTGATCGGGTTGACCGGGTCTGGAAGATAAACGCTGAGATCAATCGGTCGCGGCGGTCGATGGAGAGAACGTCATACGTGTCCCTGGCAGGGCGGCCTGGGTTTTGTTCGCCTAGAATCCAGAGATTCCGGATGCATTCATTCCACTCTTCCGACGAACGGCATGTTCCACGTTCTAAACTCGGCGCGACATTACTCCGGCTGCATCGCAATCTGGAGGGGAGTCGGCAGCGCGAACAAGCGGCTCTGGAGTTGTTTGAAACCTGGCAATCCCGCTGGTCAGACCATCGCGACGTCATCGCCCGACGGCTGGAGTGTCTGGATCAGGAACTTGCTCAGTTGGCTTCGCCGGGAATTCCCACACCGCACCTGTCGCTCATGGCGATAAACGAGGCCTCTGACGAGCCTGGCGCCGCGATCCGGCCTGAAGATCTCCCACTTACCGAGGACGTTGCGTCACCTGAGGCCGTAACGTCCCGTTCGCGCCACATCTTGTGGCACGGCGAGTAGTCCCTGGCTCGCGAGTTGAACGCGCGAGCCACTGGCAGCGGCGTTAGACGGCGAATTGCGAGCCAACACTGGCAGGAGTTCTCGCGAACACGGCTGCAGAAATTGGACAGAAGCTCAACGGGGGCATCAGCCTCAGAGGCTGGGCAGGGTTCAATCAGGGTGGGGTTCTCTGTCGGCTTGCATTGCCGCGAGCCAGCGATTGTCGGCGGGCCTCGACAAATCTCACAGTTAGTACTGCATTTCGGATTTGATCGTCGGCGAATCGCTTGCTCGGCCAGACAGTTTTTAAGGGGGGCAGGCTCGTGGACCGTCGTTGTTCCAGCGGGGGGGGCTTCAACGACGGAAGAGGCTATTCGACCAGTGGTTCAGGACGTCCGCCCCTTAAAGCGACGAGCACGGCAAACAGGGTGCGCACGGTTTCGTAGACACCTGCGGCTCGACCGCCACTTCAAAGTCGCGGACTACTTCGTCACGCAGCACCGTGACGTCCCGGGGGGCAGAAATCCCCAGTCGAATGCGACCAGCACCAATGTCCACAACCTTGATGCGGATATTGTCGCCGATCAGAATTTCCTCATTCACTTTGCGAGTCAGCACTAACATGGTCAACACTCCTTTGTTTGGATCTTCGTTCGGTACTTGGATACCTGAGTCTGGAACGAAAACCTTGATCCAGACAGCTGATTGGGTCGATCAGCGATCTGGTTTCCCTCATCGCTAAGGAACATACGTCCGGCGAAGTTTGACTAGCTTCGCTAATGAG
>CAZQUW010000165.1:0-13924 GCA_964596215.1 uncultured Planctomicrobium sp. | reverse complement strand
CTTTGGTCCCTTTGGTCCCTTTGGTCCCTTTGGTCCCTTTGGTCCCTTTAAACATGTGAACACGTACGAAATCTCATGATCGACGCGGCGAGTTCACTTCAGAACACAATCGCTCCTGTTTCGTCATTCGAAATTGGTCATTCATTCGTCATTCGGACTTCGACATTCGTCATTCCCCCCCCGTTCTACCGTGACGCTAGCCATACGCCAAATCTGAATGCCACAGGAACCCTTTCGCCAGCCGATTCAAGAATTGTTCCAACCGATTCCACACCGCATAGTTCGGACAAGTTTGGAATTCGATAGGCGCCCCCGAACTGGGCAGCAGATCGCGTAGTGGAACGGGAGCACTCGGCCAATGGCAGTCGATCGCTTTGTCATCGATCGAGTTTGGGATCGGGTGCCACGGGCTCTGCCAGTGCCGCGTGTCATTTGACTCGCAAAAATGCACTGACAGAGCCCGTGGCACCCCGCTTCTTGGCTTTAACTGAACGCCTGCAACTTAGGTTGCAGATGAGTACTTCAATAATCCGACGGATTTGGTGGTAATACAGGCGAAGTGTTCGGCGAAGTCATAAATTTGCACCACATCGGTCCTTTCGGCTACACTACTTGATGAAATGAACGGCTGCACCTATCTCCCAATGGCAGGTTTTCAGATGGCCCGTGCGAAGACTTCGAATCGTTCCCCGTGGTTACTGGTGTGTTGCATCGCGCTGGTTGCCGGACTGATCGTCGGCGGGGTCGTGCTGCTGCAACCCCCCGCGGTCAAGCTCACCCTGGTACCGATCGCCAGGCAATCGATCGCGGAAAATGAGACCCTGAAGGTCAAGCCCGTCGCGCAACTCGTTGGAGCACCTGCGAATACACTGCGATACGGTCTGATCTCGGGCCCCCCCGGGGCGACGATCAACCCGAAGACCGGGGTCTTCACCTGGAAGCCTACCGAAGATCAGGGACCGAAAACCTACAAGGCAGAACTTGGCGTAAAGACCACCGGGACCGTTAAGGCTCAAGCCTCCAGCAAGTTCTCGATCGTGGTAAAGGAAGTCAACGATCCCCCGGTCATTCTGGATGTCGGCAACCAGACGGTCACTGCCGGCGAAACCCTGACGGTCGTAGTCCGGGCCACCGATCCGGACGATCCAGCTCAGGAGATTGAATATCGATTTGGCTCGAGCGTCCCTGCAGGCGCACGACTCGATCCGAAAACCGGCGCGATGGAGTGGACGGCGCCCGGTTCGTCTAAAGAACATGATGAAACGGTGCATGTGATTGTGGCCGAGACGGGCGCTAAAGCGGCCCTGCAATCGGAGGTCACATTTCAGATTCACGTAAAGGCCCTCGAGTCTGCCGCCGATCGACTGGCAGCTGTTTTGAAAGAGTCCGGGCTCACGGTTGAAAAGGCCGGAGGGGAAGCCCCTGCCGGTTTTGGTGGCCAGCAACGTGGCTACGACATCAATGGGCAAACCCTGACCGTCCTGGAATATGAGACTCCCGCTGCCGCGGAGGCGGATCTCAAGCAAATTTCCAAGGACGGCGGGACCATGTTCGGACAACCCCAGAAATGGTCCGCAACCACCCGGATCTATCAGTCCGGGCCGTTGATCGCGCTCTTTTCCGGCACTGATGCGACCCTGTTAAAACTGCTCGAAACGCAGCTGGCCAAGCCCGCCATCACCGCCGAACCCAGGAGCACGATGCCCGAGAAAAAAGTCGCGGTGCAGACCTCCGCCAGCGGGAGCCTCGGAACGGATCTGGCCGATCTGCAGAAAGCCAAGAAGCTGCTCAACCGGAAAGAGTACCCGGCGATCCGCAAGTTATTTGCGCGGCAGTTTGAGCAACTGCACGCGGAGCAATTACAACAGAGCTTCGAAGGAGAAGGGGCGGACCTCAAGAAATGGTTCGATGAGCATCCCGAGCAACTCGAAGAATTCTATACCGCGCTGGTCCCTGAAGACGATCTGCCCAAAACGCTGGAGATATTGATTGCGTTGCACAAGAAGTTTCCGCGGCAGCTGGAAGACTATTTCCCGTTGGCGACCGCCGTCGCGGTAACGTGGGACAACGAGGAGGGAGTCTACGACTACGAACATCATTCCAGACGTACGCATTCGATTTACCCGGACGATCTGTTGGGAGCGCTGGAAAATTTTGAGTTCTTTCTCGATACCGAAAAGGTGATGCAGGGACGAGCCCAGTTTCTGCCTTGGGAGTTCTTGAAGCATATGGTCAATCACCGCACTCCGCGGAAGGAACGGGAGTGGGCCCTGCAGAATTATGCCACGAAGCGGGTCGGTTTCGGGAAATGCTATGCGGACGTGCCTTACGACAAGGAGATGCTGCGGACCGAGAGCGAAGTCTGCAAAATGGACGGCAAGGATTACATCCTGCCGAACTTGCTGACCCTCGGTGGCGTCTGCGCACAACAGGCTGACTATGCCTCACGCGTTGGCAAGAGTATCGGGGTACCGGCTGAATATGTGAGGGGGCAGGGCCGGTTTGGCGGCTGGCATGCCTGGGTGATGTGGGTCGAGCTGAAACAGGTCACCAAGACCGGCATCGTGTTCTCGCTGGAATCACACGGGCGCTATTTCGACGACAATTACTACGTGGGCCTGATCGACGATCCGCAGTCCGGCAAAGAGACCACCGACCGCGAATTGGAGCTCCGCCTGCACGCCGTGGGGATGGATACGGTCGCTTTTCGACAGACCAAACTGATCATGTCGGCGTATCCGGCTCTGCGCGATGCCATGGCCTGGAATGCCAGCGAAGAGATCATTTTTCTGAATGACGTCATCGAACTCTGCCCGGGCAACGAACAGGCCTGGCTGGCGGTCGCCAAGCTGGCACGCGATGGCAAGATCGAAACCAGCAGTTATCGCCTGATCAATACAATGTTCGACAAGCTGTTTCGCACGTATGCCAACTTTCCCGATTTCACCTGGAAAGTCTTCGATGACCTGGTTTCCTTCCAGAAAAACACCAAGCAGCGGAATCGCTACTTTGAACGGCTGGTCCAATTGTATGAGGCCGCCGGCCGCCCCGATCTGTCGTGCGAGGCCCGGATTCTGCTGAGTGACTATCTGCTGGAAGAGGGGAAGACGAAGGAAGTCCTGGCGGGCCTCGCTTACACCATCAAAAAATTCCCTGACGAAGGGGTTTTCGTGCCGAAGCTCCTCGACAAGCTCGAAGCCACGGCCGGGGATATCAAAGGCTCGGAACCGCAGATCCTGCAGTTGTACCAGGAACTGCTCAGCCTGATCCCTCCGCGGCGCGGCGACAGTCCGAGCGACTTTTACATGCAGATGCTGAAGCGGGCCGGTGCCAGGTTTGAAGCCGCAGGACAGCTCCAGCAGGCTCAGGCCTATGCCGCTGAGCTGCAGAAAATGAAGGGTGCGAAGTAAGGCCATCGTCATTTCCTCCGGCACCCGGCTTCCTGGCACAGAGGTCACGTATAGAATGACCAAGGAGGCTTATCATGTTTACCGACGTACTGGATCGGCTGGGGATTGCTCCCCTGAACCGGGGCGCATTTGCTGGTAAATGGCTCGATTGCGCCGGCCCGGAGATCGTCTCGGTCAATCCGGCGACCGGGCATTCCCTGGCGGCGGTGTGTTCCGCGTCGCGCGAACAGTATGAAACGGTGGTGCAGACCGCAGCCAGGGCATTTCAACGCTGGCGGCTGGTTCCGGCGCCGCACCGCGGCGAGATCGTACGGCAGATTGGCCAGGCGTTGCGTGAGCATAAATCTGACCTGGGCCTGCTGGTGACGCTGGAGACCGGCAAGATCCTGTCGGAGGGGCTGGGCGAAGTCCAGGAAATGATCGACATGTGCGATTACGCCGTCGGTCTGTCGCGTCAGCTGTTTGGCCTGACGATGCCCAGCGAACGGCCGCAGCACCGGATGTTCGAACAATGGCAGCCGCTGGGCCCGGTGGGGATTATTACGGCGTTCAATTTTCCCGTCGCGGTCTGGGCCTGGAATGCGGCCCTGGCTGCCGTCTGCGGCGACACGTGTCTGTGGAAACCCTCTTCACAGACGCCCTTGACCGCGATTGCCGTGCAGCACCTCGTCAATAAAGTGCTCGATAAGCATGGTCAATCTGGTGTGTTCACGCTGTGTATTGGCAGTGGAGCGGTCGTGGGACAGGCGCTGGCAGAAGACCGGCGAGTCCCCCTGATTTCGGCGACTGGCAGCTGTGCGATGGGACGCCGGCTGGCGCAAACTGTGGCGGGCCGGCTGGGACGTTCATTGCTGGAACTGGGGGGCAACAACGGGATCATCGTGACCCCCAGCGCCAACCTCGAACTGGCATTGCGGGCCGTGACGTTTGCCGCGGTGGGGACAGCCGGCCAGCGCTGCACCAGCCTCCGCCGGCTGTTTCTCCACGACAGCATCGCCGATGAATTTCTCGACCGGCTGGTCGAGATCTACAAACGGGTTCAAATCGGCAATCCGTGGGACGCCGATACGCTGCTCGGTCCGCTGGTCTCCGAGCAGGCTGTGACCGAGATGCTGGCGGCCGTCGCTGCGGCGACTCAGCAGGGGGGACGGGTGCTGTGCGGAGGCCACCGGGTGCATCGTCCCGGCTATTTTGTCGAACCGACGATCATTCGGGCGCAATCCGAAATGCCGATCGTCCGGGAAGAGACTTTCGCGCCGATACTGTATGCCATCACGTACCAGGACCTCGATGAGGTTATCCTGCAGCATAACTCGGTCGATCAGGGGTTGTCGTCAGCGATTTTCACCGACAGCCTGACCGAAGCCGAACAGTTTCTGTCGGCAGCCGGCAGCGATTGCGGCATCGCCAACGTCAATATCGGGACCTCCGGCGCTGAAATCGGCGGAGCCTTCGGGGGCGAAAAAGAGACCGGTGGCGGTCGTGAAGCGGGCAGCGATTCCTGGAAGGCCTACATGCGCCGGCAGACCTGCACCATCAACTACGGCAGCGATCTGCCGCTGGCCCAGGGAGTAACGTTTGACGTCTAGCGACGTAGGTCAGGCTGTGCCTGACAATAGTCGTCCAGCATAATCGCCAATGGCGTCAGGTACAGCCCAACCTACGTTGCTGACCTACTTTGATGAGCGCGCTCAGCGTCCACGTCGCGAGTTGGCATTTTGGCTAAGGTTTTCTTACGCCGCCCCGGTTCGACCCCGGTTTTCGGCCGCATTGCCATGCCTCGCTGTCGGTTGCGAGGGCAGGGCTGACTGTGGTAGTGTGTCGGGTTGATGGGCAGGCTGGGTGACCGTGTTGCGTTTCACAAGGCCATTTCTTTGTTTTGACATCAGTTGAGGAGAGCGCGCTCATGACGATGGGTTCCGGCGAGAGCATTACGAGTATCCTGCAAGAGGATCGAAAGTTTCCCCCGACTGCAGAATTCACGGCTCAAGCCAACATCAGCACTGAAGCCCAGTACCAGGAAATGTGGCAGCGGGCCAAGGATGACCCGGCCGGATTCTGGGGCGAGCTCGCGAACGCAAACCTCGACTGGTTCAAGCCCTACGACAAAGTTCTCGATGGCGCGATGCCCGACACCAAGTGGTTTACCGGGGGCACGCTGAATGCCACCTACAACTGCCTGGACCGGCACCTGACCACCTGGCGCAAGAACAAGGCCGCCATCATCTGGGAAGGCGAACCGGGTGAGACGCGCGTCCTGACGTATAACGATCTGCACCGCGAAGTCTGCAAGTTTGCGAACGTACTGAAGCAACTCGGCGTGCAAACGGGCGACCGCGTGACGATCTACATGCCGCTCGTCCCGGAGCTGGCGATCGCCATGCTGGCCTGTGCCCGCATCGGTGCCGTCCATTCGATCATCTTCGGCGGGTTCAGTGCCGATGCGGTCGCCGATCGCAACAACGACGCCAAGGCCCGCGTGGTCATCACGGCCGATGGTGGCTGGCGTCGTGGCAAAGAGGTGACGCTCAAGAAGGCCGTCGATGACAGCCTCGCGAAGTCCCCCACAGTTGAGAAGGTTGTCGTGCTGCGGCGCGTCGGCTGGCCGGTGTCGATGGTTCCTGACCGCGATTACTGGTGGCATGACTTGATGCAGGGGGCCTCCCCGGACTGCGATCCGGTGGAAGTCGATTCGGAACACCCGCTGTTTATTCTCTATACCTCCGGCAGCACGGGCAAACCCAAGGGGGTCATGCACACCACCGCCGGCTATTTGCTCGGCACGATGATGTCGTCGCAATGGGTGTTCGATCTCAAGGAATCCGACACCTACTGGTGCACCGCCGACATCGGCTGGATTACGGGGCACAGTTATGTCACCTATGGCCCGTTGCTGAACGGGGCCACCGTGATGATGTACGAAGGAGCCCCGAACTGGCCCGACGAGGGGCGTTTCTGGGAAATCATCGAGAAGTACAAAGTCACAATTTTCTACACCGCACCCACTGCCATCCGCGCGTTCATGAAGTGGGGCGACGACTGGCCCAACAAGTTCGATCTGTCGTCCCTGCGCCTGCTGGGGTCGGTCGGCGAACCGATCAATCCGGAAGCCTGGATGTGGTATCACCGCGTGATCGGTCTCGAGCGTTGTCCCATCGTGGACACCTGGTGGCAGACCGAAACCGGCGCCATCATGATGAGCCCCTTGCCCGGCATTACCGCGACCAAACCGGGCAGCTGCACCCGGCCGTTGCCCGGCGTGGTCCCTGACATCGTCAGTAAAGACGGACAGAGCCTGCCGGACAATGCGGGCGGTCTACTGGTCATGAAGCAGTCGTGGCCGTCGATGCTGCGTACCTTGTACGGCGATCATGACCGCTATTTGAAAACGTACTTCGGCGAGATCCACGGCCTCTATTTTGCTGGTGATGGTGCCCGTCGCGACGCCGACGGCTATTACTGGATCATGGGGCGCGTCGACGACGTGCTCAATGTGGCCGGGCACCGGCTCAGCACGATGGAAGTGGAAAGTGCCCTCGTGTCACACCCGGAAGTGGCCGAAGCGGCCGTCGTCGGGTTCCCGCATGAGATCAAGGGTGAAGGAATCGCCTGTTTCGTAACCTTGCGGACGGGAGATGGCAATGAGTCGCTCAAGGCCACATTGATCGCTCACGTGCGCAAAACGATCGGGGCGCTCGCGACGCCGGACGTCATCAAGTTCACCGCTGCACTGCCCAAGACCCGCAGTGGCAAGATCATGCGACGTCTACTGCGAGACATCGCCGCGGGCCGCGAGCAGGCCGGCGATACGTCGACGCTGGAAGATCTCAGCGTGCTGGCGAAATTGCGTGAAACCGAGGAATAAGACGTCGTCGTTAAGGCGTCGTCGTGGCAGATAACCATCGCCGAAGTGGCTCATTCACTGTGTGAAGAGCCGCTTCGGCGATTTGCTTTGGTACGCGTGGAAGTGTTTGCGCGACGCATCGCCAGAATGACCGCGCGCCAGGATGACCGTTAGCGGTCGCCCTCTTCACCACCGAAGCGGTCGAATGACAGATCCATGGCCAGCCAGTAGGCCCGGGCGAACGGAAAGAACAGGATCGGAAACAGAATACAGAACGCCACCAGCGGCGGCATGACCCACCAGTTGGGATAGCCCATGATGAAGTGAAACACAATGTAGGCCACGGTCGACGTGAGAGCCGTCAAACCGTAGTTCACGTAGATCGAACCCAGGAAATAACCGGGTTCACGTTCGTACGTCAATCCACAATGTTCGCACTTGGGATACATCAGCACCCAGTGGTGGAACAGTTTCGATTCGCCGCATTGCGGACATTTCAGCTGCACGGCGCGAGCCAGCAGCACATTGCGAGGCACAGGGGCAGACACGATCTTGGACTCCTGAAACATGACCCGCTGGCAGGGGGATGAGGGTCTGCCGCCCGCCGGCTGTTACTGCACTTGTTATCGTTCAAGGGGCGAAACGTGTGAATGTCAGAGAACGCAGAGCGCTGACTGGCAGTTTCGGCACTGATCCAGACTGTGTGGTACTCACACTGACGTTCCGTCAAACTGACTGGACTTCTCCCTCGGGAAATTGGTTCGCTGTAATTATTACGCTGTAATTATTACTCCGTGCGCTGCTGGCGGTAGACTGCCTCCAGCAGATCTTCGATTGTCTTGAGCTTTTTATTCGCGGCCACGGCCGCTTCCAGTTTCTGGCGAGCATCGGCAGGTGAGTGTCCCAGCATGCACAGGGCTTGATAGGCTTCATTGATGACGTCGTGGTCCGCCGCCTGATCGGGAGGCAGGTCCTGGGCGATCAGCAACGCAAACTTCGCCATCTTCCGCCGCAACTTGGCCACAATTCGTTCAGCCATGGCCGGGCCGATCCCCGGCAGCGTCGCCAGATCCTTCACATCCTGTTCCTCGATCGCGGTGGCGACATCCCGCACCGGCCGTACCATCGCCCGCAGGGCTTTCTTGACGCCCACACCATCCACCGAGCAGATCGCTTCGAAAAACTCGAGTTCGGTGGCCGTCAGGAACCCGATCATCCGCGGAGTCAAACGCCCCTGTTGAGGATTTCCGTCGAGATACTCGATCGTCCGCAGGCTGACTTCCGTGCCGATCTTAGGCTGCAACTGGCGGCGTACGAAGTCCGGAATATAAACCTCGTACTCAAAGGCGCCGATGCTCAAGGTGGCCTCGGTGGCGTTCAGATCGACCAGTTTCCCCGTGATCCGCGTAATCAAAGTAATCTCTCCCGGATTTCCGTATCGATGGGCTGCCGCAGGCCCCGCGCGGGCCACGTGTGTCCGACGACTGCAAAAAACCGGCCTGCGATCTGCAAGTGTAAGCACTGTCGACACTTTCGAATACTGACCGGATTGACAATTTCCGGCCTGTACCCGACGGATGGATATCAATCTGCTGGAAAATCTTCAAATGGCGCTACCTTGCTGGTGTTCACTTGACGATGTCTCGACATTTTCCAGAATAGAGCCTCGTGAAATGCTAACATGACAAGTCGCCTGCGGACTGCCGGACCCCGAACCTCGGTCGTGGTGACTGCGTCCATGCGTGGGAGATTCCGATTCGTTCGCAGCCGTATGTGATCAATAACCCGGTTCGATTCTTTTCACCCCCTACCTTCCGCTAAAAACCCAACATCATGCGCCTGTCTCCTGCCGTCCAGACCCTGAAGCCCTCCGCCACTCTTGCCGCTGCAGCCAAGGCTAAGGCGCTCAAAACGCAGGGGGTTAACGTTTATGATTTCACGCTGGGCGAGCCTGACTTCAATACGCCGGAACACATTCAACAGGCCGCCATCGCCGCCATGAAAGCCGGGCATACGCACTATACCCCCTCCGGTGGTCTGCCCGAGTTGAAAAAAGCGATCTGCAAGGCGTATGTCCGCGACTACGGAATTGAATACAAGCCCGAACAGGTCGTGGTTTCGAACGGCGCGAAGCATGCCATTCACAATGTGCTGACCGCACTGTGCGGCCCCGGCGATGAAGTCATCATCCCCAGCCCCTACTGGGTCAGCTACAGCGCCCTGGTAGAGCTGACAGGTGCCACACCGGTCATCGTGCCGACCACCGAAGCCAGCGGTTTCGTCCTGCAACCCGAACAGTTTGCCGCTGCGATCACACCGAAAACGCGGCTGTTGATGCTCAATAACCCCTGCAATCCCACCGGATCAACCTATCCCGTGGAACTGCTGGCGGCACTGGGGCAGATTGCCATCGAACGTGACATCCTGGTGATGTCGGATGAGATCTACGAAAAGCTGATCTACGGCGACGCCCAGTTCCGCTGCTTCGCGACTCTCGACCCGCGGCTGCCCGAGCGGACCATTATCGTCAGCGGCGTCAGCAAAGCCTACGCGATGACTGGCTGGCGCATTGGCTGGACGCTGGCCCCCGTCGCGTTGACCAAGGCCATCGACAACCTGCAGAGCCAGGAAACGTCCAATCCCTGCAGCATCAGCCAGTACGCCGCCATCGCCGGCCTGGAAGGTCCCCAGGACGGGATCGAAACCATGCGGCTGGAATTCGCCCGCCGCCGCGAATACGTCCTGCAGCGTTTACGGGATCTGCCAAACGTGACATTTGCCGAGCCAGGGGGCGCGTTCTACGCATTCTTCAACGTGGCCGCCTACTTCAATCGTCCCCTGCCGGGTGGCAAGACGGTCAAGGATGCCAGCGAATTTTGCACGGCGCTCCTGGAAGAGGCCCACGTGGCCCTGGTTACCGGCGATGCCTTTGAAGCCCCCGGCTACGTCCGGCTCTCGTTCGCGGCCAGCATGGAGAATCTCCAGGCCGGCTTCGACCGCATCCAGAAATTCCTGCTGGGCTAGGCCGGGTTAAATAGTCGCCATCAGCGCTCCGCGTGAAGACAGCCGGACTCGCGGTCGACGCCGAATGCCTTAGCAGGTCCCCCGCGCGCTCAGCTCACGTTAATGCGGCGCGTCATGACACGGGGTCGGGCGTTCAAATTTCAAAATTGGCCGGTCGAATGGTCATCGAAGTACCCGTTGCGGTAGGGCCAATTTTGAAATTTGTTGAAGGCCCGACCCCAGCTCGCAGAGCTCATTCTTCTGCCGAGCTGGACAGTCGCCTTCAGGTTCCACCAGAAGGCGACTTTGACGCAAAAAAGCCCGGAATTCCAGGGGAATTCCGGGCTTTTCACTGTATCAATCAAACCGTATCACCAGCTGGCCGAGGCGACCGGCTGATGGGTCGTACTAGTGGGTCGTACTAGCCAACTTCTTCGAACGAAAACAGAGGGCTGATCTTTCGCGCCTTCGCCAGCAGCTGTACCTTTTCACCTTCATTGGTGGACTTGGCATACAGCTTTCGAAACTTCAACAATTTCACTTTCCGTGCGCGCCGCCGGCGAATTTCGCGGGTCCGTTCGACCGATCCCATCTGTTGCATCTCCGTAAATTAGAGCCCGAAGGCTGACATTAACCGCCAAAGAGTCTGCAAGTTTAGCAACCGCTTGACCCAACGTCAATGCACCACACGTGATGCCTGCGACGCGTGATCGCGGTCCCGCCAACCCGCCCCGACATTCGCCGAGCGATGCGCAATTCGGGGCGACCCGGTCAACTTTGCGAATGGTACGGCCCTTTAGGCACAGTCGATGGTCCCGTTGACCCGTTTGACTCCGCATTCGCTTGACATCAAGTCGGAGTTGCCGTAGAAGAATGGGACACGTGAGCAATCCTCCTGACGTGCCGGACTGCCGACTTGAGATCAAGCCAGCAGTGCAGTCGGCAGGGAGATTGGTTACACTAGGATTGGTTAGACTAGGTAGAGAAGCTCTTGGCCCCCATCGTCTAGAGGCCCAGGACGCCGCCCTCTCACGGCGGCAACAGGGGTTCAAATCCCCTTGGGGGTATACTCGTACAGGTAACGAGTACAAAACAACGGAAATCACTGAGAAATCGGTGGTTTCCGTTTTTGCTTTTACACTCATTTACACTCGATTTCTCGGGTTGCTGCTGCGCCTTTTGCTGCGCCTTTTTTGGGGGCTCCGCTGATGGCTCGGTCCCAGTGTTCTTCGCGAACTTGCTGGTAATGCTGCAGGCTGATCTGGATATCGTGCCCCAGCCAGTCGCAAACTGTCTTCAGGGGGAATTCTTCGGCCAGCTCGGTCGCCCTGGTGGACCGCAGATTCTGGAATGGTTTCTCCCACGGTGCCACGCCAGCCCGCAAAGCGATCTTGTTCAGGGTTGTGCGGAGGTTTTTGGCTTCACCTCGCAGTCGGGGCAGGACGTAAACCGCGCCAGTCGGTGCCAGGTCCCATGCCTCCTGCAGGACGGTTGCCAGTTCGGGGAATATCGGTGTCACGCGGTGAGCCTTGCCCACTCGCTTCAATTTTGGCTGCGGGATGATCATGCGGCTGGTGGCTCGGTTGATGTGGTCCCATTTTAACCCGGTGATCTCGGACGGAATCCGCAGCCCGCCCCAGCGAGCCAGGGCAATCACGACTTTCCATTCGATGTCGGGGCAGTTGTCCAACAGCTTCGCGGTATCTTCCGCGGTGACGTAAACCATTCGCTCGGGAACCGGCTGCACCTTGCAGGGGATGGATTTATCCTTGAAAGGGTTCTCGGCAATCAGGCGAGCGTCAACCGCAGCCCCGAAAAATAGCTTCAGGTTCTTACATTGGGTGCGGACGTAGTTGTCGCTGTGGGTGTGCGAGTTGCGTTTGAAGTTATGCTGAGACAGCAGCCAGTTCCGAAAGTGCTTCGCGTCGGCCTTGGTGAATGTCTTGACGGTGCGGGGTTGCTTCAGCTCGTCAGTCAGGAACTTTGCCAGGAAGTCGCGAGCCTGCTTGTAGTTCAACCGGGTGCGCTCGGTGGCATCCTTCCGGCTGGTGATGTAGTTGTCGATGTACTCCATCACGGGTAGGTCGTTCGTCGCAATGCGGGGTTCTGCCAGATTGAACTCCACCAGCTTGGCGTGCGTGTCCGCGTCCATGTCCCGCAGCCATTCATCAACGGCCGCGTTTTCCTTCTTGGATGTGCGAACTGAGAGCAGGTCTTCCAGAAGGCTGGCGAAGTCGCGGGCCTGCTTCTTGTTGAACTTCCCGCCGAATCGGATGACTTCCCGCTTGGATGTGGTCGGATGCGTGAAATCGACGCGATAGAGTACCTTCGTGGCCTCTTTGCCGGTGGTCTTGCTGGTGTATGTTTTGCGCTCTGTGACGACGCTGGCCATAGGGTGCCCTCGGATGTGATGTGCGGGGTGTCCATCCTTGGACGTGGTAAGTATCAGCTACTCGCTAAATTCGTCGTCGTCAACCGGGCCGGAGTTCAAATCGGCAAATGCCCTTTCGGGTTCCCCCGGTGGATACTCATTCCAGTATTCTTCAGCTTGTGCTCTCTCACATTCCTCATCAGTCAGTAGTCGCATCGGGCTAATATTCAGCACGGCAGCAGGAATGCACCACTCGCGATAGGGCTTGCCGTCCTGAATGATTTCCCACTGATAAAACATTTGCTCGGGTGTTGATTCGATGATTATCTCCAGGCATTTGCCACCCTTCGCGCCTTCAAGCAGACTGAGCGGGTAGGCGGATACAAAATTGCCAGAATATAGCCCGCGGTCCGTCTCTCGGAACCCATTCTCCAATATGCTGGCTACAGCCGCTTCTTTGGTCATGTGGAAAACTTTGATCTTCATTTCAGTCAGTCTCCATTATTGGTTTTGGCTGCCGCGGGCCTGCCCGGCTTCCGGGGTTCGTAGTTTTCCAACTGCAGCCCCTGCGCGACCAGTTCCAGGATCAGCCGCGGGCGTGTCTTTGTCCCCTTCGGCTTCTTGGGCGTTACGCCGCGGGCCTTGTCGATCGCTGCAGCCATGACGGGGTCAAGCCAGACCAGACACTGCTCTGCGTCCGTGATCGGCTTGGATGGTTTCGGCTTCGTAGCCATGCAAGTAACTCCTGATGAATTGGCGTGCCATGCAGCAGCCAGCCCAAGTAAACGAAAATGACGACGGTTTGAACCTGGACCGTCACGAATAGAAGATCTGACAACATATCGATTCCCTTCCGTGGAAACATTGGTGATTTGTCGCGTGTCCAATATCGAGATGATAGTAACTGTCTGGTAACTGTTGGCGGCGCAAACGGCAGGAGCCGGGTGGAGGTCCCCGGCTTGCCCTCGGTCTCTCAGTTGGCCAGTGTCCCCTGGAAGCTACTGGCGATCTCTTCGGCTTCTTCGCGGGTCTTGTAGGTTCCGTATGGCGTCCCGTTGATAACCACCGCGAACTTGTATCCCCATTCGTCGGCTGCCACTTCTTTGATCGTTGCGTTGTTCATTGTCGTGTCCTTTGTGCTGTTGGTTGCTGCCTGTCTGATGTAATAATAGTAGTTAATCGGATGGAGTCAACGGTAAACTACTATTGTTTCTGAAGATTTCCCGAAATAGTCAAAATCCCTGTAAAAACAGCCCCGCCAGAGTGAACGGGCAGGGCTGTTTTGCCCACTGACAG
>CAZQUW010000164.1:0-14022 GCA_964596215.1 uncultured Planctomicrobium sp. | reverse complement strand
GCGGTCGCGAGGACGGTCAGATGCTCGGCCGGGCCACGCAATTTGTCGTAAAGTTCATCCGAGGCATGCATCCACCTGGCGGGCAGACCTTTGGTAATGGGATGGGCCGTGTCGCGGAGTTCGACGAGGAATTCGTGCCTGGCACCGTGGCCGCCGCCGGGGCCGGCTTTGGTTTCTTTCACGATCTGGCCGTCACGGAATCGCACATAGGGGCCCGACTTTTCGCTGCGCCCGCCCCAGCCACCGATACCGATCATCTGATTGTATTCCGGCCATTCGGGGAACGCATTATTGGCGGCATGCACCGCGACAAAACCGCCTCCGTTACGTACATATTCCACGAAATCCCGGCGAACATTTTCGGGCCACAGATCGCCGTTGTAGTTTGAGACAACCACGTCAAAATCCTTGAATTTCGGGTGCCACGAGGTCCACAGGCGGTCTTTGGCGGCGTTGTAGTTGGCGATGTCCTCTTTGGCCTTGGTGAGAGCCGCTTCGAAATTGGACTTCTGTTCGGCGGTCGCATCGGCCTTCGGCGGTTGCGGGAGTCGGGGGGCTGTTCCGGGGGTCGTGCTGACCGTGACCACGAATCGGCCCGAATCTTCCAGAGCCCACTTGAGAATGGGGGTTGTCTGCTGCCACGCGTGATTGTTCTGCCCGTCAATCAACAAGACCTTGAGTTTGTCCTCAGCGGAGGCGAGTGATACGGAACTGAGTAAGCACGCGAGTGCAATCCATCCAATCCGGCGCAGAGCGAGCATGCTGGATTCCTTAATTTTGGGCGAGTGGAAAGTTGTCAATGGATTCAAAGATCGTTCATTAAACAGCAAGATTCAAGGCGCTCTGAGGCCGAGAGTGCCTTGACTGACTTCCAGGCGAACCGGTCGGTGTCAGTCTGCAGTATGGGACTTGCCGGTGTCGAGAGCTCGCCGCCGGCCCCTGATCGAAAGTAAATCATTTGACTCAGTCGTTCGAGGGATCGTTCTTGCCTTAGCCTTGGCGAAGCGTCAAAATCAAGGAGCCCGGCGGGTGGAGCCAGTTTCCAGGGATGTGTGGCCCAGCGGTCCGTCGGATCAGGAGTTTTGTTGTGACGAAAAAGTCTGGTGTTGGCCCTTGTCGTCAGATCGCCCCGGTCTGCTGCGTCGCGTGGGCGTTGCTGGCGGTCGGCTGCTGGTGGCCGCTGCCGATGATGGGGGCCGAAGAGTCACCACCGGCCAAGAATCCCGCGGAAAAACCGGCCCAGCCGGAGGAGAAGCCGGAAGCGGCCGAATCCCCCACAGAGGAGGCATCGCCCCCCGAGCAAGCTCTGCCGGCCGATGGAGCTGCCGACAAGGCGGTTCCGAAGAATGCCTTGCAGCGATTGTTGTGGCGCTCGATTTTTGGTGACCCTGCCGATTCCGACGACGACTCGTTGAGCAAACGGAAACGGAAGCGCGTTGATCCCCGGGCGCCGCTGGACCAGAAATTGTCGACGCTGCTGAAGAAGGCGCAGACGCAATTCAAGGGGGGAGAATCGCGGCAGGCACTGGAGACACTGCAACGACTATTGGAAACGCCAGAAGATGCCCTGTGCGAAGCGAGTCCCGGGAAGTTGATTTCCGTGCGGAGCGCGGCACATCGTCTGCTGGCCCAATTACCGGCCGCTGACCTGGAACGCTATCGATTGCAATATGGCGGCTTGGCGAAGCGCGAATTGTCGATGGCTGTCGCGTCGGGTTCCCCGGCCGCGTTAGCCCAGGTAGCGACGCGTTATTTTCAAACGGAGGCCGGGTTTCAGGCGGCCAATCTGCTGGTGTCGCGCTATCTGGATCGGGGCGAGTATGGTCTGGCAGCATTCTGGCTGCGTGAATTGCTGGAATCCCGGGCTCCGTTAACCAACGATCCCGCGTGGCGCATGAAGGCCGAGTATGTCGCGAACAAGGTCGAATCATCAACATTGAAGAAGCTGCTGGCCAGGCAGCCGGTCGTGCCGGGGGAGAAAGTCGTACTGGGTGGCCAGGCTATCGATCGAGCCCATTGGCTGGCGAACGTCGCAAAACATTCGGCCCCCCCGACTCCGACGCTGCAGGACTGGCCGCAATTCTTTGGCTCGGCGCGTCGCGTGGGCCAGGCTGCTGCCGGCGAACCGTTGTTGTTGCCGCGGTGGACGTATCCCCTCACGCTCAGTGTTGCTATTCGAGACCGCATCCAGCAGTTGATTTCGGATTTGCGGGACGGCGAACAGGTTCCCATCTTTACGTTCAATCCATTACTGGTGGACGGCAAGATCATCTTTCGATCATTGCGTGGGGTCAAAGTCGTCGCGGTGGATACCGGCAAGTTGCTATGGGAAACGACAGATGATCCGGCCGTGGAGGATGTTCTGGCGGTGAGCAGTGCGCAGGGAGCGGGAGAGAACGGGCTGGAGCAGCTCAATCTGCCCTTTGGTCAGGCCCAGGCGGCGATGTTGCAGCAGGATCTGGAAGAGGTGCCGGTTTCGGACAATCCATTAACGCACCTGTTCTTTCGCAATGCGAATCACGGTCTGCTGAGTTCTGACGGGAAGCGATTGTTTGTGATCGAGGATCTGTCGGTCATGACCAATCTGCAGCCCGGGCAATACTGGGGCGAGGACCTGCCGGAAACTGATACGCTGGGGCGTCCGCTGGGGATCAATCGTCTGGCGGCGTACGACCTGAAAACCGGTCGGAGTCTCTGGGAAGTCGGGGGAGCGAGTCTGAATGATCCGTTTGAACTGCCGCTGGCCGGGACTTTCTTTTTTGGGGCACCTGTCGTCGATGGCAGTGATCTGTTTGTCGTCGCCGAGAAGGACGGCCAGATTCGGCTGCATGCCCTGGAAGCGGCGACGGGCAAGCCGCGCTGGTCGCAGCTGATTGCCCATTCACAGGCCAAAATCAGCATGGATGTGGGACGTCAATGGCTGAGTGCGCCGGTGGCCGTCGGTGATGGCGTCATCGTCTGTCCGACCACGGTCGGCTGGATTGTGGCTATCGATCGCAGTACCCATGGGATTCTGTGGGCGTACCGTTACCAGGATTTGAATTCGCAGAGCGAAGCCGAGCCGCAGGACGAAGCGCTGCAGCCCGCGGAGCTCAATGAACGCTGGGCGGCCGCCCCGCCGGTGATCGTCGGGGATCGCGTGATTTTTACTCCGCCCGAGGAATCGCGCATCATCTGTTTGAGCCTGAGTGACGGCCAGAAAGTCTGGTCCGAGGACCGGGATTCGGCATTGTTCCTGGCGGGGGTATTTGGTGATGAAGTCGTCCTGGTCAGTGAGAACAGCATCAGTTCGCACAACATCAAGCAGCCGAGAAGCGGGCGCAGATTGAAGTTCAAGTCCGCGGACGCGCGACCTGCAGGACGGGGTGTGGCGGTGCAGGATCGCTACTACCTGCCACTGACGACTGGAGAATTGCTGGCGATCAATTTGAAAACGTTTCAGGTCGAGGAGACCTCATTCCTGCCGTCGTCCGTCCATCCTGAATTGAACCAGTTTGGAAATCTGGCCATGTATCGTGGCATGCTGCTGTCCCTGAGTCCGCAGGGGGTGGTGGCGTTCGAGCCCAAGTTGTCGATTGAAGCCGAACTGCAACAGCAATTGGCTGCGGACCCGCAGTCGGCTCCTGCCGCGGTGCGGAAGGCCGAGCTGGAATTGCTGCAGCGCCGTTACCAGGCTGGACGTGAGGCCTTGCAGAAGGTGCGGGGGGACGAGCTGGTCGGCGAATTGCGTGATCGTTACCGTGCCGCGATGGTGACCGCACTGTCGGCTTTGGTGCGAGAAGACCTGCCCGCGCGGGATGCGGAATTTGAAGAACTCGCTCGTCTGGCCGATCAGCCGGCCGAGCTGCAGGCGCTGGAAATGTTGCGTGCCGAGCGATTGATCAGCCGGCGCGATTTCGTGGGCGCGTTTCAGGTGTATCTGAAATTTGCAGAGACTCACGGCTTGGAAATGGTTGTCCCGGCTGAGGGGACTCAATGGAAGGTGAAGGGGGAGCATTGGGCGGCAGGCCGGATTGATGAACTGCGCAAACAGGTTCCCGCGGAGATTCAAACGGAGCTGGACCAGTTGATTCGGAATGCTGCGACGGCGGTATTGGCTCAGGATGAGGCCCACCAGCAACGTTTTCTGGCACTGTTCGGGACCCATGCCGCGACGGCCGAGATTCGCAAGAAATTGGCCGAAACGCTCGGTGCGACGGGGGAATGGCAGGTTGCCGAGAATCTGCTGGTCGGGTTGCTGGCGGATCCTCAACAGCGGATGTCGGCGACTGCCCGACTGGCGGGTTTGTGGCAGCAGGCCGGATTGCCGGCCGAGGCGGCTCACTATTATCACCTTCTGGAACGCGATCACGCCTCGGAGCAGTGGGACGAGACTCATACGGTGGCGCAGTATCTCCAGGAGCTGCGGGCTGCGGGGCAACTGCCTGAGTCCGCGGCCAAGCCTGTGTGTGACTGGCACAATCGCGAGCTGCAGGCCTCGCGTGCGGGCAGCAATTTTGACGGCGGCGGGATCCATAAAGACGTGAATCTGCAAGGGGCGGGCTTGCCGTATTTCCAGCAACATCGCCTGCAATTTGTCTCGCACGAGCCGCGGTTTGAAGTGATCGATGCACGCTCGGAGAAGAAGGTCTGGTCGTTGCCCATTCGCACGCCGCCGGAATCGCTGGCCAGTCTAGCTCAGGTCGATGTCACTGGACATCAGGTCGTCTTATACCAGGGGGACTCGATTGTCGCGTTGTCACCCACCGAACGCCGCGTACTGTGGTCGCATGTGGTGGATGATCATTCAACCTCCGAATACATGGACGACGCACTGGGGAACTATCGAACTCCGATGTCATTACGGCCGTTGGGTGGTGGATCCGGATTGTTTGGGGGAGACGCGGCCCTGGGTGATGATTGGGCGACATTCGCGACGGAAGGTACGACTCGCTTTGCCAATCAACGCTATGTCTGCTACCTGGTTCGCCGCCGACTGGTCGTCCTGGATTCGGCAACTGGTGAGGTCGCCTGGACCCGGTCGAGTCTGCCGATCGGAACGCAGTTACTGGGGGGCCCCACGGCGATTTATATGTGGAATCCCGCTCAGGACTCGGTGACCGCATTTGCCGCAGTGGATGGCCGGGAACTCGCGATTCCCAATTTGGCCGCGTTGTGTAAAAGTTCGATTGCAATTGTCGGAGACGACTTTATTCGGACCACCAGCGCAGATGCGTCGAAGACGACCAACGTCAAGTTGGAGCGGTTTGATCCCCTCCAGCAGGCCGTACGCTGGTCGCTGGAACTGCCACGCAAGACCTTGGCGTCTGTGTTGTCGGGTAATCGGCTGTCGCTCGTCGACCCGCAGGGGGAACTGCAGTTGTGTGATCTGGAAACGGGAGTGCTGCGTTCGTGTGGCCGGGTGCCGACGTCTGCATTACGCAGTCATACCCAGATCTACACGATTCCGACTTACGACCAATTACTGGTCGTAACACATCGGGACGACAAATTTCCGAACGATCGCAGTATTGATACGTTCGCTTCGATGCGAGTCAGCGGGACGATGTATTCGTTCGATCTGACGACTGGCCAGGAACAGTGGAAGCAGCCGGTCTCGGGCCTGCACCTGGTGCTGGATCAACTTGATCATTCGCCGGTCGTGTTGTGCCTGTCGCGGACGATCGAACAGAATGGCTCGAGCTGGAAGTGGCTATTGCTGGCGATCGACCGGCAGCACGGCCAGATTGTGCACCAGTCCGAAGCGCAAGTGCAGGCGAATTTCCATCAGATTTCGGTCAATATGGCAGACGAAGTGGTGGAATTGAAGACCTACAATGACCGGTTGCGACTGGCTCCGAAGTCGAAGTAGGCCCCCTCGTCTGGTGGCCGCAGCACAAACTATTGACAGCAAATCAAGTCCCGAATCCTGCACGCCTCGCGGAAGTCGAACGTTATTCGAAATGCAGAATGGGGGCGAGTGTTTTTCCTCAATGTGTCAAGAGGCGGTGCTATGTCGTTAAGAAGTGCACACACATTCCGAATCTGCGTGTAATGGATGAGTGACTTTTGAAACCTGGTTCAACTATACTGAGTATGAAGCATGTCCGGGACTTGTTCGTCCCGTTACCAGATTCCGGGCCAGGGATGACACACAATCATAGGAAAAAGGATTATGGCAAGACGAGCGTTAGGTTGGGCGTTGGTATTGATCGTGGCCTGGACGGTTCGTCCTGCGGTCGCTCAAACGGCATCGCCTCTTAAGGCGATTCCCAGCGACGTTGCTGTTGTGGTGCGTGTGAAAGGGTTCCAGGGGACTCTCAACAAGCTGGCCGGTCTGGCCGACGCCGTTCAGCCGGGTACCGGCCAGACGGTCAAATTTGGCGGCGCCGCAATCGGCGGGTTGTTGAAGAACCCGACTATGGAAGGGGTTGACCTGGCGGGTGACTTCTACCTGGCCGTATTTGTCGAAAAGGACGAAGCACCGGGCATGGTGTTCATCGTTCCCGGCAAAGATCTGGATGAGATGGAAGAAGCGCTGGGTGAAGACGTCACCTTTGTCAAAGCTGACAAATATGGCATCTATTCCGATGACGAAGAGCTGGCAACATCTTTCAAGGATCAGTTGAAGTCGAAGGAAAAGGATTCGCTGGGCGATGAAATTGGCGAACAAAGCCTGGCCGCATTGAACCGTGGAGATATCAGCGTGTTCGTCAACGTTCCGGCCCTGCTGGAAGCTTACAAAGACGAATTCCAGATGCTGCATGGCCTGCTGGAAGGGATCAAGGATCAGAAGCCGGACGGGGACGCTCCCGGTATCAATACCGAGGCCGTCATGGAGAAGCTGCAAGGCATTGCCACGACATTGCTGAAGGCTGTTGAGGATCACGAAGGGATTACGCTGGCTCTGGCGGTGACCGACAAGGACATCGTCATTGAAGAATTCTTCAAGTTGGATGACGAATCTGCCACTGGCAAGTTGCTGAAGGCAGGGACCGGTTCCGAGATGCCGTTGTTGAACAGTCTGCCGGCTGGTGCCATTGGGTACTACGGTGTGCAGTGCGACCTGAGCGAACTGATGGCCTGGAGCATGGAATTCGCCGAAGCTGTCGTCACTGACGAAGAAGCTTTGAAGGTCATTAAGTCCACTGTGGGTGATTTGAAGGGTGTGAAGTTCAGCGGTCTGGCCGGCGCGGTCAGCCTGACCGATGGCTCGGAAGATGGCCACTTGCGGCTGGTCAATTTGATGTCTGTCGACAACCCGCAGAAACTGCGTGCGTTGACCAAGAAGTACGCTGAAGCCGTGAAGGAAGTCGAAGCGAATGGCTCGAAGACGGAAGTCACCTACAAGGCCGACGCAGAGAAGGTCGGCAAGACTTCGGTCGACCTTGTGACGGCCAAGATTACGATCTCGGATGACGCACCGGGTGCCGAGCAACAGCGGGCCGTCATGAAGATCATCTATGGTGAAGAAGGGGCTGAAACCCGTACGGCTTATTTGAAGGACAAAATCGTCCAGGCCACAGGTGGCGGCGCCAAAGCGATGGAAGCGGCGCTGAAGGCTGTGGAAACCCCCGCCAAGGCTCCTGCGGCCAGCCTGCAGGCGGTGAAGGCCAAGCTGGGTGCGAAGCCCAATTTCGTGGGATTGCTCGATGTGGCATCTCTGGCCGTTAAGGGTTTGGGGCTCGCCAAGCAATTCGGCAGCGACGAACTGCCATTCGACCCGGAAGAACTGGCCAAGGGTTTGACCCTGAAGCCCTCTTACCTGGGCTTCGGTATCGAAGTTCAAGACGCTGCGGTCAGCGTCAAAACGGTCATTCCCGTCGATCAGATTAAGAGTCTGGTTCAATTGGGCATGAAGGCTCAGGCTGCTGCTGCGGGTGGCGGCGAGAGCAATGAAGAAAAGCCGGAAGAGAAAGAAGACAAGTAACTCTGCGGGTTCCGCGGAATCGATCAGCAAATGCCGCCGGGTTGGTTTTCCAACCCGGCGGTGTTGTTGTTTAGCGTCAACTCCAAAGTGCTGCGCCGTCAAAGATTGCGTAACCGAACTCGCCGAACGTAGCGAGGAAATCGGATGCGTCTGAGATCCGCGCCACGATTGCTGGCTCATTTGGCAATGTGCCACCGGAACCCGGGTGACTCCACCCGTGTCCATCGACATATCCGCCGGTGGGGCCATTCCCTGACATCCTTGGTCTCTGACGTTAGAATGTCACCCACTGGTGCCGACAGAGCCCGCCGTATTCGACTGCTTTAATCATCGCATTGACATGGAATCTCGCATGCATTTTGAAACCCGTTGCGTCCACGTGGGCATCAATAAGGACGAAACCTACAACAGTGTCACCACGCCCATCTACCCCACGTCGACATTCGCCTGGGACGGGATCGGCAAGACTCGCGGGTACGATTACACGCGCAGCGGCAACCCGACCCGCCGCGCTCTCGAAGAGAATCTGATCTCCCTCGAAGGGGGCCTGGACTGCCGGACGACCTGCACCGGAATGTCAGCGATTAACGCGGTTCTGCACCTGTTCCAGCCTGGTGATCACATCATTGCCGGACACGACATTTATGG
This sequence comes from uncultured Planctomicrobium sp., assembly GCA_964596215.1. Classification (GTDB taxonomy): domain Bacteria; phylum Planctomycetota; class Planctomycetia; order Planctomycetales; family Planctomycetaceae; genus JAKFVC01. The sequence continues at coordinate 5,465 of CAZQUW010000164.1, read as the reverse complement.
CGGTACTTATCGCCTGTTTGATGCCTTGTTTTCTCAGATGGGCCTGAAATTCTCGTTTGTGGATATGGGGTCGCTGGAGAAGGTCCGCCAGGCCCTGACGCCGCAGACCAAGTGTATCTGGATCGAAACCCCCAGCAATCCGCTGCTGAACCTGGTCGATATTGCCGGTGTTTCCGCGATTGCGAAGGCCGCCGGGGCCATTTCGATTTGTGACAATACATTCATGTCCCCCTATTTCCAGCGTCCGCTGGAACTGGGTTGTGACATCGTGTTGCATTCGATGACGAAGTATCTGAATGGACATTCGGACGTCGTTGCCGGTTGCGTTATCACGAAGGACAAGGTTCACGCCGACAAGGTCAGCTACATTGTGAATGCCCTCGGACTGGCCTGTTCACCGTTTGACAGCTGGCTGGTATTGCGTGGTGTGAAGACGCTGGGGCCGCGCATGGAAGCCCATCAACGGGGAGCGATGGCTCTCGCCCAATTCCTGCAAAAGCACCCGAAGGTATCGCACGTCTATTATCCCGGCCTGCCCGATCACCCGCAGTACGAATTGGCCAGGGCCCAGATGAGCGGTTTCGGCGGCATGCTGAGTTTCGACGTGAAGGGGGGCCGCGAATTCGCGGAGCAGGTGATGATTCGCGCCAAGTTCTTTTCGATGGCCGAATCGCTGGGCGGAGTTGAATCGTTGATCGAACATCCCAACACGATGAGCCACATGTCGATGGGTGAAGAAGCCCGCAAAGCCGCCGGGATCACCGATAACACCCTCCGCGTCTCGGTCGGCATCGAACATCCGGACGATCTGATTGCCGATATGAAGCAGGCACTGGAAGGCTGAGAGCAAAAATGACTCCTGTCGCGGGTGGCACAGGTTCTTGAACCTGTGTGGGAGCGCAGCGAATCAGAGGCGGAATTGTATTCTGACCTCGAATGAGGAGCCATTACTGGTTTATTTCGCTCACCCGGGTTGAAGAACTTCGGCTACCCGCGAAGCAAGTCGGGGTCGGGGCCCGCATTGTCGAAATTGGCCGATGCACGTTTTATCACGGGCACGACTTGCGGCCCGAATTTTGAAAATCGTAGGCCCGACCCCTGGTCAATCATTATGTCTCTCAAGTTGTCCAACATTCGCCTGTCAGTCCAGTTTCCCGAGGCCGAACTGCCCTCGGTGCTGGCTGCCAAACTGCGCGTGCCGGTCAACGAACTGACTCGCTGGCGAATCCTGCGGAAGAGTCTGGACGCCCGCAGCCGCGATTCGCTGCAGTTTGTCTACTCGGCCGTCGTCGATCTCACCCCGGATGCCGAGCGTCACAGCCTCTCGCGGGCTAAGGACGAAATTGAAGCCTTCGTTCCCGATCAATTTGAAGAGCCGCTTCCCGGGTCTGAACCGCTGGGTGAGCGGCCGGTCGTGATCGGGTCCGGGCCTGCCGGGCTGCTGGCGGCCTATTATCTGGCGCAGCGTGGCTATCGCCCCCTGGTTATTGAACGGGGTGCCGCAGTCAAAGAACGCGTTCCCGCAATTCGCCTGTTTGATGCGGGGGGCGCTCATGATCCGGATAACAACTATCTCTTCGGCGAAGGAGGCGCGGGAACTTTCAGCGACGGCAAACTCACCTGCCGGATGAGCGGCCCTGATGTCGACTGGGTGCTGGAGCAGTTCGTCGAATGTGGCGGCAAGCCCTCGATCCGCTATGAATTCCGGCCCCATCTGGGCAGTAACCGGCTGCCGATGCTGGTCCGTAACTTCCGGCGCAAGATTGAAGCGTGGGGGGGCGAGTATCAGTTCAACTGCCGCCTGGAATCGCTTGATATTGCGGATGGCCGTCTGCGCGGGCTGGCGACTTCCAGCGGCTACATCCGGACTTCGCAAGCCGTACTGGCGATTGGCCACAGTGCCCGCGATACATACGAAATGTTGCATCGCCTCGGTATTCCCATGGAGGCCAAGGCCTTTCAGTTAGGCCTGCGAATCGAACAGCCGCAGGAGCAGGTTAATAAACACAAATACGGCAAGAAGGAATATCTGGGGCTGCTGGGCGCCGCCGATTACACGCTGGTGGCCCGCGGGCAGCGAGACCTCTTTACCTTCTGTATGTGTGCCGGCGGCGAGGTCATTCCCAGCGTTTCCGAGCCCTACCGCTACTGCTCGAACGGCATGAGTAACTCGCGGCATGATACGCCATTTGCCAATAGCGGGCTCGTAGTGACTCTGGATCCCTGCCTGGAATTGAATACCAATCATCCGTTAGCCGGTGTCGAAATCCAGCGGCGATTTGAGGGGCTGGCTTACCAGTTGGGCCGCGAGAACTATTATGCCCCGATCCAGTGGGCCAAGGATTTTATCGCAGGAAAAAGCGGCCGCTCGAACGAAGTGCTGCCCTCCTCCTACAAGCGCGGGACGATTCAGACTCAACTCGATGCAGTGCTGCCGACGGTGATCGCACAGACAATTCGTTCGGGATTGCCGATCATGGATCAGAAGTGGCGCGGCGACTTTCTGAAGCAGGCGACCCTGGTTGGCCCCGAGATGCGAGGCAGTTCGCCAGTAAGGATTCCCCGGGAACAGGAATCACGACAGGTTCCTGGAATTGCCGGACTCTACCCGATTGGCGAGGGAGCCGGCTATGCCGGGGGCATCATCAGTGCTGCGGTGGATGGATTGCGGACGGCGAAGACGATTGTGCATGAGTTCGCGCCGTGCACGGCCCGCTCATAAATGGAATGCCGTAAGTCACCCTGCCCCGCAATGAATCAAATGAGGGAGCCGGTGCCTGCCCCGACGGTTCGTTACCGAACGCTCGTTGATCCACCTGGTCCGAGTCGAGCACCCACGCCGCTCTTCCCGAATCACATGAATCTGTCACCGGACCCCTCGCGAGGCTTTATCTTCAGGCCATGACATTCCCAGGAAAGTTTTGGCCTGAAGTTTTGACTGAGTTCAGTCGTAGTAGTCCTGGCATGAAGAGTTTGAGTCACTGAAGGCTCTTTCTTGGCAACACCTGTGCCGAAGTTGGAATTCATGGTCAGTTTGATCCCCCGATTCGTCCGGAATGTCTGCGTTCCGCATCAACTGAGGCCCCAGTTGGCCCGCGGACTTTGCCGAGGCGGACTTGGCACCTGTCAGACCCGCGGCTAACATGAAGTGATTCAACGGGTTATTTGATTCCGTTGAAGTCCCTGCGTGATCGAAATCAGCATTCTGACCGTTCCAAGTGGTCAGCTTTCTACGATAGGTATCCGATGACCGACGCGTCTCTTGCAGGCGACAGCCTGAAGTCGATCGAAAAGCTGCAACGAGCCTATGCCGAAATCCGGCAGCAAATGGCTCAGGTGATTGTCGGCCAGGACGAAGTTCTCGAGCAGTTGTTAATCGCGCTCTTCAGCCGCGGTCACTGCATTCTGGAAGGGGTACCGGGGCTGGCTAAAACGTTGATGATCAGCACCCTGTCACGCTGCTTATCGATGTCTTTCAGCCGCATTCAATTCACACCCGACTTGATGCCGGCTGATATCACCGGGACCGAGGTTCTGGAAGAAAACCGATCGACCGGCAAACGTGAGTTCCGGTTCCTGGAAGGCCCCCTGTTCTATAACGTGGTCCTCGCCGACGAAATCAACCGGACGCCGCCCAAGACTCAGGCTGCCTTGCTGGAGGCCATGCAGGAGCGCCAGGTCACCGTGGGCCGTGTGCGGCATCAATTGAGCGATCCGTTCTTCGTACTGGCCACGCAGAATCCGATCGAACAGGAAGGGACCTACACGCTGCCGGAAGCCCAGCAAGATCGCTTCATGTTTAAGATCTTCGTGAAGTATCCCTCCTTTCGCGAAGAATTTCAGATTGCCAAACAGACGACGTCACTGCAGAGCGACACCATTCGACCGGTCCTGAGTGCTGAAGAAATCCTGGAACTGCAGAACATTGTGCGGCAGGTCCCGGCGTCCGACCACGTGATCGAATATGCGATTGCTCTCGTGCGACAGACTCGCGTCAGTGAACCTGGGGTACCCGACTTCATCAAGGAATGGTTGAGCTGGGGGGCCGGCCCGCGAGCCGTGCAGTACCTGTTGCTGGGGGGGAAGGCGCGGGCGTTGTTGAATGGCCGTGGCTATCTGGCCACCGAAGATATTGCGGCCTTGGCGGCACCTGTCCTGCGACACCGCATCGTGACCAATTTTTCGGCGGAAAGCGAAGGCATTACGACCGATGTGGTGATCGATCGTTTGTTGAAAGAGACGCCGTCGAAAGAAGGGGAGCTGACCAAGGATCCCCGCTTCGAAAAGATCTTCGCTGCGTAGCCTGGCTCTCCAGAGCCGGTCTAACGTGAACTCTTAACTCGAGTTTCCAGCCATCAGAAATGATCTGAGAGCATGGCCGTCACAAGGAATGAGGGGATTTGACCAATCACCACCGGGGATCAATCGTACTCTGATACGACTCACACCTCCCATCGATTAGCTGAAGCCGTGTAATTTCGAGACGCCCGACTCAGAGTGTCAGGCTACGACCAGACAGGCAGCGCCGATAACGTGGCACCCAAAAAAACACAACCCGATCCCGTCTTCTCCTCGCGAGTCTCGCAACTGGAATTGCAGGCTCGCAAGATCGTTGAAGGCTATCTGTCCGGACTGCATCGCAGTCCGTATTTTGGGCAGTCGGTCGAATTCGTGCAGCATCGTGAGTACGTTGCCGGCGACGACACGCGGCGCATCGACTGGAAGATGTGGTCCAAGACCGACAAGTTCTACATCAAGCAGTACGAAGAAGACACAAATCTGCGGACGACGCTGGTGGTTGATGCCAGTGAGTCCATGCAGTTTAAATCAGGGACGATCAGCAAGTTCGATTACAGTTGCATCATTGCCGCCAGTCTCGCCTATCTGTTGTTGAAGCAGCAGGACGCGGTCGGCATGGTGGTATTCGATGAAGCGATTCGATCGCAGTTGCCACCGCGGACGCAGCGTTCGCAGCTCAATGCCCTGCTGGCTACTCTTGATGTTCAGAATCCGCAGAAGAAGTCAGATATCTTTGGTGTGTTGAAGAAGATTGCGGATGCTCAGTCCCAGCGGGGTTTGATCATCCTGATTTCCGATCTGTTCACGCCCCGCGAGTCGTTGTTTAAAGGCCTTAAGTTGCTGCGTTTTCGCGGCCACGAAGTCATGGTTTTGCACGTTCTGGACGACGAGGAACTCGACTTTACCTACTCCGGCACGACGAAGTTTGAAGGAATGGAAGAGGCGGGTGATCTGCTGTGTGATCCAAAATCACTGCGTGAGGGCTATCAGCAGGCCATGACGGCGTTTCGCGAAGACATACGCCGGGAGTGTGCGCGACAGGTTGTCGATTTCCAGACGATCCGCACCAGCGAAAGCGTCGACGCGGCGCTGCGACACTATCTCAATCACCGCCTTGGCATGCGGCCATCGGCCCGGATGTAGCAAGTCCTGGTTCACCCGCGGAA
>CAZQUW010000163.1:0-14294 GCA_964596215.1 uncultured Planctomicrobium sp. | reverse complement strand
CGAAGCCCAGTGCCGACTCCTTTCTCTCAGCCGTGCGTCAAAGCGGGCTGGTCGAAGAAAGTCAGCTGAAGAAGTTCTGGCAGAACTTCGAAGAGACGGGCAAGGATAAGCAGGATACCGAGCAGATTGTCAACGAGCTGGTCGGCAGTAACTTGCTCAGCAAGTGGCAGATCGACAAGCTGCTGCAGGGGAAGCACAAGGGGTTCTTCCTCGGCAAGTACAAGCTGATTTCGTTGCTGGGCAGCGGTGGCATGAGTGCCGTCTATCTGGCCGAGCATACGCTGATGCGGCGGCGCGTGGCGATCAAGGTGCTGCCGCAGTCGCGCATCGAGGATTCCTCCTACCTGGAACGCTTCCATCGCGAAGCCCAGGCGGTGGCGTCGCTGGACCACCCGAACATCATGCGGGCTTACGATGTCGATCAGGAAGGCAAAGTGCACTTCCTGGTGATGGAATACATCGAAGGGCAAAGCCTGCTGGAACTGGTCGTGGCCAAGGGGCCGCTGAATTTTGTGCATTGCGCCGAATACATGCGGCAGGCGGCAGAAGGTCTCAGCCACGCGCATGAAGAAGGCATGATTCATCGCGATATCAAGCCGGGCAATATCCTGGTCGACAAGCGCGGCGTCGTGAAGATCCTGGACATGGGCCTGGCCATGTTCTTCGATCCAACGGGTAAGGACGATGAAGAAGCCTCACTGACGATCCAGCACGATGAGCGCGTCCTGGGGACGGCGGATTATCTGTCGCCCGAACAGGCGTTAAACAGCCATCAAGTGGATGTGCGGACCGATATCTACAGCCTGGGCTGCACGTTTTATTTCATCCTGACCGGGCACCCGCCATTTCCGGAAGGATCGCTCGCCCAGCGGCTGTTGTACCATCAGACGAAGCAGCCGACACCGGTCGAAAAAGAGCGCCCGGAGGTGCCACCTTCGTTGACCGCCATTCTTCGCAAGATGATGGAGAAGAAGCCCGAGGATCGGTACCAGACGGCGACGGAAGTGCAGGAAGCTTTGTCGCGGTGGCTGCTGGACTATGGCGATGCCGAGTGGCGCGAGAAGAATTCGATGCTGGTGGCGGCCAGTGGCAGCGGTTCGGGTATCCAGAGCAAAGGGCCCCCACCCCCGACGGCAGCCGTCGTTCCGCCGATGGCCCGCCCCGTGACACCCACGGCGCCCGTCGTACCGATCGCGGGCCAGGTCGTATCGCCGCCGGCGCCCCCTGTCGCTGCACCCGTGGCGTGGTCCGCCCCTGCAGTCACAGCGCCCCCCGCTGCCGCGCCACAGTTCCCGGACTTTTCGCAATTTTCACCGATAACGGCCCCAGTAACGACCCCAGTAACGACTACCGTGGCCCGCGCTCAGCCGGTTGCGGCCCCGATGCCAGCAGCGCCCGTCGCCCCTCCCGTAACGGCGCCGGCGATCCCTGTCGCCCCACCCGTCGCTGTAGCCACCGCGCACCAGCCCGCGTCCCATTTGAGTGATTTTGGCAGTTTTGATCCTTCCGAATTCACGGTGACGCACGAAACCAATACGGCGATTCGACCGTCGTCCGCCTCCACGATCAAGCAGTCGGCGAAGTACAAGGCGAACAAGGAAGCCTTCGAAAAACTGCTGAATAACAAGTCGGCGCGGATGATTGCCGCCGGGGTCGTGGGATTCGTTTTCCTGGTGCTGACTGTTTCCTACTACATGCGAATCTGGTCACCGAAGAAAGCGACTTCCAGGAAACGCGAACGTATGGCCGAGTACGTCGTCGGGGCCCCGGGAAAATTCAAGTCGATCAGTGCCGCGCTGGATGCCTTGCGGGAAGCGGGGGGGATTAAGTCCACGATTAAGGTCACCGGCCGCAAGGTCTACACCGAGCCGCTGGACTTCAGTGATCTGCCGCAGGGAACTCGAATTTATGCGGATGACGAAGGGGGCCCCACGATCGCCGGTACTCCCGGTGCCGAGCCGCTGCTGGATATCGCCAACGCCCGTGGCCTGATCATTGAAGGCTTCAATCTGAACGCCGAAGGCAAAGATGTGGGCGTGCGATTGTCCGGCAAGTTGCCCCAGGTGGGCATCTCACGCTGCGTGCTGACGGGATTTGGCAAGCAAGGCATTGTGCTGGCGGGCGCCCGGGGTGACACGACGAACCGTGTGTTGCTCGACAACGTCACATTAAGGCTCTCCAAGCCCGGTGCGGTCGGAATCACCGTCACGAAGGGGGCCTCCGCCACGGCCTTCGTCACGATCGACAATTGTCGTTTGCTCGGCCCCATGTCCGAAGGGGTGTTGATCGAAACCGATTGCGAAGACCTCAAGCTGATGAAGACGATCTTCTTTAAGGTCGATGTCGGTGTCCGCTTCCGGGGAGAAAAATTGACTTTGAAAGAAGTCGGGCTGGCCAACAACACCTTTTTCAAATTGAAGCAGGGAATTGTTCTGGCAGCGATGCCGACCGCGAAATCCGAGAAACTGGGTTTCTATAACAACCTGTTTGATCAGGTTGAAGGGGCCGATTTTGTTGTCGAAAAGGGGTACGTTCCCAGCGATTTCGCCGGCTTGATGGGCCAGAGCGGGAACAACTGGACCAGCAAGCCGATGCTGGACCCCAATCTCGTGATATTTGGCTCGGGTGGCCAGGCAGCGGTGAAGCCGCAATTTGCCAGTGAGGAACCCGATGCCTTAGGCTTCCTGGCGCCGTCGCCGATGAGCCCGCAGCGCGATGCTCCGTCTGTCGGATTTTCCGAGCCCTACATCGGTGCGGTCGGGCCGTGACCTCGATGCTGGTTGATCCGAGGCCAAAACGCCGCGAACTCACCGGTGAACTGGTATGCGACCAGATCAGCTGGTAAGCTCCCAAACTGTCGGTTAAGGCATCAAATCATCAGATATTGAGGAACACCATCGTGCGGCTCGCAACATTGGAAACGGCATCGGGGAAAAAGGTCACAGGCGTGGGGACAGGCTCCGCGGCCGGGAAATATGTTGATCTGCATGCGGCCGACGCCAGCCTGCCCAACTGTCCCAAGGCTCTGCTCGCACTGCCCGACGGCCTGGCTCGCGCCGCCGCCGCCCTGGAGCAAGCACAAGCCGCCGGCAAGTTCATCGAAGGCCGTCTGCTCGCCCCGATTCCCGTACCGGGCAAGGTCATCTGCATCGGCTTGAACTATCGCGACCATGCCGAAGAAAGTGGCCAGCCGATCCCCACCGAACCGATCTGCTTCAGCAAGTTTTCCAGTTCGGTCATCGGCCCGGACGCCCCCATTGAATTGCCCAGCGTCGCCCATAAGGTTGACTACGAAGCCGAATTTGTCGTGGTCATCGGCAAGCGTGGCAAGAACATCCCCCGCGAACAGGCCCTCAGCTACGTCGCGGGCTACACCAACGGCAATGACATTTCCGCGCGGGACTGGCAAATCGGTCGCCCGGGTGGCCAGTGGCTGATCGGCAAGACCCCCGACACCTTCGCCCCCATGGGCCCGTATCTCGTCACCAGCGACGAAATCGCCGATCCGCACCAATTGCAGATCCAGTTGCGTCTGAATGGCGAAACCCTGCAGAATTCCAGCACGAAAGAGCTGATCTTCAAGGTCGACGAGCTGATCGCGCATCTGTCGCAGTTCATCACCCTGGAACCGGGCGACGTCATCTTTACCGGCACCCCTCCAGGAGTTGGTGCGGCTCGCAAGCCCCCGATCTTCATCAAGCCCGGCGACGTCACCGAAGTCGAAATCGCCGGCCTGGGCATTCTGAAGAACCCGGTGGTCGCCGGCACGTAGTCACAAAGCAAGTCCAGCCGAGGTACGGTGCCCCGGCTGGACAGAGATTCGACTTCGCCCCAGGCAGGGTCGCAGCGGAACGAGCTGCCATCTTGCCTGGGGCGATCTTTCCGGCGGCGATTCGCGTTTGCTCGTGGGGCGATCCACGGCACCCGGTGCCGTTACGGCTTCAGCCGGTAGAGCATTTCCCCGGCTTTGCGGACCAGCAGGATGCCTTCGTCTTCGCGATTGGCAAAGTCTTCAATGTTGATGGTTGCCGGATCGCGGTAGCCGAGGTTAATCCGCTCGCAGACTTCCGGGGGAATCTGCGACGCCAGCGTCACCCTCACGCGGCATTTTTCAATGCCGTTTTCGAACGTTCCGGCCCCGCGCACGTGGGTTGAATGGGCCAGCACCCCCCGCGGAAACTCCTGGAACTTGGCCATCTGTTCGGTGAAGTACGGTCGGCAGTGATAGCCGATCTGCTCGATCAACTTGCCATGCGTCACCGAAATGTGTGCCAGGTGCGGGGCGTAAATGATCAATTCGCCCCCATCCGCTACGACCGGTTCCAGCTTATACATGCATTTGCCGGCGACCCACAGTTCGTCATACATCAGGGGTGCGCACGAGAGAACCTGCTGGTACGGCTTGTCGCACCATTGGATATGAACCTGCGAGGACAAGTCGGAGGCCTGGTTCCAGGCCGCTTCCGGGGTCCCATAGAACATCCCATGCAGATTGCCGTCTTTCGCGACCACAAACGCCAGGCAGCGCCGCGTGGCCGGGATCATCTTCGCCGCGCGATCGACCACCGCGCGGACTGGCGTGTGCTTGATGCCGATGATCCCCACATTGCTGATCAGGGCCCCCAGCCAGTGGAAGAAATTCAAGATCTCGGCGCCGGCGATCCCCGGGAAAAAATACTTGTTCCCCCCCGAAAAGCCGACGACTTCGTGCGGGAACACCGGCCCCAGCACGAGCAGTGTGTCGTAATTGTTCACCAGCTTGTTGATCGTGACCGGGACATCCTCTTCCATCAGCCCGTTCGAAATCTCAAACGTATCTGCCTTGGTGAGCGTTCCCACTTGCACCAGGGCGTCGGGCGAATCCCATTCGTGATTGAAGAACTGCACCGTGGCAAACAGTCCGCCACGTTCTTCAGGGGTGATGCCCAGCATCTCCGAGATCGCGACGTCCGACATGGGAGGGTGCGTGCCCAGGGCCACCAGCACATCCAACTGCTTGACGACGCCCCGCAAGGCCTGGAACACCGCGTCAAACAGCAATGGCAACGGGGCGGTCCGCGTATTGTCGGGAATGATTAACAGGACTCGCTGATCGCGGTATTCACCGGGTGTCAGCGATTGAGTGACGATCTGCCGGACAGCGTCTGGGGAAAGAGTCGGAAGCGTATCGGCCATGCTGGGATCCTGTGACGTCGCCCGGCTCAATGAGTCGAGTGCCGGATGACAAATCGGATAACAATATCGAATACTCCCGACTCAGCGAGCCGGGCCACGCGGGATAAGCAACAACCCGGCCAGAAAGTTGACCGGGTTGTGGAATTAAACGTTGTCTGCCAGCCGGAATTAGGCCTTGAGCAAACCCTTGGAATCGAGGTACGCCAACACTTCGTTGGTCAGCTCTTCGATGCCCTTGGTGTTGGCGTCGAGCACCAGTTCGGCCTTCTCGGGGGCTTCGTACGGATCAGAGATACCGGTGAAATTCTTGATTTCGCCGGCGCGGGCCTTCTTGTACAAGCCCTTCGGATCGCGTGCTTCGCACGTTTCGACCGAAGCGTTGACATAGACTTCGATGAATTCGCCTTCGCCCAGCAAGGCCCGGACGGCATCGCGGTCGGCGCGGTAGGGAGAAATGAACGCGGTAATGGCGATGGTGCCCGATTGAGCGAACAGCTTGGCCACTTCGCCAATCCGGCGAATGTTTTCAGCACGGTCTTCTGCGGAGAAGCCGAGGTTCTTGTTCAGGCCCATGCGGATGTTGTCACCGTCCAACACCACGCTGTGCTTGCCCATCTGGTGCAACTTGTGATCCAGGGCGTTGGCGATGGTGCTCTTGCCACATGCGCTCAGTCCCGTAAACCAGATGACGGCCCCCTTGTGCCCCTTCAACTGAAGACGTTCCGCCTTGGTCACCTTGTGTTCATGCCACGTCACATTGGTGGCCTTCTGCTCTGCCATTTCACATTTCTCCTGCTTAACGAGGACATCGCAGCCCAGCGGCGGACGTCGCAAAACGAATGAGGGGAACAATCCCCCGAGTTGATCAACGGAAACGATGTTAGAGGATCGGTCAAACCGAGGGAAGAGGAGAGCGGCCAATCGCCGAAATGGTGACTTCCGCCCCCGAAACTCAGCGGTTTCATCAGCTAAACCGCGTCCCGATCGCCTCATTCCGATCGATTTCCCGGACGTCACGTACGAGTCATCACCCACCGTTTCGCCAGGAGTCGAGTGCACCATTGATCCACGCCGGTGAGCCACACCGGTGAGTCACACCAGTTCAACCCAGCGTGGGTCGTCGCTCGCAAGCCACAGCGTACGCCTGGTGTTAATTCGTCGCGAATACCCCCGCACGCCGTGTGCTCCGTGACTTCGGGGTGCGATGTATCGATCATAAACATCGACATGAAAACGTTTTAGGGCGGTTTTCGCAAGACTCGAATACTGTCAGCCGGTCGGCTGGCTGGGGGCGTCCGCGGTTGCTAGGCTATAAGTCAAGAAGTCAACAGTCGCTCTTTCGCCCGACGCCATCACCATTGTCCTTGCCCGAAGACTGGATCGTCCTGATGCAACGCCCAAGCCTGTGGATCCCGTTCCTGATTTGCACTGTCCTCTCTGCGGCTTCGACAACCTCGTTAAGTGCTGGCGACTGGATTCGGGAACTGCAGACCAAGGCCGTGGAAGCAGACCGGGCCGACTTTGGGCACTGGGGAGTTGATCCGCAAAAGTACACGCAGTGGTCGGCACATTCGAATCGGTTGATCCCGGTTTACACGTTCGGGACCAAGGGGGCCGGGGCACGCGTCGATCTGACTGACTACACCGGTCCCCACAGCCCCTACCGCAGCGCAGCGGAACTCAAGCGAATCTACGGCCGACTCCCTGAGCAGACGCTCTGCGAGACGGCCGAGTACCTCGATCAAACCAACCTGTTCGACCTTCAAATGGCCGGAGCAGCCGCGGGCAAGAAGCACATCTTCCTGGTGATCTTCGACGGCATGGACTGGACGACCACCCGCGCTGCGGCGATCCAGGCCACGCAACAGATTCAGTACACCGAAGGCCGCGGCACCGGGCTGCACTGGCTCGACTACACCGCCGGCGGCACCAGCCAGTTTGGCTTCATGGTGACGAGTGCCCATAACGAAGGGACCGATATCGACGTCAACCAGCAGACTGTGAAGAACCCGGGCGGCAAGATGTTCGGCGGCTACGACCCGCTCCGTGGCGGCTTGACTCCCTGGGCTCAGCCAGCCTCGCTGGAGTACCTGATTTCGCGTCCGGCCACCGCTCCGGCGATGCACGCTTTTACGGACTCGTCGAGTTCCGCGACCAGCATGACTGCCGGCATCAAGACTTTTAACGGTGCCGTCAACGTCGACTACAACGGGGTTCCCGTGGAAACGATCGCGCACCGCCTGCAGGCTCAGGGCTGGCTGGTGGGTGCCGTCTCCAGCGTGCCGATCAGTCATGCCACACCGGCTGCCGCGTATGCCCACAATGTGGAACGCGATGATTACCAGGATCTGACCCGTGACCAACTGGGACTGAAGTCCATTTCGCACCCCGTCACGCCGCTGCCGGGACTCGATGTCCTGATCGGCGGCGGGTTCGGCCATGTTGAGTTGATCAGGAAACCCCAGGGTGACAATTTCGTTCCGGGCAACGTTTATCTCACGACTGCGGATCAACACGCTGTGGACATCGCGAACGGTGGCAAGTACGTCGTGGCCACTCGCGAACCACAGGTGCGCGGTGCTGAACGACTGCAGGCCGCCGCCGTCCAGGCTGCCGCCGGCAAGCACCGCCTGCTGGGTTTTTATGGTAACGGAAAATACAACGGGCACCTGCCGTTCGCCACGGCTGACGGCGACTACCAGCCCGCCATGGGCCGCAACAACAAAGCCGAGGTCTACGCCAGCGAAGACCTGACCGAGAACCCCAATCTGGCCGAAATGACTCGGGCCGGCATTACGGCGATCGCAAGGCCCGATCAGAAATTCTGGTTGATGGTCGAAGCGGGCGACGTCGACTGGGCCAACCACGATGACAACATCGACAACTCGATCGGAGCCGTCAAAAGTGGCGATGCTGCCATCAAGGTCATCACCGACTGGGTCGAGCAACACAGCAACTGGAACGAGTCGCTGATGATCGTGACCGCTGATCACGGGCATCTGCTGGTTTTGAACAAACCCGAACTGCTGATCACACCCCCGGCGTCTACATCGAAATAGCTGCAGCCGGACACGCCAGGCGATTCCGGGTATGTTCTGCCCGATTCCAGCCGCAGCGCAACTTGCGGGCAGGTGCAGTTGATCGTACAGATTCGTTTGTACTGAAAACCTGCTGCACGCCGCAATTTCCTGGTCATTGCGACTTTTCTCGGAAGAATTGCGCAATTTGGAAGAATTTTGCTAATACCGTTCTTCCCCCTCTAGACATACTGCCTGATTCCGCTAATGATTGCGGATGTACCACGTGTACGACGGCCCTGCCATAGTTCTCTCCCCTCGGGCCGGAAGCGCACTTCTTGCGCACCAGGGATTACGTCTGTCGGGCCGCTCCCGTTTTCGGGCCATCTGTTGATCTGCCGGGCCACCACCACTACTTCGAACGCGTTCGATTCGCGGGCCACCTTCTCCGTGTGTCGTTCATCGCTGTTTGTCTGGAGCCTAGATCATGCACATTCAATGGTTGCCTGCGGTCCTGCGTCGTTTTTCTAACCGTACATTCTGGTCCACTTCGACCGCCCGACGGAAACCCCGTTCTGCGACACGCATCAGTCGCGGACTGGAATCCCTGGAAGATCGTTCGCTGCTCGCGGCGGACTTGATTGGCATCAATCTGCCACCCCTTGGTCTGGTCGATAATTACAGCGTGCTGACCAACACCCCCATCAGCTCCGCGGTCAGCGTGCTGGCCAATGATTCGGATCCCAATTCCGGTGATATCCTGCACGCCCAATTGATCACCGGTCCGCTGCACGGGTCGCTCGAACTGGGATCAGACGGCCAGTTTGTCTACACGCCGCAAACCGGATATGTCGGGCTGGATACGTTTTCCTACGTTCCCACAGATGGCCTGCTGCCCGGCCTGCCAACCCTGGTGACCCTCGTCGTGGGTCTGGATGGCGCACCACCTGTCGCCAATGACGACGCCTTCGCCGTGGCCGAGAATTCCATTCTGAATCTCTCGCTCGGGACGCAACTGGATGGTGTTCTGGCCAATGACACCGATGCCGACAGCGCGCTGCTGACCGCGAATCTGGTCACGTTTCCGCAACATGGAACTCTGACATTCCTGCCCACCGGGACGTTCATTTATACCCCCGACGCCGACTTCACCGGTACCGATACCTTCACCTATCAGGCCTCCGATCTGAATTCGCTCAGCAACATCGCGACGGCGACCATCACGGTGGTACCGGTGGGACCGGGGGGGAACAATGCTCCGGTCGCCGTGAATGACACCTTCCATGTCAATCAGGATTCTCTGCTGAATGTCGCACTCCCCGGCGTGCTGGTCAATGACACCGATGCCGATGGCAACCTGCTGATCGCCTCCCTGGTCACCGGCCCCACGCACGGCACCTTGCTCTTGCTGCCGACGGGTCAATTCACCTACACGCCGGATGCCGGCTACAGCGGACCCGACTCGTTCACGTACCAGGCGTCCGATCTGTTGTCGAACAGCAACATCGCCACGGTTTCGATCATCGTCGACCCGAGCACCGGTGGAGCGGGCAACCAGGCGCCGGTCGCGGTCAACGACACATACAATGTCACCGAGGATTCGTTGCTCAATGTGTCCGTGGGTGGCGTCCTGCAGAATGACACCGATGCCGACGGCAACCTGCTGACTGCCGTGCTGGTCACCCCCCCGCAACATGGCACCCTGGTCCTGCTGCCGACCGGCATGTTCACCTACACGCCCGATGCCAATTACAGCGGGCCCGATTCCTTCACCTACCAGGCATCGGACCTGTTGTCTCTGAGTAACGTAGCCACCGTCTCGATTACCGTCGCCGGAACCAACGATGCTCCGGTGGCGATCAACGACAGTTATACCACTGCCACCAGCACGGCCCTGAACGTTCCGGCGGCCACTGGCGTCCTGGCCAATGACACGGACGCGGACAATCAGACCCTGACCGCCGCCATTGTCGCCAACCCCGCCAATGGTGCGGTGACCCTCAATCCTGACGGGTCTTTTACCTATACTCCGACCGCGGGATTTACCGGTACGGATACCTTTACCTATCAGGCCAGTGATGGCACGACCAACAGCAACACCGCGACGGTGACCATCACGATTGCCGGTGTCGCCAATGATCCCCCGACCGCCCAGGACGACACGTACAATCTGAACGAAGATGTCATGTTGACCACCACACCTGCGAATGGTGTGCTGTTCAACGACAGCGATCCCGAAAGTGACCCGCTGACAGCGACGCTGGTCAGCAACCCCACTCATGGTACGGTCCTGCTGAACCCGAACGGCACATTCACCTACACCCCCGATTCGAACTACAGCGGGACTGACAGCTTCAGCTATCAGGCCAGCGACGGAACGTCCAACAGCAATGTCGCGACGGTGACCCTGAATATTGCCGCCTTGAATGATGCCCCGACTGGCGGGGACGACGCCTATGACGTCGACGAAGGGGGCACCCTGACGGTCAGTGCGCCGGGAGTGCTGTCCAACGACACCGACGCCGAAGGGGATTCGCTGACGGCAGTCCTGGTCACCAATGTATCTCAGGGGACACTCAATCTGAATGCCAACGGATCATTTACCTATACGCCAGCCGCTGGCTTCAACGGCGCTGACACGTTTACCTACCAGGCGAATGACGGCTCGGCCAACAGCGCTCCGATTACGGTCACCCTGACGGTCAATGCCGTGAACAGCGCACCGGTGGCGGTGAATGATGCATATTCCGTCAACGAAGATGCCACACTGACCGTCGCCGCGGTGGGGGGAGTCCTGTCTAACGACACCGACGCCGACGGCGACACGTTAGCGGCGGGGATCGTCACGCTCCCCACGCATGGCACGCTGGCGTTGAATTCTGATGGTTCCTTCACCTATACGCCTGACGCCAACTTCCAGGGGAGCGACACCTTCAGTTATCGTGCCACCGATGGGACGGCCAACAGCAATGTCGGAACGGTGCAGATCACGGTCAATCCGGTGAATGATGCACCCGTGGGCGCCAATGACACCTACAGCACGACCGCGGGCGCAACCCTGACCATTGCGGCCAACGGTGTATTGACCAACGACACCGACGTCGACGGCGATATTCTCACCTCGACCACCGTGTCGAATCCCGCGAACGGCACGCTGACCCTCAACACCGATGGTTCCTTCACCTACACTCCCACTGCTGGCTTCACAGGTACCGACACCTTTACCTATCAGGTGAATGACGGTACGACCAGCAGCGCTCCGGTCACCGTCAGCATTCTGGTCAACGCGGCCCCCAATACCGCACCGGTCTCGGCCGACGATGCGTACACGATCGGTGAGGATGGGGTCCTGACGGTCCCCGCGGGCGGGGGATTGCTGACGAACGACACCGACGCCGAGAATGACACCCTGACGGCGAACATCGTGACGTTGCCGCAACATGGAACACTGACCCTCAACCCCGACGGTTCCTTCACCTATACCCCCACGGCGAATTACAACGGCTCCGACAGCTTTACCTATCGCGCCAATGACGGCACGGTCGACGGCAATATCGCGACGGTCTCACTGACCATCACGGCGGTCAATGACGCGCCGGTAGGTAACAGCGATGCCTACTCCACGACTGCTGGCACAGCACTCGTCGTGCCCGCGGCGGGTGTGCTGACGAATGACACCGACACGGACGGCAACACGCTCACGGCGACCACCGTGACGAATCCGTCACACGGCACGCTGACCCTGAACACCGATGGTTCCTTCACCTACACTCCCACTGCTGGCTTCACAGGTACCGACACCTTCACGTACCAGGCGAATGACGGCACGACGAACAGCGGCCCGGTCACGGTCACCATCCAGGTCAATGCGGCTGCCAATACTGCCCCGGTGTCCGTGAATGACACCTACGCGGTCAACGAGGATCAAGTACTGACGGTCGCGGCGGGGAACGGCGTGCTCGTGAATGACACGGATGTCGACGGTAACCCGCTGACGGCCACAATTGTGTCACTGCCCGCCCATGGCACAGTGACACTCAATGCAGACGGCTCGTTCGTCTATACGCCGGCTGCCGACTTTAATGGCAGCGACAGCTTCACCTACCGCGCCAACGATGGTACGGCGGACGGGAACATTGCCACGGTCAACCTGACAGTCACGGCCCAGGGTGAAGCCCCCGTGGTCACGACGACGGCCGGCAATCGCACGGTTAAGGGACATCGCAAGCTGGTCCTTGATCCAGGAGCGACCGTGACAGATGCCGACTCGACGAACTTCGGGGGTGGTCGCATCCGCGTTGCCATCCTGACCGGCGACGGATCGACCCCGGGGCGCCGCGATCAGGTCACCTTCCTGCGTGGCGGAGCCAACCGCGGCCGCGTCAACATTCGTCGCGGAGAACTGCGGGTCGGCAGGGTGGTTGTCGGAACCTACACGGGTGGAGTCAATGGTGCGCCGTTGCAGATTGAGCTCAACTCGAACGCGACTCTCGAACGGGTTCGCACCGTGCTGCAGAACATCATCTTTCGAGGCACGAACCGAAGCGGTGGGCCGCGGATCGTCACCATTCAGGTGACGGACGAGACCCAGCTGCCCAGTAACGTTGCCACGAAGACGGTCGACGTCACCTGATTCGTCCGGTGACCCGACGCGGGAAGGCCCTCTGGAATCTAGGCTCTCAGGGGGCCTTTCTGTTTCTTTGCCGTTTCTTTTCTCTTTGGCGACTTGTGCTCCTGCAGTCCTGGATCGCCTGCCTGCCACTGCTTTCAGCTGGTTCTGAAAGTTGCGAAGGAAGCTGCTGAGACTCCAGGAACACCACGGACCGCTTTGCAGGCCGAATCCCGATCTGCAAAAATGCCCCGCATGAGCGAACTGGACCTTTACGACTACCACCTGCCCGATGAACTTATCGCCCGTGAGCCCCCCGCACGGCGTGAAGCGGCACGCCTGCTGGTTCTGCACCGCCACAGCGGGCACATCGAACACCGGACCATCGCCGATCTGCCGCAACTGCTGCAGCCGCAAGACTTGCTGGTATTGAACGATACGCGCGTGCTTCCCGCACGCCTGGTCGGCCAGCGGGCCGCCACGGGGGGCCGCTGGGAAGGATTGTTTCTGAAGTCTCCGCAGCCCGGAACCTGGGAAGTCATCGGACAAACACGTGGCAAGCTGCAGGTGGGTGAAGAACTCCTGATTCCCGCCCGCAATCTCCAGGCCCCGGAAGGAGCCTCAACGGCCCCCTTGCGGTTGAAGCTGATCGAAAAATTGCCGGACGGGGGCTGGCTGATGCAGCCTGACCGGTCCGGAACCCACGTCGAAGTGCTGGGACAGTTCGGCCAGGTTCCGCTGCCCCCCTATATGGAGCGAGATACGGCAACCGAGGCAGATCGCGAACGCTATCAAACGCTCCATGCCCGACATCCCGGCTCTGTCGCGGCCCCCACGGCGGGACTGCACTTCACCCCCGAACTGCTGGCCAACTGCCGCGCCCGAGGAATCCACGACACTTACGTGACGTTGCACGTCGGCCTGGGAACATTTCGCCCGATTTCGGTCGAGCGACTGGCGGATCACGTCATGCATTCTGAGTGGTGTGACGTGCCCGCCGCCACCGTTGAACGCATTCAACAGACGCGCGCCCGGGGTGGCCGAATCGTTGCCGTCGGGACCACCTCCGTCCGGTCTCTGGAGACGGCCAGTCGAACAGGACAGTTGGGAGCGTTCTCTGGCGACACGCGGCTGTTCATTCAGCCCCCGTATCAATTCCAGACCGTCGACGTGATGCTCACCAATTTTCACCTCCCCAAGTCGACGTTGCTCGTCCTGCTGGCAGCATTTGTCGGCCGCGAACGATTGCTCGCAGCCTACGCCGCAGCGATCTCAGAGCATTACCGCTTCTATAGTTACGGCGATGCCATGCTGGTTTTATAAACCGCACACCCGCGAATTCTTGCTATCACGCCCATTTTCCTGCACGAAATGGCGGGCGAAATCCCACTAATAGAGGTAAGGCTGCAGGAAGGTCGCGACGAAACCGCGTCTTCTGCAGCCTGACTCTCTGAGTGCTTTGTCAGCGTTTGAGTTTGGGATTGGGTGCCACT
>CAZQUW010000162.1:0-14351 GCA_964596215.1 uncultured Planctomicrobium sp. | reverse complement strand
GGAATGAAATCATGATCCAGATGCAGACGATGCTGGATGTTGCGGATAACACCGGAGCAAAGGTGGCCCGTTGCATCAAGGTGTTGGGCGGGACCAGCCGGCGAACGGCGGGGCTCGGCGACATCATCGTAGTAAGTATTCAGAAGGCACTGCCAGGTGCGGGCGTGAAGGCTGGTGACGTCGTCAAGGGCGTGATCGTGCGGGTCCGCTACGGCAATCGGCGTGCTGACGGTAGCTATGTGCGTTTTGACAAGAACGCGATTGTCCTGATCGACGCGGATGGGAACCCGAAGGGAACCCGTATTTTCGGTGCCGTGGCCCGTGAGCTCCGAGACCGGAAGTTCATGAAGATCATCAGTTTGGCGAGCGAGGTGGTCTAATCATGCGTATTAAGAAGGGCGATCTGGTTGAAGTCACGACAGGCGCGGATGCTCGCAAGCAACCGCGCAAGGTCCTGGAAATCGTCCAGGATGGCCAGAAGGTCATCGTGGAAGGTGTCAACCGAGTTTACAAGCACGTGAAACGCGGTCATCCGAAGGCTCCGCAGGGCGGACGCTTGTCTTTGGAAATGCCGATTGCGATTTCCAACGTGGCACTGTACTGTGATAGCTGTAAAAAGGGCGTGCGGGTCGGCGTGAAGTACGACGACAAGGGCGCGAAGAGCCGTGTTTGCCGCAAGTGTGGCCACGTGTTCAACGTCATCAGCCCCGCGAATCCGAAGTACGCGACCCAATCCAAATAGTTTGTGTTGACCGACAATGTTATCGCGAGACACGTCACGCGAGGGTGTTGACGTCAATCGCTGCGATAGGTGAATTTGAATGGCTCCCAGGCTGCAGGAACACTACAAGAACAACGTCTTCGCCAAGCTGACTAGTCAACTTGGTACTAAGAATCCGCATGCGATTCCGCGGATGCAGAAGATCGTTTTGAACATGGGCGTCGGTGCGGCAACGCAAGACCGCAAACGTCTGGAAGAGGCTGTCGGCCATCTGCGGACGATCGGCGGCCAGAAGCCCCAGGTGACGAAGGCGAAGAAGTCGATCTCCGGCTTCAAGCTGCGTGAAGGCCAGGAAATTGGCTGCATGGTCACCTTGCGTGGCGCCCGGATGTATGAATTCTTCGACCGTCTGGTATCTCTGGCCCTGCCCCGTGTACGCGACTTTCGCGGCTTGAGCTCGAAGTCGTTTGATGGCCGGGGAAATTACACGCTGGGCCTGAGCGAGTTGCTCGTGTTTCCCGAAATCGATGCGGATAAGGTGCACCACCAACAGGGTATGCACATTACCATCGTGACTTCGGCGGAAACCGATGCCGCTGCCCGGGCCTTGTTGCGTGAGATGGGCCTGCCGATGCGACCCGATGGTGAATAATCTGATACCGGTAACGGTATCCAGCTGATAAGAATTGTCTCCGCCCCCCCAGTGTCTCCGGTAGTGAGACGACTCATTTGAGTCAACTTAGCGTATGCGGGAATAAAACATGGCCAGTAAGGCAAAGATCGAAAAAGCGAAGCGGAAGCCGAAGTTCAGCACCCGACTGGAACGTCGTTGTGCTTTGTGCGGCCGTCCGCGGGCGGTTTACCGTAAGTTCACGTTGTGCCGCTTGTGCTTCCGGGACATGGCCCTTGATGGGTTGCTGCCTGGTGTCAAGAAGGCCAGCTGGTAAACATCGTGTCGGGTGGCGGTTGTCGGGAATGTTCCTAAACAACAATTGCCGCTTGAGTTAAGTCAAAAATTGCGCCGGCGTTGATGCCGCGTATGTACAGTAGAGTGCCAGAGCGAGCCGCATTTATTATGATGACCGACCCGATTGCCGACATGCTCACGCGGATTCGCAATGCGATTACGATTGAGCGTCCCTATGTTGACATGCCCTGCTCCAAGTTGAAGATCGCTCTGGCCAATGTGTTGCAGCGCGAAGGCTACATCTGGGAGCATGAGATCATCGACACTAAGCCGGCCGCCACGTTGCGGATCGTGTTGAAGTATGGCCCCAACGGTGAGCGGGTCATTCAGCACATCAGCCGCGACAGCAAGCCTGGCCGTCGCAGCTACTGTTCGGTGGATAATCTGCCGATCGTGCTGCAAGGTTTGGGCATCAAGGTGCTGTCGACGAATAAGGGCTTGTTGAGCAACCGCGAAGCGAAGGCTCAGGGAGTCGGCGGCGAAGTGTTGTGCACCGTTTATTAATTGCAGCCAGGACGCCGAGTCCGGTTGTTTGAGTATTGCAGATACATTTTTCAGTCAAACAGGGAGAAACGCGGTCGGATCGCATCGTGGCAGATACGCCAGTGTCGATCAAACTAGCGGATACATCCCCAGCATCGGGTTCGAATCACTATGTCCAGGATCGGCAAGAAGCCCATCGCAGTGCCCGCCGGAGTCGACGTCAAAGTCGCCGGCGGTGAGATCACTGTGAAGGGTAAAAACGGCGAGTTGAAGCTGACGTATCATCCGAACATGATCGTCGAATTCGACGCCGCCAACCGCAGTCTCAGCGTGACTCGTCCGAATGACGAGAAGCAGAATCGTGCACTGCACGGTTTGACGCGGAGCTTGGTCAATAACATGGTCTGTGGCGTGACGACCTACTTCGAAAAGAAGCTGGAAATTCAGGGCGTTGGTTACCAGGCCTCGATCAAGGGTAAGTACGTCGAGTTGCAGGTTGGCTTCGCGAACATCGTGAAGTTGCCGATTCCGGCTGGCGTGATCGTGGAGATTCCCGACGCGACGCATGTGAACATGAAGAGCGCGGATAAGCAGGCCGTTGGACAATTCGCGGCGGTAGTTCGAGCCGTCAAGCCTCCCGAGCCTTACAAAGGTAAGGGGATTCGGTACGCTGGCGAGTATGTTCGTCGCAAGGCTGGTAAGGCATTCGGCAGTAGCTGATTGTCGCCGAGTGGCGGGTGGGGGATTCGTTCCGCGTGTTGAATTGTCTATTTTTGGTATGCCGTCAGCGGTTTAGGGTAAAGAGATGAAACTGTCAGCTCGGATTGGTAAGCAGCGCCTGAATCGGCGGTTTCGGGTCCGTAATCGGATTCGCGCCACGGCGACGCGCCCCAGATTGACCGTATTTCGCAGCAATAAGCACATTTACGTGCAGATCATCAGCGACGCAGAGGGTAAGACCCTGGCTTCGGCCAGCACTGCTGAAAAGCAGGCCCTGGCCGAGGGTGCGAACGGCGGCAACAAGGCTGCTGCCGAAGTGATCGGAAAGCTGATCGCCTCGCGAGCCATTGAGAAGGGTGTCAAGGAAGTGGTGTTCGACCGTGGGCAGTATCGCTATCATGGTCGTATCGCTGCCCTGGCCGATGCCGCTCGTGCGGGTGGACTGGAATTTTAGTCATTTAAACAAAACCATTCGGCAACTCGGTACTGTCATCAGTTCTGGATTGCCTATCACCGGTTTTGTTCTCGATTTTATTGAGATCAAGTAGTGGCAAGGGCGAACTGGCCCCGCTGCCCAGCATACCGGTAACGACCGGGGAGTAACCAAGCCGTGGCGTCAGTATCCGAAGCACGATCCGATGGTAAAGAAAAAGTTGTCCAGATTCGTCGTTGCGCTTGCGTGGTCAAGGGCGGTCGACGTTTCAGCTTTACCGCCCTGGTGGTAACGGGCGACGAAAAGGGCAAGACCAGCTACGGCTACGGCAAGGGCATTGAAGTCCCGTTGGCCGTGGACAAGGCTGTGCGGTCTTCGATTCGTAATACGATTCGCGTGCCGATCGCCGGTAAGACGATCCCGCACATGGTCGAAGGTCGATTCGGGTCGTCGCGAGTCATCCTGATTCCGGCTGCTCCTGGTACCGGTGTTATCGCCGGTGCGAGTGTCCGAGCTGTGCTGGAATCGGCTGGTGTGCACGACATTCTGACCAAGGCCCGCGGATCGACGAATCCGTTGAACATGGTCAAGGCGACGATGAATGCCCTGACGAAGTTGCGGACGCGTGAAAGTATTGCCCGGCTGCGTGGCGTCGAACTCTAATTAAATTGCTCGTGGTGCGAATTAACCACCGAGTCACATATAGGTGTCGCAATGATTCTTGAAGACGTACACAAGGGAATTAAGACCAATACCGTGCGGAAACGTATCGGTCGCGGTCCTGGTTCTGGCCATGGTAAAACATCAGGTCGCGGTCACAAAGGTGCCGGCAGCCGTGCTGGTAACTCACGTCGCTTGAGCCACGAGGGTGGTCAGGTGCCGATGGCCCGACGTATTGCCAAACGCGGTTTCAACAACAAGTTCTTCGCGACCAACGTCGCTATTGTGAACTTGTCGGATATTGAAAACGTATTCGAAGCGGGGGCTGTGGTTGATCCTGATCTGTTGAAGATCACGCGATTGGTGCAGGGCCGGCACGACGTCATCAAGATCCTGGCCGACGGCGAGATTACCAAGGCGTTGACCGTCAAGGCTCATCGGTTTTCCAAGGCTGCGACTGAGAAGATCGTGGCGGCTGGCGGTAGCGTTGAAGTGTTGATTGCTTAGTCTGGCTCGATTAGCCAGGTTGTAGATTGTGTGGACTGGACCATTTTGTCCAACGGTGGTCGTTGGTGTGGCGAGTTCGACAGCAGGTGTTGAGAGTCCCGCGACAGTTGGCCCTACGGATCGGGTAAGCTGTGAATAGGATAAGTCGCGATGATTGAAAAGCTGCTGACGGTCTTCCGCATCCCGGAACTGAGATACAAGATTATCTTGACTCTCGGTTTGCTGGCTGTGTATCGCCTGGGGTATTACATTCCCCTGCCGATTATCGACCAGACAGCATTGAAGCAGGCTCTGGAGAGCCAGGCAAATGATCAAAGCGGACTGGGACGTGCGATGCAAGTCGTGCAGTTGTTCTCGGCCGCCAGCATTGGTATGAGCACGATCTTCGGATTGGGCATTATGCCGTATATTTCCGCCTCGATTATCTTCCAGCTGTTTGCGACGGTGTATCCGCCGTTGGAGAAGCTGCAGAAGGAAGGTGAGGCGGGGCGCAAGAAGATTAATGAGTACACGCGCTATGCCACAGTGATTCTGGCGTTTGCCCAGAGTTTCATGTGGGTGCGGTATTTGTCGTATAACATGCAACCGAGTCCTGTGTTACAGGACTTTGACACATTTCCGTTCCATCTGGCGGCAGCGCTGACGATGACGGCGGGAACCGTGTTGCTGATGTGGATCGGCGAACAGATTGATGAATACGGGATCGGTAACGGAATCAGCCTGTTGATTATGGCTGGTATCCTGTGCCGGATGCCGGAAGCCTTGCAGTCGCTGTTGAAGCCGGCGTTCAAGGAAGGGATCAAGCTGGGAACGGGAGCTGGTATCGACAAACTGTTGATCCTGTCGCTGTTGTTCGTGGCGGTGATCATCGGGGTGGTCGCCATTACTCAGGGCCAGCGAAAGATCCCGACGCAGAGTGCCAAGCATGTACGAGGCCGCCGCACTTGGGGTGGTCAGAAGCAATATTTACCGCTGCGAGTCAATCAGTCAGGTGTGATGCCGATCATTTTTGCATCCAGTCTGCTGTTGATTCCGGTGTTCCTGTTCAACACGATCGGCAATTTGACTGGCAGTGCCTTCCTGAGAAATCTCGGCTCGGCGTTCAGCTCGGATCGCGGTGTGTTGTACAACATGTGTTACATTGGTTTGATTTACTTCTTCTGCTACTTCTGGACTGCCATTACGTTCAATCCGAAGGATATTGCCAATAATCTGAAGGATTACGGCAGCTTCATTCCGGGTTATCGTCCTGGCCGCCGGACTGCAGAGTATCTTGAAAAAGTCATGGTTCGTATCACCTATGTGGGTGCTGCGTTCCTGAGCGTCGTCGCTGTTATACCGACGATGATTGCGTCTTTCCTGAACGTTGATATGCTGGTAGCCAGCTTCTTCGGCGGGACCGGACTGTTGATCGCCGTATCAGTGGCTCTCGACGTGGTCCAGAAGATTGACAGCCACATTGTGATGCGAAATTACAGCGGATTGCTCGAGAGCGACAAGTAGCGTTCGGTAGTGGTCTGCTGGTTGCGAATCAGTTGAGAAAGTGACGGGTAGGGACATGAAAGTCCGAGCAAGTGTCCGCCGGATTTGTGAAAAGTGTAAAATGGTGCGTCGCAAGGGTCGCGTGTACGTGATCTGTTCAGCCAACCCACGCCACAAGCAGCGTCAAGGCTGATTTGTCGTATTGATGTAGCTGATACGTTAACAAGCGAACCTCCTCAAACGAACCAAGCAACTAGTCGGAGCCAGGGCTCATGCCGCGTATTCAAGGTGTGGACATTCCCAACGACCGTCCCACATACATTTCGTTGACGTATCTGTACGGTATCGGCCGGGCATCCGCGATCAAGATTTGCCGTCAACTGGGGATTGATCTCCAGAAGAAGGGCAAGGAGCTCACGGAAGACGAAGTCGCCCGGATCGCCAACTTGCTTGACAAGGAATTCCTTGTCGAAGGCCAGTTGCGCCGCAAGATTGCCCAGGATATCGCTCGTTTGCGTGATATTCAGTGCTATCGCGGATTGCGACATCGCCGCGGACTGCCAGTGCGTGGTCAGCGAACACGAACCAATGCCCGCTCGCGGAAGGGTGTCCGTAAGACGGTCGCCGGTAAGAAGGGCGTCAAGGATATGCGCTAAGCAGCCCTTGGCTGTTGGTGCTCCGGCAAGCAGACAAAGTATTCGGCAGGAAGATTTCTGGCCCTGGTGCTCAGTTATTCGAACGGCGCATAAGCGAATTGCCGTTCCGGGAGAGTTGTTGTGGGGAAGGCGAAAAAGAAGAAGATCCGTCGCAATGTGTCGCGAGGCGTGGCACATATCAAGGCGACGTTCAACAACACCTTGGTCACCATCACCGACGTCAATGGCGACGTTTTGTGCTGGGCCTCGGCTGGCACGTCCGGATTCAAGGGAAGCCGTAAGAGTACACCGTTCGCGGCACAGCGTGCTGCTGAAACGTGTGCCGAACGTGCTTCCAAGTTCGGTGTCAAGGAAATTGAAGTCAAGGTCAAGGGACCGGGTTCGGGCCGCGAAAGCGCCATCACGGGTCTGCAGAGTTCCGGTCTGATCGTCAAGATCATTGAAGACGTGACTCCGTTGCCCCATAATGGTTGCCGTCCGCCGAAGCGTCGCCGCGTCTGATCTTGTGGATCTCGAGTCGGCAGCACTGTAGTGCGAGTTTATAAGATTGTTTTCCCGGCCGCGTTTTCGGACGCGGCCCGAGTTTTCTGAGTGAGATCATGGGACGCTATACCGGACCTGTCTGCCGCCTCTGCCGCCGTGAAGGCGTCAAGTTGTTTCTCAAGAGCTTGCGTTGCGATTCGCCGAAGTGTGCGATCGAACGACGCGAGTACGCCCCCGGTATGCACGGGGAGAAGAAGTCGAAGCCGACAGAGTACGGCAAGCGACTGCGTGAGAAGCAAAAGCTGAAGCGCTATTATGGCCTGTACGAGCGACAGTTCCGGCGGATGCTGGAGATGGCGTTGCGATCGACCGGTAATACCGGAGATTCGCTGCTGAGCCTGCTGGAGCGCCGGCTGGACAACGTTGTCCATCGCTTGGGTTTCGCTGGTTCGCGAGCCAGTGCCCGCCAGCTGGTCGGCCATGGTCACATCCGCGTTAACGGTAAGAAGGTCACCATCGCCAGCTATCTGCTGAAGGCTGGTGATTCGATTACGGTGAAGAACCGCCCGAAGAGCTTGGGTGCCGTCAGAACGAACCTGGAAGAGGGGCGAGCTTCAACCCCCGATTTTCTGACGATGATTCCGGGTGAAATTCCCGAGGGTAAGGTCTTGCGGCTGCCGGAAATGGGCGACGTATCGCTGCCCATCGAGCCACAGTTGATCATCGAGCTCTGTTCGCGTTAAACTAATAGTCTTCGCGGCTGCGATCCGTCGGGGGCAAATTGTCTTTCGATGTGTGGCTGGCGGCGAACGGCTGGCAAGCGGGCCATGTGCCCTTACTCGGCTGAGTTCAGCCGAAACCGAAAACACTGGGGGAAACACAGATGCGTATTCGTTGGCGGGGATTGGAGTTGCCCAGCCGGTTGATTCCGGAATTGGCCACGCTGACACCGACGTACGGCAAGTTCGTTGCCGAGCCGTTCGAACGCGGGTTCGGAGCGACCATCGGTAACAGCCTGCGTCGGATTCTGCTCTCCAGCCTGGAAGGCAGCTCGGTTACCCGCGTGAAGATGCAGGGTGTGCAGCACGAGTTCACCACGATTCCGGGTATCGTCGAAGACGTCACCGACGTCATCCTCAATATCAAGTCGCTGGTGGTCAAGAATCACAGTGCTTCGGCAAAGACCATTCGGATCGACCGTCACGAACGTGGCGTGGTCACCGGTGCCGACATCATCACCGACGATCAGGTGGAGATCATTAACAAGGATCTCGTCATTGCGACGATGACCGACGACGTACCGTTCCTGGTCGAGTTGACCGTGGAGAATGGCCGCGGTTACCTGCCGGTCAGCGAGCACTACAAGGCCGACCATGAGGTTGGTGTGATCCCTGTGGACGCGATTTATTCGCCCGTCACCCGTGTGCGTTACAAGATTGAAGATACTCGCGTCGGTCAGCGTACCAATTACGATAAGCTGACGTTGGAAATCTGGACCAACGGCACGATCACGCCGGACATGGCACTGGTCGAGTCGGCCAAGATTTTGCGCAAGCACCTGACGCCGTTCGTGACCTATCGCGAACCTGGTCCGGAGTTGTCGCCAGAACAGGGTCTGAAGGGTCTGATGGAAGCCACTGGCTACTCGCCGGTTGATCTCGAGCTGGAAGAGAAGCTGAATCAGAGCCTGGCCGAGTTGAACTTGTCGGTCCGGGCGACGAACTGCCTGGAATCAGAAGGTATCAATACGGTTCGCGATCTGGTTCGCCGCAGCGACGAGCAGTTGTTGCAGGTGCGGAATTTCGGCGAAACCACACTGTTGGAAGTCAAAGAGCGGCTGGAAGTGATTGGATTGCGACTCGGTATGCGAGTGGCTCCCCAATCGGGCAGCGGGGCCGCGAAGTAATCACGTTACAAGATTGTTCTTGACGAGTTAAGCGACGTCTCAGGAGAATGTTGTCGCCAGCGACTTGCTGGCGATGACTATTTGTCAAATGACCTGGGGCGATGGGATATAGCAGCCTTTAGAGCGAGATAGTAGATCAGCCATGCGTCACAGAATTGCCGGCCGGACGTTGAACCGGAATGCGTCACACCGTAAGGCGATGTTCCGCAATATGGCAGCCAGTCTGATTAAGACGCTGCGTAGCACGGAAGGTGCCGAGAACAATCCTGAAGTTCCGGGCCGGATCACCACTACGGTGCCCAAGGCCAAGGAAATTCGTCCGTTCGTCGAAAAGCTGATCACTCTGGCGAAGAAGGGTGCGGCAACCGAGAAGGCTGCTGAGCAGTTTGCCACGAAGGCCGCGAAGGATACAGCCGAGTGGAAGGCGTGGCGTGAGTCCCCCACCTGGTCGAAGTGGGCTCAGGCACGTGCACCGGGAATTGAAGCTCGTCGTCGTGCGTTCGCTGCTCTGCGAGACATTGAAGCGGTGGAGATTCTCTTCAGTGATTTGGTCGAGCGGTTTGCTGATCGTCAGGGTGGCTACACCCGCATCCTGAAGTTGGCGAAGTTCCGGATCGGCGACGCCACGCGTCATGCGATCCTGGAGTTTGTGGGTCAGAATGATCGCGTTAAGCGAGTGCGTGCTAAGAAGACTGATGCTACCTTGCAAGTCACTGCACCGAAGGCGCCCGCTGCTGCGGAAGAGACCGCCAGCGCATAGTTTGAGTTGAATTTCAATGCAGGCTTAGAAGTCTGAGGACTTCCAGCAGGAACTCAACCGGGTTCCGCTGCATTGGAGTGAGGGCGACCACTCAGAGAGTGAGTCGCCCCGTCAGGGCGTCGAGTTGCGTAGCGTTGTTGAAGAAAGGATTCCTTCACAACATGGCCGCTTCACGGGCGCCTTTTGATTTCAGTAATGCGATGTATCGCCTCTGCGATGACATCACCCAACGTCTACCCGATCTGCGGCATGTGCGCATGCCCGAGGTGGCAGTGACGTTTGCCCAAGCCCGCCGGCGCGTGTCGCACGGCATTCAAGCTAAGTTGACCCCTCTGCGATTTGAGGACGGGTCACTGGTCACCGAACGCTACGGCCGGCAATGGACAGTGCCGCGGTTGTATCATGGGCAGCAGGAACTGCTCTATATTCTGACGTTCTATCTGCCGCGGTTTTTCGATCATTGCTTCCGCGAGAAGCTGATCACCGTGATTCATGAGCTGTTTCACATCAGCCCGGAGTTCAATGGTGACATTCGCCGTTTTGGCGGCCGCTATCACGCCCATTCGCACAGTCAGAAAGAGTATGACGAGTGCATGGGCGATCTGGTTGACGTTTATCTGAAGAAGCGGCCACCGCGGGAACTGTATGCGTTTCTGGAAGTGCCGTTCACGCAATTGCAGGCTCAGCACGGCGGCGTTGTGGGCTTGAAGGTGCCGATTCCCAAGCTGATTCCGCTGTCGAAGTCAGCGTGAAGGCGGGCGGCGTCGAGACGGGGTTGTGGTTCGTTGATCCGCGAAGTTCGCTCGATTCTGGAGAGTCAAGCTGCGGGGCTCAGGCGGCTTTTTTGCGGGCCAGGCGGCGGGCTTCGCGATCGCCGGGGGCTGTTTTCCAGCGTTTGTGGAGCCAGAAGTATTGCTCGGGGGCGCGGCGGACGGCTCGTTCGAGTGCGGCCGTATATTTCTGGGTGATCTCCAGAATCGGGTTGTCGGTCTCGAGTTGTTGGGGGTCGATGATTTCTTCGACGGCGAGTTCGAAACGTTCCCAGTGCTCGCCCCGTTCGGGGAGCCGGCGTGAACAGCCCACGCAGATGAGGGCGTTGTATTGCTGCGCGAGTAAGGCAATCGTTTTCAGCGTGGAGGCAGGCTTGCCGAAGAACTCGACGAAGATCCCGCCGCGGCCGGCGTCCTGATCCCCCAGCAAGGCGAAGCGGCCCCCCTGCTCCAGCAGTTCCAGCATGTCGTCAAAGCAGTTTTTCTTGGCGATCAACTGATGTCCGGTTTGCTGACGAAAGCGGGCGAACCAGTTCTGCAGATAGGGATTATCGAGCTCTCTCGCGACGACACCCATCTGAAAGCCAAAGAGGCCGAAGACCGAGATCGCCATTTCCCAGTTGCCGTAGTGTCCGCTGAGCAGGAGGACCGGGCGATCGGACAGGAGGGCTCGTACGGCATCCGGTCGATTCTGGAACTGGATGATTTCGTAAGTGTTATGCAGATGGAGCTTACGCGGTAAATGGGCGATTTCCGACAGCAATCGGAAGAGATGGACCCACATCTGGTAGATGATCTGGTCGATCTGGGCGTCGGTTTTTTCGGATCCGAAGGCCTGTCGCAGATTGTCGCGGGCCACCTGGTACCGCGTCAGTTTGCGGGGCAGAACATGGCACATCACCCAGGCGAGCTGGTGGGCCAGGCGGGCGCAGCCGCGCGGCGAGAGGGTCTGCCAGACGCACAGCATCAGCCGGAAGACCAGGTATTCGCCGCGATATCGAAGGTTGCGCCACATGATGGTCTGCTAATTGGAGGAACGTTTCGTGAGGTTGTGGGACGGGTCTCCCGGCCCGTCCGTCCCTGATATCTAACGCACCGCAGTGGTAGGCTGGGGCTCACCTGATTTTCGTTTGTGTCGGTGTCCGGGGATTCAGCAGTACGGGGACGGACGGGCCGGGAGACCCGTCCCACGGTGCTGAAGTCGGTTAATTAAAGTGTGGGGGCCTCCATGAGGTCGACGATTTCACGGGCCATGCGGTCCATCACCTGTTGATAGGCCGTCGCTAATGATTGACCGACTTCCGGAGCGAATTCGGCGTTCTGGATGAGCTGGATTTCGTTCTGAGAAATCGGGACCCGCTTTTCGGCGAGGACTTCGCCTGTCTTGAGGTTCTCCCAGCGGACTTCCACCGTGAGAGACATCTGCAGTTCGCGGGGATCGTCGTTCTTCGTTTCGCCGAGAACACGTTTACGCGTATTAACAATCTTGCCGATCAGCTGCGTGTCAGCGGTGGGTTGATCAACGACGCGGAACGGAGTTCGCAGCTGGATCTCCTTCTGGACCGCTTCGGTCAGCTGAAATTCCAGCCCCCGCCGATCTGATTGCGATTTGAAGATCGGGACATAGACCGATTGAATTTCGGGTTCAAACCCGTTTCCCATGCGGTAGCCGCAGCCTGTCGACAGGAGAGCGAGACAACCCAGAAGCGCGACGAGGCACTGCGACCGTGCGGTGAGGGCGGCGGACGACGCGGGGCAATACTCAGAAATTCGCGATCGGTACCCCATGATGTTTCTCAAACGGCTGCGTCATTCTGCGTCTCTGGTCACCTGTCCGCGTCGAAGAATCATGGAAACTGCTGGCATGTGCGCCTCTGCTGTCAGATTTCTTCCGATTTTTTTGACTCAGATCGGTTACGGCCTGGCCTTGGCCGGTGGCGGATCGAATGCGGTCCGCTCAATTTCTTCTTCAGACATGCCATTCACAAGTTCCGGCTGATCGACCGTGCTCTTCGCGGGTGGCAGTTCTTCGTACGGTTCGCTGGTGTCATCAGACCTGGAAGGCGTGCCGGGCAGTTCCTCTTCCGGTGGAATGATCCTGGCCGGCGGTTTGGTTTTGGTGTTCCGTTTGGGGAATTGGGGGCCCTCTGGCTTGGTCCCGGCTGGCGGCTGGGGGGCAGCCTTGGGTGATTTTGGGGCTGCGAGCGGAGTCTCGTCCGGGTAGTGCTCGAGCATTCCCGTGTAGTACTGCGGACCGAGTTCCTTCAGGCGAGTCGCCGCCTTTTGTGCAAACGGGCTCTCGGGGAAGTCTTTGAGGATGGACTCGAGGTAGATGGCTTCGCCGTGTGGTTTCTGGCGATGTCGGTAGTACTCAGCCCGCGACCAGTTGCGTTCGGCTCCGCGATCCTTGATTTTCACGAGTTCGGATTGCAGCCCTTCCTTATCTTCGATGTTCGGGAAGAGATTCAACGTGCTGTGGATCAGATCGTCGGCATCGACGAGGTCACGGCCATCGTAGCGCGGCCCCTGGTAGGAGGCCAGCTTGATGTGTGAGCCGACGACGAATGCGGCCTGGGTGTGTTCGCTCTTGGGATATTCGCGGCGGAGCACGTCCAGGTAGTGGTCGGCATCCCGCAGTTGTCCTTTGCGGATGTGATAGACGGCAGTCATCATCAAGGCGTCGTCGGCCAGCGGACCCAGCGGATCGTGCAGCCAGACAGACTTCAGGGCTTTGCGGGCATTGCCCGGTGTGTCGAACAGGGGGCGGGTTTTATCGAAGAAGTTGGGGACCAGCGGCAGAGCATGGGGAATCGGCTTGCGTTCGACTTTCTCCGGCTCGGTGACATCCGTGGCACTGACCTGAATCAGTTCGTCGGTCTTGGCTGTACCATCTCCGTTGAGCCAGATCGAGGCGATCGTGAATAATCGCTTGGTCGTTTTTTCGAGATAGCGGCTGGACGGGAATTTCTTGATCAGGCCGTCGTATTCATCCTGGGCCCAGGCATAGCGCTGGTCCGCGTAATAGCACTCCGCCACCATGTACATGGCATCTTCTTCGACCGGGTAGTCGTAGAATTTCTTGGCGACGGCTTTGAAGTCTTTGGCCGCCGCAGCGTATTCCTTCTTCTCGAACTTCGCCATCGCCGCATCGTACTCGTCGAATCCCGCGTCGGGGTCAACGATTTCACGTGGCTTGCGATTGGCGAGCGGGTTCTTGAAGAAGCGATCTTCGCTGAGCTGCGAGGTGGAGTTCCGGCCGCGAACCGATGCGCACCCGGTGACCCAGCAGAGTGCGCAGACAAGTACCAGGCACGCGGTCAGGCGGGCCCGGGAACGGCTGCAGCAATAGGGATGCGACGCATCCATGCGTCGGGGTTCCTTAGGGAGAGGTGACGGCTGCGACGGGAGTCGCGAGGGGTTATTTCAGTACTGTTGTTCGATCAAACGCGGACATTGCTGGAGCGACTGCCGCATCGTTGTGACACGGCGGTGTTCAATGGCCTGCAAGCCTGGTCTTATGGATTCATAAATTTCAGGTAGCCCATCATCTTGGGGCGTTTTCCGAGGACATGGCAAATGGTGGGGGTCATAATTCGCCGGAGCTCGCGTTGCTGGGGGGCGGAAACAACCAGGCGTTGCCAGGTGGCTTCCTGTCCCGTCAGCAATTGATTCAAAATTGCGAGTGTCCCGGGTTGGATATGTCGGGCATGATCAGCCTCGGGGTGGCAGTCAGGGCAGATCAGACCTCCTTGTCCGACACTAAAATCAAACCAGATATCGGGAGCCACCGGCCGGCCGCATTC
>CAZQUW010000161.1:1358-14529 GCA_964596215.1 uncultured Planctomicrobium sp. | reverse complement strand
CTTGTCTCGCCTGGACAAGCCAACGGGTTGGGGGTCGACATGATCGCGATTTTTTGAGGAATGCGCTGACTTCGTGCGCGGCTCTTTTTCATTCTCGACGAGGGGTTTAAAAAGGGTTAACGGCGTAGAGTGGCACCCCATTTCTTCGCTTTTATAGAGCACTCGCGACTCCCGGCTTGAAGTGCCAGCGAGTGCATTTGTTTCGTTGCCGCTCTAAAGTGAGGCACTCGGTGGCGCTGGGGCTGGGATACCTGTCACTTCGCTCCCCGCCCCTACGACACCACGTATCCATTGGCCAGGCGCAGAAACCGATCGACTTCCTCTCGCTGCCAGTCGAGGTCGCGATCGAGTTCCCCGGCCATCAGTTCAGCCACTCGCGGGGCCATCTGTTGCGCCGCTCTGGCATTCAGGAACAGTGCCCGGGTCCTGCGTGCCAGAACGTCTTCCACAGTTCGAGCCAGCTCGTGACGCACGGCCCAGATGACTTCCGCGCCGGTATAGGGCAGGGCAGGGTGCAGAGGCTCCGCCAGGGTGGGATCGCTCTCTTTCAGGCCGCGAATCGCAGCCGCATCCGATCCATAGACGGCCAGGTGGCCCCAGGCTTCCGCTGGATGGCATGCGCCGTGAATCGGCAGCGAACGTGTCACGCACGGCCGGTCCTCCAGTTGGGCAAGAGTCGCTGCTTGATTGACACAGTCTTCCGCCATGTTGCGATAGGTCGTCCACTTGCCTCCGGTCAACGTGAGTAGTCCGGAATTATCAATGTGAATCGTGTGCTCGCGGGACAGCGCCGCAGTATTCGCACCATGTCCCGCGCGAACAAGCGGACGGATTCCGGCAAACACGCTCAGGATATCAGCCCGTGTCGGGGCCCGTTCCAGGTAACGTCCCGACGTTTCGAGGATGAAATCGATCTCCTGATCCGTGGCGCGCGGTTCGAGGGGCGCGACTTCGATGGACACATCGGTAGTGCCGACGAGTGTGTGTTCGTGCCAGGGAATCGCAAACATCACCCGCCCGTCAGTGGTATGGGGCACCATGATTGCCGTATTCCCGGGAAGAAAGGAGCGATCAAACACCAGATGAATTCCCTGGCTGGGGGCGATCAGCCTGGAGGCCGCGGGATCGGCCATTTGTCGCACCTGGTCACAGAAGGCCCCGGTGGCGTTGACGACCGCGCGGGCCGCAATTTCCCATTGCCGTCCCCCCTCCTGATCGACGGCCACGACGCCATTGATGAATCCATCCGAGTCGCGCTGGAGGCCCGTCACGGCGACATAGTTCAACAGCGTCGCCCCCTGTTCCGACGCTGTCGCGACCAGGTTGATCAACAATCGCGAATCATCGAACTGCCCGTCATAGTAGACCACGCCTCCTTTTAACCCCTCAGTCTTGATCGTCGGCAGGCGTGCCAGGGTTTCTTCGCGGGACAGGCGCGTGGTCGGTCCAAAGCGATAGCGGCCGGAAAGCATGTTGTAGACCTTCAGACCAAACCCGTAGAAGGGCGACTCCCACCACGTATAGCTGGGGACGACGAACGCCAGATCGTGCACCAGATGCGGCGCATTTTGTCGCAGCAAGCCACGTTCTTTCAGGGCCTCCATCACCAAAGCGATGTTCCCTTGTTCGAGATACCGGACGCCGCCATGCACCAGTTTCGTACTGCGGCTGGAGGTTCCCTTGCCGAAATCGTGCTGTTCCAGCAACAACACCTCGTAGCCGCGCGAGGCCGCGTCGACCGCCACCCCTACTCCTGAAGCGCCTCCCCCGATCACCACCAGGTCCCAAGGCGTACCACGATTGCTCAACTTTTGCAGCATTTCAAAACGGTTCATGGCAACTCTTTGAGAATATTGGAAAGTCGCGATCAAGTATTCGCCGTTCCAAAGCTGAATTGCGGCTGAGCACCTCAGCGTGACAAATGGTGTGGCATGTGAATCCAGTTGAACACGGCAGGATCCCTGCTATAACGAAATAACTCTGGTTACAAAAACACCCCGGCAATCGCGGCATTCAGCAGTGTCGCTACAAAACCGACGAACAATGCTCGCCCCCCCAGCCGTGCCAGATCGGGTTGGCGCTGGGGAGCCATCGCTCCAATGCCGCCCAGTTGGATTCCCACGGAGGCGAAATTGGCAAAGCCGGTCAATGCAAACGCAGTCAAGATCTTCGAGCGTTCGGTCATGAAGGTCGGATGGCCGTGTTCCAGGGTTTTGAATTGCAGATAGGCAAAGTGTTCGTTGATGGCCAGTTTCGAGCCTAACAGGCTGCCGACTTGACTCACGTCCGCGGATTCGATCCCCATCAAAAACGCCGCGGGGGAGAACAACCAGCCAAACAGCTGACTCAGCGACAGTTGATCCGGCCAGAAGCCCAGGCTCTGCGAAGTCATCCCACACCACAACAGGGTTGGCTTGATCGTCCCGAGCAAGGCATCGAACATCGCGACCAGCGCGATAAACACAATCAACATCGCAGCGATATTCAGCGCCAGTTTCAAACCGTCACTCGTTCCAGAGACCACGGCGTCGAGCGCGTTGACATACGGGGATTTCTCGCTGCACAGCGACATCGCGCCACCGGTTTCGGGCACCTGTCGTTCAGGCAGATACAGCTTGGACAAATACAGACTGCACGGACAGGCCATAACGCACGTTGTCAGCACGGCAGTGGGGTCGGCACCGTAATTGATGTAGACGATCATCATGCCCCCCGAAATATGGGCAAACCCGCTGACCATCAGCGTGAACAATTCCGAGTTCGTCATCCGTGGCACGTAAGGCCTGATGATCAGCGGCGCTTCGGTCTGCCCCATGAAGACGTTGGCGGAAACCGACAACGTTTCCGCACCGCTGGTCTGCATCAAATATCCCATCGCATAAGCCATCAGGCGCACGATCCACTGGACGACACCGAAGTGATACAGCAGCGTAAAACATGCCGACAGGAACAGGATCGAGGGAAGCGCTTTGAAGGCGAACGGAAACAGAAAGTCGGCTCCATAGACTCGTGCCAGATGATCGGGACGTGACAGGTTGCCAAAAACAAACTCCGCTCCGCGGTCCGAAAAGCCAATGAACGCCTTAAAGAATTCACCCAGGTGCTCGATGAAACCTTTAACGGAATACGTTTGACACCCCACCTCCACTCGACCTTTTAACACGAGAATCGCCAGCATCAACTGCAGACCAAAGCCCCAGCCGACGGTGCGCCAGTTGACGCTTTGCAAATTGGACGAGAATCCGGCGACCAGGCCGAAGAACACAATCACCCCCGCCAGCGCCTGACCGCGCACTCCGATGACGGCCTGGAGGACATAGGCGCCGACAGACACTGCGAGAATTCCGCATAGAATGGCTAAACGCCAACTCAGCGGCGTCTGCATCAGCACCGCGGGACTGGGGACCACAGACCGTAAAGTCTCTGAAGGTGCGATGGCTTCTTTGTCCATACAGCAATCGATCCCGCGTTAAGTTCCAGAGGCGTTTGTCACATAGGTTATTTGTTACATAGGTTAATCGAACGCTGGTCCGCCGCAAAACGATTTGGTTCGGGCGTCCCTGGACTTTATCGGTCTCGGTCTTCATCGGTCACCATGCCAGCCGGCCCCGATCCCCGACGGAAATGTGGACCTGCGCCGCCCCGCTGATCAAAATTGCCGTATACGCTTGAGCTGAGACGACAAGTCTGTCAATAATTCCCGCTCGGTGGATTCTCAACCACACTCAGTCGTACCTTCGGCGAGACGGACATGATCGCAATCGACGAAAGCTATGTAGATTCTGCAGCGCCCAACGCCGATGCGGCGAAGAACGGCCGCGGGCTGGTCCTGAAGGCCAAGTTTCTCAAGCTCTGCATCTCCGACGACGAGACCATCCTGTTCGGTGAATGCCAGGGAAGCGGCAAGGACCCGTATCACTGTTCATGCGACTTTTTACGACCGGAAGCCCCCACACACCGCTGCAGTTGCCCCAGTCGGCAGTTTCCGTGCAAGCACAGCCTCGGATTGATGTACGCCTTCGCGCAGGGCAAGACATTCTCGAAGGCGACGGTGCCTGCCGAGTTGCAGGACAAGCGCGAGAAGCTGCAAGCTCGTGCCGAGAAGAAGGTCGAGGAAGTCGCTGCCCCTAAAAAGGTGAATAAAACGGCTCTGGCAAAAAAGATTCAGGCACAACTGGCGGGAATCGACTTGTTGGAGAAACTCACGCACGATCTGGTCCGGCTGGGCATTGGGAATATGAACGCCAAGACGGCAAGCGAGATCGAGGAGCAGGCGAAGCAGCTGGGCAACGCCTATCTGCCCGGGGCCCAGGTCGCCCTCCACAACTACACGAAGCTCTTCGCCAGTGGAGATGGACGCTATGACGACGCTCAACCCAGCACTCAGCGTGAGCGGATCTATAGCGAGGCTCTCGATCAACTTGGCCGGCTGCATTCGATAGTCAAGCAGGGTCGTGCCTACCTGCAGCGCAGACTGGAAGATCCGGAACTCGCCCCCGAAACAGCAACCAGTATCGCCGCCTGGCTCGGCCATGCCTGGCAACTACGCGAACTGAAGGATGCGGGACTGGTTGAGAGCAATGTCGAACTCGTCCAGTTGGCATTCAACACACACGATGATGTCGCTCGCCGCGAATTCGTCGACACCGGCGTGTGGATGAGCCTCAACAACGGCCGCATCCGGCTGACTCAGAACTTCCGGCCGTACAAAGCGGCCAGGCACATCAAAAGCGACGACAGCTTTTTCCAGGTGGCTCAGGTCAAAGAACTCTGTACTTA
Organism: uncultured Planctomicrobium sp.; assembly: GCA_964596215.1. Lineage (GTDB taxonomy): Bacteria > Planctomycetota > Planctomycetia > Planctomycetales > Planctomycetaceae > JAKFVC01. Next base: position 9,750 of record CAZQUW010000161.1, on the reverse strand, counting down.
TCCAGGTGGCGTCAACCCACGCATCCGCTGGGATGAAATGCTACCGCGTCCGATCGAGCCTGCAGATTTCAAACAGATCCGGAGCCACGGACACGTAGATTTCAACACGGTGATTAAAGATGTGAAGAATCACCTGAAGGGCCCCTTATCAGACAAGCAGCCCATCTACGCGTTGAACTTCAAGCACATCGGCCAGGTCGGCGAGACGCTCGTCGTAGAAGACGCAACAGGCGAGCGCCTCGTCCTGACCGATGTCGGTATGTCCGAGGAACCTGCGAGCTGCCATTTACTCAATCTGGTTCCTCAGGACTCCCTGGCGAACCAGACGCTCGTAGTACGCTTCCGACATGACCTGGATACTCGCCAACTGCGGATCAAACCGTTGAGCATTGTGACGCCGACGGCAATGATCCGCTTGACATTCTAAACAGACTTGCATCACACATCATTCTGGTGAACCACCATGAGCATTGCCGTCCTCACGCAGGTCTATGACGAAGTGCGCCGGCTGGCGATTGCAGGCAGCACGGTCGCGGGTGGAGATTTCCGGCTGAAAAAACTGATCGCGCCCTTAGAACAGGCGGGAACGAAAGCCCCCGTGTTTACGAAGGCCGCGCAGGCTGCCACAGCTTTGGTCGACAGTCATGAAACCACCTCGGCACCCGCGCTGCTCGAATTGGCCACCCTGGTCAGTGCCGTGTTATATACGCAAGGCACAACCGGATTAGCCGGCGAGTTGCAGCCGCTTGAGACGACTGATCTGGGGATGCAGACAATTCAAGCCAGTGCGCGCACGCTGAAACCACTGCTGGATGCCTTGACGTCGACGGGCTCAGGCAGACTGGAAATTATCAAAGACGCCCACTCGCGCGGCGCCTTTCGCGATTTGCGGTTGGTGAAATCGTCTCTGGCCGCACTTGATGACGTCTACCCTGAAATTGCCGACTTTGTTTCGAATTCGGTCCTGCCGCTCTATGGCAGGTCGATCTTGCCAGCGCTCAAGTTGAGCTTCGACGTAAAGGGCAATCGAGGCCACGTACGGCGCCTGTCCCTGATGCACCGGATCGATCCGTCAGGGACGCGGGAGTTGGTCAAAGAGGCATTGGAATCAGGTTCCAAAGAGGTCCGGATTGCAGCGATTGAATGCCTGGGTGGCGATCCAGAAGATTTGAAGTTTCTAGTGGAACAATCGGCGGCCAAGTCCAAGGAAGTGCGCGCAGCAGCCTTAAAAGCACTGGCCCACGTGAACTCTGACGAGGCAATTGCTGTCTTACAACAGGGGCTGCTCGGAACCGACATTGCACTGGCAACGGGCCCAGTTCAACAAAGCCGTAACCCGAAGTTACTAAAATTCGTTATCGACGAGTCACAACGGGAACTCGAAAAGTTACTGCAGACGAAAGATCCCAAGGAGGTCACGAAAAGTACCGATCGCCTCGAGGCATTACTCACGTGCCTGGCGGGACGCGACGATCACTCAACAGAAACTTTCTTGCTGGAGTGTTTTGCGCAACGTGCCGAGATTCTGAAAGCAACCGGGAACGAGGTGGGGAAGGGCCTGGTCCGCGAGCTGACTGTGCTAATGGCAAATTGTTCCGCCAAATCGCAGCGCACGCTCGTCGACTCTCATGCGAGCCTGGATTGGGACCTTCTCGAAACCGCATTCAAAGCCGCTTGCCTCTCTCGGCCACCAGCGGAGGTCTATGCGCTATTCTCGACTTACATCACTGCTAAAGGGGACGAAAAAAAGAAATCTAAAGATTTCGCATTCTCCAAACGTGACATAATTATCACGGCGATCATACAGGAGTGGCAGTGGCATCGCGACTACGATCTGAACAAGGCACCGCTCGCCTGGGATCCACGCTGGCTCGACCTGGCAGTGCAAGTGAAACGGCTCGACTTGGTGCAAACGCTCGCCCGACCGGGGAACTCCGAAGTAAACACATTGCTGACGGAGGCCTTTGAAGCTTCGTTCAAAAAGTCCAAAGCGCTGCACGATGTCGGGGACATCCTGTCAACGCTCATCCGAATTCAGCACCCTGACGCGACCGATAATCTCATCAGGGTCCTCACCAGGTATGTCGGCCCGAAGTCGAAACACGTCTGGGGAATCTATTGGATTGCCAGATTGATCCCTGATCTTCCGAAGGCCTCGGCTATCAAACTTGAGGAATTGCTGCCAACACTTCACGAGCAGGCGATTGAAGGGCTGATCGAATCAGTCACAGCTCTGAAGAACAAAGCATAGCTGGCCAATTTTCAGAGGCGAGTTTTACCAATTCGGGGATACTTGTCCGTCCTGTAAGCTTAGCGATTAATTATCGAACCCCGACTAATAAAAGGCATATGACGATGGCCAAGAAGAAGCCTGACGAGGTTCAATCCCGCGAAGAACGACCGCCTGCGACAGCGGTTCATGATTCTCGCATGCTGCGGGCTCCGGCGGAGGTCATGTACGCTGAAGAGATCGCGGCACTCGTAAAAGAAGATCGTTTCGAACGGCCTCCGGGATGGCAGATGTCGGCGAAGTCTGTGTTGACTTATATCTGCGGCGGCAAGTGCGGCAACCTCGACATTACCCCGAAGTACATTGGTCATCAACGACTCGTGGAGATTGCGATTGCCACGCTGGTTACAGACCGGGCGCTGCTATTAATCGGTGAGCCCGGAACCGCAAAATCCTGGCTCTCCGAACATCTCGCGGCGGCAATCAATGGTGACTCGACGAAAGTGGTGCAGGGGACCGCCGGAACAACCGAGGAGCAGATTCGGTATACCTGGAACTATGCGATGCTGATCGCTCATGGGCCCAGTCCTGAGGCGCTGATTAAGAGTCCGATCTATCGCGCGATGGAATCAGGGAGCCTGGCGCGATTTGAAGAGGTCACGCGTTGTGCCTCGGAAGTGCAGGACGCCATGATCTCGTTGCTGTCGGAGAAGCGACTGTCGATTCCCGAATTGGCAACCGAGATTCCCGCGGCCAAGGGCTTTTCAGTCATTGCGACCGCCAATACTCGGGATCGAGGCGTCAATGACATGTCCGCGGCCTTGAAGCGCCGATTTAATATTATCGTGCTGCCCACGCCGAATACCCTCGAAACGGAAATGGACATCGTGCGGAAGCGGGTCGGTGAGCTGGCTGCGAATCTTGAGTTGAAGGCCGAGTTGCCTGCCGCCGATGCCATCGAGAAGGTAGTCACCATCTTCCGCGAGCTGCGACTGGGGCAGACTCTGGATGGCAAGAACAAGCTGAAAACGCCGTCAGGTGTACTGTCGACCGCTGAGGCCATTTCCGTGTTGGCCAACAGCATGGCGCTGGCCGGCAATTTTGGCTCGGGAGAAGTGACGGCCCACGACATCGCCGCCGGGTTGCAAGGCTCTGTCGTGAAGGACGAGGCCAAAGATCGCACCATCTGGACCGAGTACCTCACTAATGTGATGAAGAAGCGTGGTGCCGAGTGGCGGTCGCTGTTTAACTCCTGCTCGGAGCACAACACGTGAGTGAGTGGCAGATTCCTGTATTTGGCGTGCGGCATCTGTCCCCCGGCGGTGCGTGGCATCTGCGGCGGTACCTGGATGAAGTGCGTCCCAAGGTTGTGCTGATTGAAGGCCTGGCCGACGCGGACGTCCTCATTCCTGATATGACCCGGAAGGGGACTACACCCCCGATTGCCATTCTGGCCTACACGGATTCGCTCCCCGTCCGTACGCTGGTCTATCCGCTGGCGCGATACAGTCCCGAGTACCAGGCGCTGCACTGGGCGAAACAGCATCAAGCCCACGTGGAGTTCATCGACCTGCCGTCCGACATCTTCCTGGCCTTGCAGGATGTGGAAGCCGAGTTGCGGGAGCAGGCTCAGCGTGATCCTGGTCCACCAGAGGCCCCCAGCAAGGATGGCACCACAGATACGGATGGCACCACAGATGAGGTGCCGGATGAACTCACCGCACCGCCGCGGCAGCCAGCCGCAGCGGCGAGCCAATGGAGTCCGGAACGTTCGATCTCCATCTACGACCAGTTTGCGTCGCGGAGCGGCGAGCCGGACTACGAAACCTACTGGGAGCGGCGCTTCGAGCACAACCGCAGCGCTCACAGCTACCGCCTGGCGGCACTGGAATTCGGTCGAGCCTTGCGCGATCTCGAGGAGGACCAGCCTCGCTGGCGAGCCGAGAACCTGGTGCGGGAAGCCTATATGCGCCGCCGGATTGCCGAGGTCATCGCACGGGGAGTCCCTCCTGAAAAAATCGTAGCGGTCGTGGGGGCGTTTCATGCTCCGGTGCTCACAGGTGAGTTTCCCGCCATGACGGACGGCGAGCTGAAGTCTCTTCGCCGTCGATCAAGCAAACTGACATTAATGCCGTATTCGTATTTCAAGCTGTCGTCCCAGTCAGGTTATGGCGCCGGCAATCTGGCGCCGGCCTATTTCGAGCTGCTCTGGGAGGCCCTGGAAGAGGGGGACATTCATGCCTTGCCAGGTCGTTACCTGTCGCTGATCGCACGGCACGTACGCGAAGCGGGAACCCACCGTTCGACGGCAGAAGTCATCGAGGCCGTCCGACTCGCCCGCACATTGTCGGCACTCAAAGATGGCTCGGCCCCCACCTTGCGAGATCTGCGAGACTCCGCCGTGACACTCTTCGGTCATGGCGAGCGTCGGTCGGTGCATGAAGCCCTTGCCAGCGTCGAGGTTGGTACGGCAATTGGCGAACTGCCCGCCGGTGTCAGCCAGACTTCTATCCAGGAAGACTTCGAACGACGATTGCATAACTTAAAGCTCCAGAAATTCAAGACGACGGTCGCTCAGGAAGTGACGCTGGACCTGCGGGAGAATCGCCGCGTCAACAGCGAAGCAGCCGCGTTTCTTGATCTGCATCGCTCGTCATTCTTCCATCAGCTGCGAGTACTGGAAATCGGATTTGCGAAGCCGGTCGGCTCGGTGCAGCAGTCCGCGACCTGGGCCGAGAAGTGGCTGCTGCAATGGACCCCTGAGCATGAAATCTCCCTGGTCGAGGCCGTACTGCTGGGTGAGACCATCGAGTTGGCGACCGGCTTCAAGTTCAAGTCCCGACTCGACGACTGCACTTCCATCGCTGACGCCTCCGAGATGGTCCGCGATGCCTGCCAGTGCGGAATGATGGGTTCCATGGAACTGGCCCGCCGGCGCCTGCAACAACTCGCGGCAGAGACATCCGAATTCATCGCGATTGCCCATGCCGCTCATCAACTGGGGGTGGTCGTACGGTACGGCGACGTCCGGCAATTCGATGCAGCACCACTCTTGCCACTCGTCGAAGAGCTCTTCGTGCAGGGGGCACTCGCGCTGTTCGGTGCGTCCAATTGCGACAACGAGGCCGCGGGCAAAATGCTGGTGGCCATTGACGAATTGAACCGGGTAAGCCTGGAATATCACGAGCACGTCGAAGAGCGCCTCTGGATCGATCGCCTGCAGCAGCTGGCCGACGCAGATGATCGCCAGCCCATGCTGTCAGGCTATGCATGTGCCGTCCTCCTGGAACGGGGATTGATGGCCAACGCAGCCCTCGCTCAAGAAGTTTCACGACGGCTCTCTCCGGGGATCGCGGCTGATCTCGGGGCGGGCTGGTTTGAAGGCCTGGCCCAACGCAACCGGTATGCACTCCTCGCACGACAACCGCTCTGGGAACAATTGGCAGACTACGTACAGTCGCTCGATGATGAGCAATTCAGCCGGGCACTCGTCTTTCTGCGACGCGCATTCGGCAGCTTCAGTCCCAATGAAAAGCGACATATCGCCGAAAACCTCGGTGAGTTCTGGGGTGTTCATGCCGACACGGCGAGTGGCTTGATTGAACAGCCCCTGACGGCAGAGGAAGAGCAGACATTGACCGATCTGAATGATTTTCAGTTTGATGACCTCTAGCTCACTGATCTCAGAACGCCCTGATCAAAACACTTGTTCGCGTGACCGGAGAGGATGGGGAAGTCGCGATGCCTACGACAATGGAACCCGAACAGCTGAAGCGGTGGAGACTCATTCTCGGCAAATCGGCGAACGAGACGCTCTGTGAGTTCGGCTGTCAACACGGAATGTGTACCGCGGGATCCGAGTTGCTCTCGGGCGAACAACTCGAGATGGATGAAGCCCTGGAGGCCATCTATTCCGGCGACAGCGCAAGCGACACGAGTGGCGAGTTGTCCCGGGCTGAGTGGGCGAAAAAGCCCACTCACGGAACGCATGCTCCAGTGAAGGGGCGATCGTTTCCCAAGGTCGCCCGCTGGTTGAACCAGATCCGCAACTTCTTTCCCAAGGATGTCGTCGTGCTCCTGCAGAAGGATGCCATCGAGCGCCGCGGCATGAAAGAACTGTTGTTTGAGCCCGAACTGCTCGCACAGGTAGAACCCTCCATCGATCTGGTCAGCACTCTGTTAACACTCAAGAATCTGGTCCCGGAAAAGGCCAAGGAGGCGGCTCGCGACATCGTCCGACGCGTCGTCGAAGATCTACGCCAGCGACTCGAATCACAATTCGCTCAGGCGATTCGCGGTTCGCTGAATCGCAGTCGTCACAGCCCGTTCCGCAGCCTCCCCAATCTGGACTGGCCGCGGACGATTCGCAGAAATCTAAAGCACTACAACGCGGATCTCAAAGTCCTCATTCCCGAGAACATCTCGTTCTTCAGCCGGCAGCAACGCCAGAACCAGTGGAATATCATCATCGCGATGGACCAGTCGGGGTCGATGGCCACATCACTGATCTACGGCGGAATCATGGGAGCCATTCTCGCCAGCCTGCCCGCGGTCGAAACCCATGTGGTCGTCTTCAATCATCAGGATGTTGTCGATCTGACCGCGGAATGCTCTGATCCCGTCGACCTGCTGTTTGGCACGCAACTCGGCGGGGCGGAAGACTATTGGATGGCGACCTGTTACTGCGAACGGTTCATGCACACACCGGCCAAAACGTTGTATATCCTGCTGGCCGACCTGCACGACACCAGCCCCAACGAGCGGCGTTTCGTGCAGAAAATGGAAACCCTGCTGGCGGGCGGACTGAAGGCGGTCGGCCTCCTGGCAATCTCAGACCAGGGCCAGCCCTCGTACAATGAACGCCTGGCCGACAAACTGGCCAGCCTGGGGATGCCCTGTTTTGGATGTACTCCCGATCGACTCCCGGAACTCATGTCGACCGTCATGCGCGGCCTCGATCTACAGAAATTTGGAGACAGCGTGCGGCTGACCTGAAGCCGGAATGCACCCCTTTTGTTAGTGTCTTTTTGCACTCTACCCTCAATCGATACCTTACATCTCAGCGACACCAGAACGACAACACCCCCACTGACCTGGCTCACCGAAAGTTCGTGGGGCGGGCGAATTTCCTCACCTCCCCACGAACTCCCCAAATCGGTCAGCATCAGTGAGCAACGTCACGCGCCAGCGACGTTGTCGACCGCCGCGATCAGCCGCTCAACGTCCGCATCTTTCCAGGGGCGATCCGTCACACCCAGCGGTGACTTGCACGGCCCGATTTCGATCTGATACTTGATTCGCATGGCGGCCCGCAGGAACGTCCACGTCGATTGCGAGCTGAGAATCTCATCCAGCGCCAGTTGGAACTTCGTCATGAAGCGGCTCCCCGCTGTGACCGAGCCGTCCACAAATGCCTGGCGAGCAGTCTGGCAGGCCGGTCCCCACACGTTATAAAACGTGCCGATCGCGCCATGAGCCCCCGTCATCGCTGACTGGCACAGCAATTCATCGGCCCCGCTGAAGAGCCGCATCCGGTCGCCCGCGTAGGCGCAGATCAATCCAAACTGATACAGATCGCGCTCGGTGAACTTCATCCCGGCCACATTCGGAATGCCCAGCAGACGGTCAACGTACTCGCGACCACCCAGCGACAGCGTATTGACGATACTGAGATGATAGACAAAGAACGGCAGCTCGCCCGCGGCACCAATGCGTCGGAAATGTTCAAATACGCCGTCGGCACTGGCGCGGTAATAGATCGGCCCGACGCTGGAAATGGCGTCGGCTCCCACCTTTGCCGCGTGCTTCGCCAACGTGACCGAATCGTCTGTGGAAACGGCCCCCACATGGGCCATGACCGGTATCCGACCGGCCGCCGTCTTGACGACACACTCGGTGATCGCCTGACGGTCGGCCACCGACAGCAACGGCCCCTGTCCGGTGGAACCCAGCAGATAAATGCCATCCAGCTTCTGCTGGACAAACAGCTCCACCAGCTTTTCGGCCTCCCCCAGTGCCGGGCGGCCCGCCTCGTCCAATGGAGTCAGCATTGCGGGCCACAGCCCCTGATACTTCTGCGTCATGCGTTCAACCTTGATGAAAGAAAATTCTCGTGGCCGCTGCCACACACGTTCTGCTAATCTTGAAAACGACCGTCAACCC
>CAZQUW010000161.1:0-1258 GCA_964596215.1 uncultured Planctomicrobium sp. | reverse complement strand
CCTGTCAGGCATCAGCCAATCCAGATGTGATATCGTATCCAATCCCGCGGCGGATGCTATCGTTCGAGCCCGATACCGGTTGCCGACGCACCAGATCAAAATCAGCCCCCCGCTGGCCCCCTGAACCCCTATCCAACTGCCAGTGAGTCGTTTGCCTCCACCTCCCCCCAAGGCCGATTCTGAGCTCCCCGTACCGTGATCACTTCCCCCTCGCACCCGACACGGCTGCAAACAGGCACCGCCGGATAGCAGCCTCGCCCCCGTCCGCGGCCGCTCCAATGGGTACAAACGTTATTGCCCGAGCCCCCGCGACGACAAAATTGCCACTTCCTGGGAACCAATCCCCCGGGGCGCATTTTTGCGATTGGTTACGCAGTCGATCCCTGCTTCTGACGAGGAATCTGACACATGTCAAAATCTCGATTATTTTCTTCCCAATGACTTGCCGTCTATCTTTTTTGAGCTAGGTTTCCGTACGCGGCCAACGCCCCAGAGATGATGGAAAGTTGTTGATGTTCAAGACAGCCCGAGTCATTGCACAAGAATTGTTCCAGGAGAACCAGAATGCCTCTGTGTTTGAGATTCAAGCCTGTACCGAAGCCGAAGTCGACGCTCCCGATCACCAGTTTGTGATGGAAGTCGTTCGGGCCTACCATGCAGTCAAAGCCAACCAGCAGTCGGTCATCCGGCCTCCATGGCAGGGGGGCATCGTGCACCTGATGGCCACCGCACGGGCTGCTCGCCGGATCCCCAGTCTTTCCGATAATTAACAGACGATCCCGAGGCAGCCAGCAGGCGACGAGAGAAAGTGGTCCTGAGACCGGATTCCGCAACCGGCTCCCCACTTTCTCCGCACTGCCGCCACCGGTTCACGAACCTCGCGCCGCACGCCATAAGTCCCACGCTCGCCAAACAGCAATCAGCCTCACGACACGCACCGCGCACCTGCGCTGCTCCCAATGCCGCCCGATCCCCAGTGGGACGGGTCTCCCGGCCCGTCCGTCCAGTGTCGATCGCGGCCTGAAGCAAAGAAAACGCGCGACTTCTTTGACCTCTTCGACTTCTTTGACTTTGCCGTCTGTAGCCTGACTCTCCGAGTCGGGAGGATGGCCATATCGAATGACCCGACTCAGAGAGTCAGGCTACAGATTTGCCGCCCCCAAACACGACGGCCGAGGGCGGCCATCCTACGGGCAAGCGACTTCTGACTTCTTTGACTTCTTTGACACCTTAGGGCTTTTACCTCCGGCCGGCACTG
>CAZQUW010000160.1:0-14904 GCA_964596215.1 uncultured Planctomicrobium sp. | reverse complement strand
GGGCCGGGGCATTTCTGAAGAATGCCCCAGTCCCAGCCCTGTCGTGTTTTATTGACTGTTGGTTCCGCTGGCCGGTGTGAGAGTGTGAGTGCGGACGGATGAGTAAGTTCAGGGGCCGATGGAGAGCCTGTTTCTATTACTCATCCCCGCAGACCATCCCACTCTCAAACCTCTGCCCAAGGCATCACAAACTCCATCTCTATCCCCCGGACCGCGGGTGCGTCATCTCCTCCGGGACGACCCAGGCATCAAATTCCTGGGCGGTCAAGAAGCCGGATTGAATGGCGGCATCTTTGAGGGGCAGATGCTGCCGATGCGCAGCCAGTGCGATCTGCGCGGCCTTCTCGTAGCCAATATGCGGATTGAGCGCTGTGACGAGCATCAGGGATTCTCGCAAGTGCTGTTCGATCCGGGAGAGATTCGGTTGAATTCCCTGGGCGCAGTGCAGGTCAAATGACGCGCACCCGTCGGCGAGGAGTTCAATCGATTCGAGTACATTGTGCAGCATGACGGGCTTGAACACATTCAATTGAAAGTGCCCCTGCGAGCCCGCAAAGGCGACTGTATGGTCATTGCCGAAGACCTGGGCCGCGATCATCGTCAGGGCTTCGCATTGAGTCGGATTGATCTTGCCCGGCATGATCGATGAACCGGGCTCGTTTTCGGGGAGCGTCAGTTCGCCAATGCCGGCTCGCGGGCCCGATGCATACCAGCGGATGTCGTTGGCAATTTTCATCAAGGCGCCCGCCAGCATCCGTAACACGCCACTGATGTTGACCACGGCATCGTGTGCCGACAAAGACGCGAACTTATTGACAGCAGTCACGAAGGGCCAGCCGGTCTCGCGGGCGATGAATCTCGCCGCCGTGGCGCCGAACCGGGGATCTGCATTGAGTCCCGTTCCGACGGCCGTGCCGCCGATGGCCAGTTCACTGAGTCCGGACATTGCCTGTCGGATGTGACCCAGGGCCTGATCCAGTTGCGCGACCCAACCGGAAAACAGTTGTCCTGCAGTCAGCGGGGTCGCATCCTGAAGATGCGTCCTGCCGACCATGATGATGGACTCAAAAGATTTTCCCTTGGCGTCGAATGTATTTCGCAGCGCCTGCAGCGCCGGCAATAAGCTCTGCTCGAGCTGCTGGGTGATGGCGATATGCATGACCGTGGGGAAGGCATCATTGGATGACTGGCTGCGATTCACATCGTCATTGGGGTGAATGGGTGAGTTCGTGCCCACGGTTCCCGCTGCGAGCTGAATGGCGCGGTTCGCCAGAACTTCGTTGGCATTCATATTCGTTTGAGTTCCAGAGCCTGTCTGGAATACCGATACCGGAAACTCGGAATCCCAGTCTCCGGCGATCAGTTCATCGGCAGCCTGGACGATCAAGTCGACCTTGTCGGATGAAAGTTGCTGCAACTCACCATTGGCCAGCGCCGCGCACTTCTTCAGAATGCCGAAAGCCCGAATGACCGGGCGCTGCCAGCGGAAACGAGCCTTTCCAATAGCGAAATTGAGACGGCACCGCTCGGTTTGCGCGCCCCAGAGATGTTCGCTGGGGACTTCCACCTTCCCCATTGAATCGTGCTCGGTTCTTGTCTGCTGTCCCGCATGACCATGTGAAGGTGTCATGAAAGTGCTCCCGAAGCGAGTTCCGTGAGGCCACTGCATCTGATCATGGTGCCTGCCTCTTCGAATTCTATCGCCGGGGAGCGTGCAGATCCTCTCTCGTGTCGAATGTCAAATCGCTGTCAGCTTCCAGATGCGGGGGCCGGTGTGCCGATCGTCGGGTTGGAAATAAGGCGGGAGAAGGTTGCGAGTGACCAGTTCTATCGATACCAACAAAACCTCCGCGTTCATTCAGAACCGTTTGAAATGTCGAAGCTCTGCGTTACCTGTCAGTAAATCTGTCAGACGTTCTACATCTATTGACCGCGCCGATTGGATAAACCTTTAGGCCACGCGCCAGTCTCCCTGGATTGACAAGATCTTCTGCAGCCCAGAGCATGACACTTGGTATCAAAGCGTCCTTTGGCATTTAAGATGGTCTGCAGTATGGAAATCGCAAATCGACAGCCGGCCCCGAATTCCATGTACTTTGAAGATCTGCTGGTCGGCCAGAAGTTCATCAGCGGCACCTACCTGCTGGATACACCGCAAGTGATCAAGTTTGCGAGCGAGTTCGATCCGCAGCCGTTTCATACGGATCCCGACGCAGCGCAAGACTCGCTGTTCGGGGAACTGGTGGCGAGTGGCTGGCATACGGCAGCAATTACCATGCGGCTCCTCGTGGAGAGTGGATTGACGCTCGCCGGGGGAATAATCGGTGCGGGGGGCGAGATCAACTGGCCGAAGCCGACACGTCCCAATTCGATCCTGCGTGTTGTGAGCGAGATTGTGGAACTACGCCGCTCCAAGTCACGACCCGAGCGGGGCATCGTGACGATTCGCTGTGAAACGCGTGATCAACTGGATGAAATCGTCCAGGTATTCACAGCGAAGCTGATCGTTCCGTGCCGCGGGGCGTGATGATCAACAGGTGACAGCTTGGTGCGGGGATGCGATGTTGCCGTGCAGTGCGCAACGACACAACGTCGATTATTCAACATTCCATCACAATTTCTTCATGTCACTGAGCTAACATCGCATCAGAGTTCAGCTCCTCGAATCGACAACGCGACACGCATCAGAAGCGATCCGGCGGTTCAAGAGTTCGCAGTGCCTGTCTGTCCGTGACGACCGAATGCCAGACTGGCGTGAACGCGTCTGATTCTAATGTTGCGTGCAGAAAGCGATGCGCTGGCTGTGGCGTGCGTGAGCTGTCACCAGGCTGGTGGGACCTCACGTTTCTGGAGCAGCAGTGGTGTAGAGTGTGTAATCGGGCGTGCTTTTTCGGCCCGGCTGCGATCGACTTATACAGTGTGCGAATACGGTGTCATGTAGATGGCGAATTGCAATGTATTGCTGGTGGGCATCGATCCGGTCATGGCGAACTCACTGCGCAATACGTTCTTCGACGAGACGTTTAATACCGTGGTTGTCAAGGATGTGCAGGCGGCCTGGCAGGCCCTGCAGGAACAGGAAGAAATGTCAGATCTGGTCTTTCTCGGCCCCGATCTGGATTCCACAGTCAAACTGGAGTTCTGTCGTCGTTTGCGGGGCGATCTGCGAACTGAACCGGTTTCGGTAATGCTGGCGACCTGCCATGCCTCGGAATCGGAAGAGGTCGAAGGTTTTGAGGCCGGCGTCGATGATGTTGTGGTGATGCCGCGGAGCGAGCGGCTGATCGTGGAGCGGATGAAGGCTCACATCCGCCGCAAACGCCACTTGCGTAATAAGAATGTATTACAACGACGGGCAGTGCGGCTGGACCGTGATTGCATGCAGCTGTCAATTGGCCGGGAGACATTTCAGCTGACGCCCACCGAATGCCGGATTGTATGGATTCTGATTGACAGGGATGGCAGGCCGGTGACGCGACGGGAACTTCTCGAAGCGTGTGGCGGAAATGCCTGGGGGCTACTCGAGCGGACCATTGACGGGCATGTCAAAGTGTTGCGCAAGAAGCTCGGCAGTCGGGGCACATTGATCGAAACGGTGTGGGGCCTGGGCTATCGCATCGGCAATATCAACCTCGGTACGACCGGCCACTCAGCGAACGTTTAGTTAGTTCGTTTAATTGAGTTTGCAGGTCAGGCAAAAGGATAGCGTGCAGTGAATTGCGGCGCAACACTTCGCGCGAGGCTCCCCGGAGGAATTCAGCGAGGTGTCTCCTGCCGGGTTAAGCAACACTGCCGTCGCAACCGGTGACCGTCAGGTCGGAGCGACAACTGGCCGTCCGCTGTTAAGCGGTTAACGGCCACTTCTGACACATCACGTGAGCCCGATTAATTTCAATTCGAATGCCACTTGGCGAAGCTGGGTTACGAGAATTTATAAAAAATTCACGCCCGCGACATCAAACCTGAATCAACACCCCGTAGCATTCGTGTGACACCCACGACTAACGTCTGCTGCTAATACTCCGCTCGATGGTGCTGCAATTTCAGCCTCGACAGACCGGCTACAGGGCCGGTCTCACGTCAAGGCCCTGCTCTTACCAACAAGGTAAACATGTTTCACGTCACTCCCGTTCGCCGCCGAGGATTTACACTGATCGAGTTACTCGTGGTGATTGCGATTATCGCAATTCTAGTCTCACTGTTGCTACCCGCAGTTCAACAGGCACGTGAAGCGGCCCGTCGGATGCAGTGTCAGAACAATATTAAACAACTGGGGCTGGCACTGCATAATTATATGTCGGCCCATAATGTGTTGCCGCCCGGTGCTGTAGCGGGAGCGAATAATAATAATCATCGCGGCATGCAATCGACTGGTTACGCGGGTGCTAATTCGCTGACGTTTCTGTTGCCGTTCCTGGAAGAGGAAGGGTACTACCAGAATGCCGCCCACTGGTTTACGGGGTGCGATACGCCGGTGGAATGCTATGACTGGGGGCCAATGTTCGCCGACAAGCCGATCCCGGCCTTCACATGTCCGAGTCACGAGTTCGACCGCCGCAGGTTGGGAACCACACTGAATGCCGATCTGGAAGGATTGTCGCGCGGAAATTACGGAGCCTGTTATGGCTCCGGGACATTCAATATGTCCCAGTCAATGCTCCGAACCACGGGGGGCATGTTTCATCTGAACTCTTCCGTACAACTGCGGGATGTCCGCGACGGCACATCGCACACTGTGGCATTTGGGGAGCTGCGCTATAACTCGCAGGATCTCACGGACAGCCGCGGCATCTGGGCCTGGGGTGCCATGGGGGCGTCGGCCTTTAGTAACAGCACGACTCCGAACTCGTCAACACCGGACACCGTCCCGGGCTGCGTGGGGAGCACGACACAGTTCCCGTGTGTAACCAGTACCGACTATCTGAGCCACTTTGCTGCTGTTCGCAGTTCTCATCAGGGCGGAGCCTATGCGGGCTTCGCGGACGGTTCCGTGCGGTTTATCAGCGAGAACCTGAATACCCTGGTCTGGCAGGCGTTGGGCACGCGTAGTGGCGGCGAAACGTTACATCTCGACTTCTAATTATGTTTTAACGTCCTGCCTGTGTGTCAGTGACGTGGCTAAAGCGAATTGTACATAAGTTATTCAGGAGACCTGTCCGTATGTCACACTCTTCCATTCGCCGTCGGGGTTTCACCCTGATTGAGTTGCTGGTGGTGATCTCGATCATTGCCATCCTGATTTCACTGCTGCTGCCCGCAGTGCAGCAGGCGCGCGAGGCTGCGCGACGCAGCCAGTGCCAGAATAATCTGAAGCAGATGGGGTTGGCTCTGCACAACTATATGAATGCGCAGAATGTGTTTCCCCCATGTGCGGTGGATGGCAGCGGCACTCTAAATAATGATGCGCATGGCGGATATCAGACGACGAATGGGAATGCTGGCGGCAACTGGCTGGTGTTCTTGCTCCCCTTCTTAGAAGAGGAAGGGTATTACAATCCCATCGTAAACACGCTGAAGACCAGCTCGGATCCGATGGATGACTATAACAACGTGATGGGCCACAAACAGCCATCAGTGGTCCTCTGCCCCAGCCATGAACTGGATCGCCGGCTGATTAGCCCCACCAACGCGAATCTCGAGCATTTGACGCGTGGCAATTATGCGGCGTGCTATGGGGCCGGGCAGTACCGGATTTCAGAACACACCGTTCGGGCCAAGGGTGGGGTGTTTGCGCTGAATTCTTCGGTGTCATCGAATAACATTCGTGACGGACTCTCGCATACGGTCGCGCTGGGTGAAGTGCGCTATGATTCGACGAGCACCAGTGACAGCCGGGGCGTGTGGACCTACAGCGTGATGGGGGCAGCTGCGTTCAGTACGCAGACCGCACCGAACTCGACAATTGCCGACATCATTCCCGGTTGCGCGGCATCGACGCCACTCTTCCCGTGTACCACAGACACCGTGTTTACGAATCACGTGGCCGCCATGCGGAGTGTGCATCAGGGGGGCGCTTACTGCTGTTTCGCAGACGGTTCGGTGAAGTTTATGAGCGAAAACATTAATACCGCAGTGTGGCAGGGGTTGGGAACTCGGAGCGGTGGTGAGACCTCGCACCTGGATCTGTAATTCAGATGATGTCTGCCACTGATATCTTGAGGGGCATGCTGGCTGCGGGCAGGCCCGATAACGTCAAAGTCGCTCGGAATGACGCACGTGCGGGTTGCTTTCAAGGCAGGCGAACTGCCGGGGAGTCTGCACTGAGAATGCCCGACAAAGCCGGTGGTGGGAGGTTCAGACACCGCAGAGGTTCAAGCGGTTCTGAACCGACGCCAATGGATTGTCAGCGTTTATTAGCGTTTGGAAGCCGTTGTGTTTCGTTCCGTTTAAGTTCTAAATGAAAAAAGGAAAAGGGCCATGCGTACTTCTTCAGTTCGGCAGCGTGGATTCACGCTGATTGAACTACTGGTGGTGATTTCGATTATCGCGATTCTCATTTCACTGCTGCTACCGGCAGTGCAACAAGCTCGCGAGGCAGCGCGCCGGAGCCAATGCCAGAACAATTTGAAACAGCTGGGTTTGGCGCTCCATAACTATGCGTCGGCGCACAACGTCTTCCCGCCTGGTGCAGTGGATGGTAATGGCAACGATGTGCATCAGGGGAACGGTGAAGGCGCAGGTGGAAACTGGCAGGTATTCATGTTGCCATTTCTGGAAGAGGAAGGGCTCTGGCAGTTGGCGGTTCCATTTCTGAATGCAGCCGATCCGATCGATGGTTACGTTCTCGGATCGAGTATCGTTGCCACCAGTTTTGGGCATCGCCCCGTTCCATCCTTGATTTGTCCCACCCACGAATTTGACGGCCGGACGATCCTCGGTACGACGAACGGATCGGGTCTGGAAGGGATGTCGCGCGGCAACTACGCCGCTTGCTACGGCAGCGGTGGTTTCGGGATTGCCGCACAGTCGGTACGAGCGACGGGCGGGGTGTTTGGAACAAACTCCTCGGTCCGTATGGCGGATATCCGCGACGGGACCTCGCACACTGTGGCGCTGGGTGAGTTGCGCTATAACTCTCAGGACCAGCTTGACAGCCGCGGGGTCTGGGTCTGGGGCGCGATGGGGGCGTCGGTCTTCAGCAACAGCACGACGCCGAATTCCACGACTGCCGATCAGATTCCAGGCTGTGTGAACAGCATCGCCACGTTCCCGTGTACGACCTCGACGACCTGGCCGACGATGTTTGCCGCGCTCCGCAGCATGCATACGGGTGGTGGCTATGCCACGTTTGCAGACGGGTCTGTGAAGTTCATGAGTGAGAATATTTCGTCCACCGTGTGGCAATCGTTGGGAACCCGGTACGGCGGCGAAACCGCACACCTCGATCTATAGTGCGGCGGGAGTATGGGCGGTGAGTACGGCATTGGTCCGGCTGGCCGCCCGCTACTCCGCTGTAGTCAAACTGGAGGCATTGTTACTGATCATGCAAGACCCCCGTCGACGCGGGTTTACGTTGATCGAATTGCTGGTGGTGATTTCGATTATCGCCATCTTGATTTCACTGTTGCTGCCGGCGGTGCAGCAGGCGCGGGAGGCGGCGCGACGTAGCCAGTGCCAGAACAATCTTAAGCAGATGGGATTGGCACTCCATAACTACCTGGCGGCTCATAATGTGTTTCCGATGGGAGCTGTCGAGCGCGCTACAAATAACACTCACACCGGTTCGCCGGGTGGCGCAGGTGGAAATGCCTTGACCTTTTTATTGCCGTTCCTGGAAGAGGAAGCGTACTACCAGAAGGCGATCCCCTATCTCAGCGATCCAGATACTCTGGATGCGTATGTGAATGGGCAAGGTGCGACTGGCTGGGTCGTTAAGGGGGTGACCTATCCGAGCTTCGGCAGTGACCAGCCGAAGGCGTTTCTCTGCCCGAGTCATGAACTCGATGCGCGAATGCTCGATACGATGCAGAATTCGCTGATTGAGGGCTTATCACGCGGGAACTATGGCGCGTGTTATGGCTCGGGGACGTTTGCGTTTGGTGACTATCGGACGAAGGCGACCGGAGGCCTGTTCCATTTGAATTCGAGCATCAGCCCGCGGGATATTCGAGACGGGCTGTCGCACACGGTGGCACTGGGCGAACTGCGCTATAACTCGTCCAGTCTGACCGACAGCCGCGGTTGCTGGGCCTGGGGCGCGATGGGGGCGGCGGCGTTCAGCAACTTGACTACGCCGAACTCCAGTGTGGCAGATGTCATTCCGGGTTGTGACGGCAGCATTTCAACGTTTCCGTGTGTGACGTCCACGACCTGGACGGCACACGCGGCGGCCATGCGGAGCATGCACCAGGGGGGGGCTTACGCCGGGTTTGGCGATGGCTCCGTGAAGTTTATCAGCGAAAACATGGACAGCACGGTCTGGGCGGCGCTTGGAACACGCAATGGGGGCGAAACGGCTCATTTGGGATTGTAGTGCGTGTGTGCCTGTTCTGAACTCGTTCAATTTAAGGGGCAAGACGTTTTATGATGAAGGCGGACGTGATGAAGATGAAAGCTCGTTTGTGGACCGGATTGACTGGCCTCTTGCTGGTGACGACCTTCGCTGGCTGCGGGGGCGATAATAAATTTCCGGTCACCCGCGTCAGTGGCGTAGTGACTTATAAAGGTAAACCGATCGCCGGCGGCGGGACCATTTCGTTTACACCCGAGGGACCGGGGAAGGCGGCAGGAGGAATGATCGGCCCTGACGGCAAGTACACGCTGACGACCTTTCACGAAGGCGATGGGGCGCTGATCGGCAAGCACCGTGTGCAGATTCGGCAGAACATGACCTTGGAACCGGCTGTCTGGCCGGCAGTTCCCGAAGGGCAAGAGCCGCCGCGAGATTTCAAACCGATTAAACCCGAGGTCAAGGTTCCCGAGGCCGATCGAATTCCGGCGATCTATGCCGGCAACACCTCGCCGTTAACGGCGAATGTTGAAGCGGGAAAGTCTGATATGCCTTTTGATTTGCAGGCGAAATGAGCACGACTGTTGAGTCCATCGTCATGCCGCCGGTACGCGTGAGCCAGAAATCGACTCACGCGTCGCCGGCCTGGCTGGTCAATCCGTGGTTTGATGCGCTGTTCCTGGCGAATGTCGCCTGGCCCGTATTGGCCGCCCTGCTCGTCTGGTTCGGTCCCGAGTTTCACGAAGGGACCCGCTTCTGGCAGGTGTATTTCGTTACGGCGCCGCATCGCTGGATCACTCTGGCGCTCGTATTTCTGGATCGAGACCGATTTCAGGAGCGGCCGAAAACATTCGTGTTGCTCGCCGTGGCGGTGGTTGCCCTGTGCTTCACGGTGCGTATCTCGACGGGCACACTGACCTGTCTGCTGGCGATCGATTACCTGTGGAACGCCTGGCACTTTGCTTCCCAACATGCGGGGATTGTGCGTATCTATGCGCGCCAGTCGGGGGCTTCGCAGTCCGGGGGGCAGGCAGGGCTCGAGAAACTATTGATCCGCGGATTCGTACTGTATGTCATCCTGCGGATGTCGGGCTTAGAGTGGTCGTTGATCGGCGAGAATCTGCAGAGCTTCGCACTGGTCTCTGCCGACTGGTCGCCAGCGCGACTGGAGGCATGGCTCCAGGGGATTGACTGGTGCGTACTTGGTCTGCCGGCTGTGCTGGCCACCATCGTCCTGGGCAATCGTGGCCGCAACGATCGCGGCGGGCTGCTGTATCTGGCGAGTTTTCTGTCGCTGTACGGTGCGCTTCTGGCAGCGGTTCACGTCCATCGCTTTGATCTGGTGCTGCTGCTCTCGACGGTCTCGGCGTTATTTCATGCCACCGAATACCTGGCGATTGTGTCGTGGTCGGTGCAGCGGCGATTTCCCGGGCGATCCACTGACGGCAATCTCCTTGCGCGGATGGTACCGCAGTGGGGGCTGGCGGTCGGTTCGCTGGCGATCTCACTGGCAGTGATCGGCTGGGTGTCGGACCGGCAAACGCTGCAAGGCTGGCTGCTGCTGAATATTGTGGCCGCGTTCCTGCATTATGCCTATGACGGGCTGATCTGGAAACGGGGACGTGGTGCGGCGCGGAGGACAGCATGATGTCAGGCAATTCTCAGCCCCCGGGTGGCTGGCGGACCGAGACGGCCTGTCGAGACGTCGTTGCTGCAGTGCTGATCGGCGGTAGTCTGATTGGCATTCCACGCGGTATCAGCCCGGGCTTGTGGTTCCCGTTCGTCTGGGGCGATCTGGCCCTGACGTACGTCGTAGCGTGGTGGCTGGGCGGTGGGCTCTGTGCAGGATTGCTGTGTCGAGCCCGGCTGGCCTGGCCGTGCGCAGTGGCGTTGCCGGTGATCCTGGTTGGATGTCTGACGATCGCCCCGGGAATGAGCGAATTCTTCTGGGCGGGATGGCTCTTGCGGATGTTCGTCAGTCTGTTGATCGTGGTCTGGGGGCGTCTCGTCGCTGGGCTGCTGCTTTCCCGGCCAGAGCTCGCGATAGCCAGCGGATGGCGATGGGGAGTGGCTATTGGCATGGCGTTGTTGCTGCCGACCTTGTTCGAGTTCGATCGCGTGGAGAATGGTTTGAAGCGACTCGGTGAGCGAATTGACCAACAGCGTCTGGGAACGGCACGGCAGATAGCGGCGGAGATCCTTGCCATTCATCCGACCGCACGGTTTCGCAAGCAGCCGCTGCGCCTGACGGAGCGTAAGTTGCGCATGGAGCTGACCACGCTGAAAGCACAGTGTGAGGCACTGGAGAGTACAACGGATGACCCGTCCGATGCCCTGCAAAGGGCAATGTACCTCGCGATGCGCAGCGAATCTCGTGCATCGGAAACCGCAGCCCGTGAACTGGTGGACTGTCCTCCAGTCGCAGCTGAGGCCTGTCTCCTGCTGGGCACGCTGTATGAGGAGCGAGGCGAGTGGAAATCCAGCCGGGAATGGTACGTGCGTGCCCAGTCGTGGCTCGAACGGCAATCGGGGCGTGATTCCGATATCGTGCGTGCGCTGCACGGAATCGCCTTCGCCGAACGCAAACTGGGCCATCGAACAGAGGCCGAAACAGCCTATCTGTCCGCGTTGAAATTAGCTCCGACTGCGGGGTCGCATTATCTGCTGGCGCAGTTCTATGAAGATATGCAACGCGCGCAGGAATCTGCGAACCACGCTCGCGCGGCGATTCGTCTGGACCCGGCCGCCTATCGCCTGCAGGGGGAGGCTCTGATCGATAAACTGCTGGTCAATCACACCGGCTGTCTCTCGATCTATCGTTCTAACCGCGGCAATCAGTAGAGGCATTTCTCCGCCCAGGCCGTCCACATTCCACGCCTGACCCTCAGCTCTGCACATTAGCCGAGAATCGGGACCTGGAGTTAACGGTCGATCCAGACGTCGTGAGATGTCACCTCATCGGCGGCGAATTGAATCGCTACCAAGGCTGTGCGCACTTCCGCTGTGACGCGACGGGGCCGACGTTCAATGCCGGTCCTTCGACGTCGTCGTCCCGACCGATATCCCTTGCGGCGGTCGACTAAAACTTGCGAATGACGGCGACAGCCTTTCCGAGGATCTGAATGCTGTTGGACAGAATGGGTTTTGTCTTGCCGCTGGCGTCGAGACGAACCCGATTGGCTTCTTTATGGTAGACACGCAAAACGGGGTCGCTACCATCCACCAGTGCCAGAACGATGTCGCCATCGCGAGCACTCTTGCTGCGGGTCAGGATGACCGTGTCACCATCCGCCACGTGGTAATCCACCAGGGTGTCCCCTGATGCGGTCACCGCGAAATTTTCGCTGTTTTCGAACAATGGTGCGAAGTCTGATTCGTTACCACGATCGAGGGCTTCGATCGGATTGGTGCCGTCGAGGCGACCGACATCGGCCAATGCCGAACGCGAAACCGGCTGATTGGCCAGTTGGATGGCGCGGGCCATATGAGCTTCGCGGGCAATCAACCCCTTCTTTTCGAGGGCCTTCAAATGGCACATGACGCCATTCGGAGAGCGGATTCCAAACTCGGCGCCAATCTCGCGGACGGTTGGTCCGTAGCCCCGCTTGAGGATCTTTTCCTTCAAGAACTCGAAAATTTCTTCCTGACGCTGTGTCAACACTGGCTTCTGTTGTCTCATGGCTGTTGTCCTTTGTTAGATCCTGCTGGTGTTAGGTCCTGCTGGCCGTCTCAAACTGAGATCGAATTCCCGGTCCACCTGGTTCCGCTGCTGCGAAGTTTCTCAATACGACTCACGCGTCATTCGCAATCAAATTGTTATGCAGTCGGCTGGAGGATGTCACCCTGTCAGCCGCGAAGTCGTCAATGTGCCGCCCCTGACAGGGAACGTCTGGGCAGAGACATCTTGTACTGTCGAGGTACGTCAAAAAAATGAGTCATGGAATGTAACGAGTTCCGTGTCGCCCGTGCGAGACTCCTCGAAAATACACTCAAGAGGTCTGGTGGCCAAACTGAGGTCGTGAAAGAAGTGATGTGCTGATTTCCGTCATCATGATGACCGTTGCGTCGACCAGCGTTCCAAGTTTTGTCAATTCTGTGTACGACATACGACCCGGCGACGGCTGCGTGGAATGCGTCCAGTTCATCCACGAGCAATGCCATTGGAAACAAGATTCGTAACGGAAAGCCACCTGCATAAAAGATTATTGATGTGTATCCTGCACTCTGATGTAGGTCCAACCATTTGTCAAGTGGAAAGAACTGCAGTCGGGACACTAGGACAAGTTCATGTCCGGATACACAAGTCCTCGATGCACTTCTATTCTAGCTCGCCTGGAGTTTTGGCAAGTGTGCCTGCCGCCGGCGCACTGTGGTGCCAAATCTTATTCAATGCTCCAGGAGAATGAAATGCATCCAAACGCAATCACTGATGGATAATAGAAATCCGCTCAATAGACCCGCCGTCAGCGTTAAGCTGGGAAAGCATTCTTGGATCTGGTGATCGACATTTCTCACGTTTGGTGACCAGCGTCGACGTTGAATCGCCGCTATATCGTTCGATTCTGGTGGAGCGAAACTTGACCGGCAGCAATGCCGACAGTGGATGTCTTCCTTTTTCGCCGTGTTGGTCATCGGCCGAGCCCGCCGTCGGTATTTGATTGAAATCCGAACGAGTGAACCACTGCAGCCCACCCGCTGCGGACGACTGCTGTCTGTTGTGGCTAAACAAAAAATAAGGAAGTCACTTGGTTCGACAGTAAGTCTTAAGTTGGTGCGCGGATGACCCCTGGCTGAACATAGCAGCTGCACAGAGTGTGTCTGTTCCAGGCCGCGGGGGGGGCGATTGATCATGTCTGCTGGCAGAATATTCTTGGAATACTCCCCTTCGGGCGGCGTTCGCAGGCCCCAGGTTGCCGATGCGACGAGTGCGAACTTCATCTGGTTCGTGGGGTTCTGACGTTGCATCGCAGCGGCATCCGGTGATGAGTTACTACGAATTGCGTGGCGGACGGACTAGAATCCGGCCACTTCAATTCGGCGGTCGCAATTGATCGCGCTCCGACATTCCGTCAGCATCCTGCGTTGAAAGGCATCCCTGCATGTCGCCATTGTTGTTCGTGCGCCTGTCGCTGATGGTATTTCTGCATTACTTTGTCTGGGGCGCGTGGTATGTGACCATGGGCACATATCTGACTGAGAAGCTGCATTTTCCGGGTGAGCAAATCGGCCTGGCCTACGGTTCGACGGCAATCGGTGCGCTGGTTTCGCCCTTTCTGGCGGGGATCATCGCGGACCGCTTTTTTGCGACACAGCGTCTGCTGGCTGCCTTGCATCTGGTGGGGGCCGGTTTGTTATTGCTGGTTTCCACGCTGACCTCCTTTTCGCTGTTCTATCCCGCGCTCATTGCTTACACCATCAGCTATATGGCCGGCCACGGTCTGACGAATTCGTTGACGCTGCATCATTCCAAAAACCCCGGCCGCGAATTCCCGCTGGTCATGATGATGGGCAGTGTGGGGTGGATCTGTTCGGGACTGGTCGTCAGCGGGTTGCAGTTCGAACGGTCCGAGGCCATGTTTCAACTCGCCGCGACAGCCGCACTGGTGATGGGGCTGTATTCGCTGACGTTGCCGCATACACCCCCGAAGGGGGCCGGTCAGTCGGTTTCACTGCGGACGGTTCTGGGACTGGATGCGTTGACGCTGATGAAGGATCGATCCTTCGCCGTCTTTATTGTGTGCTCGTTCCTGGTCTGCATTCCCCTGAGTTTTTATTTCGCGTGGATGAATGCCTTCATGAACGAGCTGCACATTCCAAATGCGGCCGCGAAGATGACGATTGGGCAAGTTTCCGACGTGATCTTCCTGATGTTGCTGCCCCTGTTGTTGCCGCGGCTGGGAGTGAAGGGTGTCCTGGTCGTGGGGATGATCGCCTGGGCGGTGCGGTTCGGATTGTTCTCCGCATTCGATTCGCAGCGGTCCGCCCTCTGGATGCTGTACCTGGGCATCGCCGTGCATGGGATGTGCTATGACTTCATCTTCGTCATGGGCCGCATGTACGTTGACAGTCGGGCTGGAAATCAGATCCGCGGTGCCGCCCAGGGGCTCCACGCGTTTGTGACCTTAGGAGCTGGCATGTTCATTGGGTCGTGGCTGTCAGGCGTCGTCGGGCAACAGTACACGCAACAGGTCGACGCGCTGACGGTACATAACTGGCAAGCCATCTGGCTCATCCCGGCCGTCCTGTCGGGTGGCCTGGCGATCCTGTTCGCACTCCTGTTCCGTGATCGCGTGGTGGTGGAACAGGAGTAAGGCCGTGGTTCTGGCTGGAAGTAATTTGCAACGGCCTCCCTGACGTGGGGTTGTGATTCTTGTCTGTGTAAGACCGACCAGCCTACGTACCGTCCGCGCGCTCTGTCGTGTTCTCTTTGCCCCCATTGCTCTCTTTGCTCCCTT
>CAZQUW010000159.1:0-14976 GCA_964596215.1 uncultured Planctomicrobium sp. | reverse complement strand
CTTAGTCCTTGGTCATTCATTCGACATTCGAGTTTCGACATTCGTCATTATCCCACGTGTCTTCTACCACGCACCCTGCGTACTGGCCGAATCTCAATGCCCCTAGTCGCCCACTTTTCCGCGTCTTCGGATTTCTCTAACTCGAACAGGAAAAAGAACTTATAAAACTTTTAACGAACATAGGCGCCCCCGAACTGAGGAGCAGATCCCGCTCGGGGACGTGTCACACCTCAAAAGGGGGCGGTAGTGAAATTGGCTGCTGATCCTGGCGACGACGACCGGGGGCGGCCGTCCGACTACCGCTACCAAAGAAGACGATCGGCCCGGTGATCCACCGGGCCGATCTGGAAATCCTGCAGCTACGACAAAGCTCTTGAAGACCCCAGTTACCGTAGAGCCTGTACCTGGAGTATTCCTCAATGTCGCATCATTAGCTGCGCGCCAACGGATGTTTCAACGGCAGCCACGCCCCGTCCTGCTGGCTGCTCGCGACACATTGCTGAATGAAGTACATCCCCTCGGTGCCGTCGCCGACATTCGGATAAATCGTGTCCCGCTTTTCGAACGGTTGCCCCAGAGCCCGCTTGGCCATGTCGTCGTAGGCCGAACGATACACATTGGCAAACGCTTCGAAGAAAGCTTCCGGATGCCCGGACGGCAACCGGCAGGCGGCCTTGCCGGCGTCGTTCATGAACGGTGCGTTCGGATCGCGCGTGTAAAGGGCATGCGGCTGACCATTGCGGCGAACCACCAGCACGTTGGGTTCTTCCTGACGCCAGGACAGCGCTCCCTTGGTCCCGTCGACTTCGATAAACAGGTCATTCTCACGACCGTGCGAAATCTGGCTCGCCGTGACGGTCCCCAGGCCACCATTTTCAAAACGAATCACGGCGTGACCGTAATCATCCAGCTGCCGGCCGGGTTCGAAAATCTTCAGGCTGCACGAGACCTGCGCGGGGATCAGCCCCGTCATATATCGCCCCAGGTTGTAGGCGTGGGTCGCAATATCACCAAAGCAACCGGCCGCGCCAGACTTGGTGGGATCGGTACGCCAGGCCGCCTGCTTCTGATCGCTCGCCTCCAGCCGAGTCCGCAGCCACCCCTGAATATAGTTGGAGCGGACCGCTTGAATCTCACCCAGTTCACCCGCTGCAATCATGGCCCGGGCATGTCGCACTAACGGATAACCGGTGTAGTTATGCGACACCGCGAAGACGACGTTGGACTTCGCCACCAGCGCTGCCAACTCTTCAGCCTCGGCCAGGTTGAAGGTCAGCGGCTTATCACAAATCACATTGAAGCCGGCGAGGATCGCGGCCTTCGCAATCGGAAAGTGCGTGTGATTGGGGGTGGCAATGCTGACAAAATCAATTCGCTGATCGGCGGGGAGGGCCAGTTCCTTCTCGAACAATTCCTGATAGGAACCGTACGCACGGTTCAGGGGAATGTCGTAGTCGGCCGCCGACGCCTTGGCTTTTTCGGGATTCGATGACAACGCACCCGCCACGAGAGCGGCGCGGTTATCCAACACGGCCGCCGTCACGTGGACGCGACCAATGAAGGAGCCCTGACCACCGCCGATTAACGCCATTCTCAGTTTGCGATTCAATTCACCATTTGTCGGCATGAGCGAGCCACTCCCCAGTTGCGAAGCCAGTTGGTGTTGAGATTTTGATCCGGACTGGAAACTGACGGGCCAACCCCAGAAATGGAGGCCTCACCCATCAAGTCCAGATTACCCGGCGAGAATACCCCTCTATCCGAGTGAATTCAACTCAGGGGTATCTGCTCGTGCAGCTGTCGCGGCTGTCAATCGCCCCGCCACACGTCGACTGAGGGTATGGGAGATCCGGGCATTCCAGCGAGGCCGGCTGGCTGATTGGGCAGTTTCGGTTCGCCTGGCAGATTGGCGTTGCCATTGACCCATTTGTCTCTTTCGACGATATTCCTTCGGCTCCCGAGATTTTTACTCAAGTTGTCATGTGTTGCCGTAATCAAGCACGATTCGGCGGTTTGCCTGTTTCCACGCAATTCCCTTGTTTTACGTGTCGAACTGCAAGCTGAAACCCAGGTTGTCCCGACTTTCGGGACTGTGGAATTGAAATCGCCCGATATGTCTGCAGAGACCACTGATCGTCTGGAAGCCGCACGGCTCGAAAAACTTCACAAGATCGAAGCCTTGGGTCTCGATCCCTGGGGCCAGCGCTTTGACGACCATGTCGCAATTCGCGACGCACGCGAGAAATGCCCGACCGAAAAAGGTGTCGTCGGGCCGGAAATCCGTGTCGCTGGACGAGTTATGCTGCGAAACGACAAGGGCAAGCTCAAGTTCATGCACATCCAGGACTGGACCGGCCGCATTCAGATCATGCTGTCGAAGTCTGAGTTCTCCGATGAACAATGGGAATTGATCAATTGCATTGACCTCGGCGATATCATCGGTGTCGACGGCCTGCTGAAGGTCACGAACACGGGTGAAAGCACCGTGGGTGCGACGAAGGTCACCTTCCTGACGAAGTCGCTGGCTCAACCGCCTGAAAAGTTCCACGGGGCCAAAGACATTGAAATGCTGCTCCGGCAGCGTTACGTCGACCTCATTTATAATGATGGGGTTCTCGAGCGCATGCTGAAGCGCGGCAAGATCATTGATTCGGTACGTCAGACGCTGCGGCAACGTGGCTTCGTCGAAGCCGAGACTCCCGTTCTGCACGCCATCGCCGGTGGTGCTGCGGCTCGCCCCTTTATCACGCACCACAATACACTCGACATGGAGTTGTATCTGCGGATTGCGTTGGAACTGCACCTCAAGCGGCTGATGGTCGGTGGTGTCGAGCGGGTTTACGAAATCGGTCGCGTGTTCCGGAACGAGGGTGTCGACAGCACTCACAACCCCGAATTCACGATGATCGAGCTGTACCAGGCGTATGGCAACTACGAGACGATGATGGACCTCACCGAGGCCATTTTCTCGAACGCCATTCGCGCCACAGGCCAGGAACTGGTGCTGCCGTGGGGCGACAAGGAGATTGACTTCACTCCCCCGTTCAAGCGTGCCAAGTACGCCGACTTGTTCCTCGAACATGCGGGCTGCGATATCCATGATGTCGCCGGGGTGATGGAAGCGGCTAAGCGGTTCCATGTCGACACCAAGGGGAAGGCTCACGACTTGATCGTGAACGAAATTTTCGAAGAGTCGGTCGAAGCCAAGCTGATCGGTCCAGTGTTCGTGATCGACTACCCGGCATCGATGTGTCCGTTGACCAAGCGCAAGCAGTCGGATCCGACTGTCGCGGAACGCTTCGAACTGTTCATCGACGGCCTGGAACTGGCCAATGCCTATACCGAATTGAATGATCCGCGTTTGCAGGAGCAACTGTTCCTGACGCAGCTGGAAGGGCAGAAGGAAGAAGATTCGATGGCCAAGATGGACCACGACTTCGTCCGGGCGCTCAAGGTTGGTATGCCCCCGGCCGGTGGCCTGGGGATTGGAATCGATCGCCTGGTGATGTTGATCACCAACAGTCATAGCATTCGTGATGTGATTTACTTCCCGCTGTTGCGACATGAGGTCCGCAATGCCGCTGGGGAAGTCGAAGAGGATTCGTCAGAGACGTAACGATTGATGTAGCAGAGTTCGTAAGAATTCCTGCGTTCATCGGCCGCAGCCCAGGAAGTCTTACGACTTCGTCTACATGGATTTCGTTGACTCAGCCAAAGGATTGGCCAGATGTATAAATTGCTGCTGTGCTCTCGATACCTGCGAACCCGCTACATCGCGCTGGCGAGCATTATCAGTGTGATGCTCGGGGTCGCGACCATGATTGTCGTGAACAGCGTCATGGCCGGGTTCAGCACCCAGATGCGGGAACGCATTCATGGGATCCTGGCCGACATGGTCCTCGAGGTAAACGGCACCGACGGCGCCCCCAACCCCGAAGCGACGATGGAAAAGGTCCGTAAAGTTGCGGGCAAGTACATCGAATCGATGAGCCCTGTCGTTGAGATTTACGGCATGGTCAGCTTCCAGTGGCGCGGCCAGTACATCACCAAGCCGGTCACCCTGATTGGCATTGAACCGGAATCCAAGGCCAAGGTGGGCGTCCTCAAGGATCATCTCGCCAGCTTCCAGCCGGAAATGGACGGCAGCAAGATTGTCCGCCCTGCCGCCCGCAGCATGTCCCAGGACCCGAACTGGGACTTGCTCGATTCCTACGTCAAATACCGCCGGATGCGTGTCGACCAACAGCGCTGGATGCAGCGTCCGGAAGCGCCTGAACAAGACGCCGAAATGGATCCGGCCGAACCCGCACCAGTGACCACAATCACTTCGGACCAGACGTACCCGTTCGTTCCGGAAGTCGAAGAAACCCAGCTGGCCGAGAACCCGTTTGACAATGCCGATCCATTTAAGGATGGGAGCGAAGTTCGCGAACTGACTCTCGACGAACAAGCCGCACCGTTACCCGGCCGTCTGTATGTCGGGTTGGGGGTCGTCAGCTTCCAGTACGAGAATCAGAAGACGGATAAACTGGAAACGGAAGTCATGGCGGTCCCGGGCGACGACATCGCCATCAGCACCGTCAGTGCGGGCCGGCCACCGCAAGTCGTGCACTTCAACGCGACTATCGTCGACACGTTCAAGAGTGGCATGAGCGAGTACGATGCGAACCTCGTGTTCTGCAATCTCGATTACCTGCAGAACGTCCGCGGCATGATTAACCCTAAGACCGGCGAACGCAGTTTCACGTCGATCCAGATCAAGTTGAAGGACTACAAGTACGCCGACGAAGTGGTCAACTTGCTCCGCTCGTCAACCGAGTTCCCCGTCGGGCTGTTCAGCGTCCAGACCTGGGAATCCAAACAAGGCCCGCTGCTGGCCGCCGTCTCGGTCGAGTCTGCAATTCTGAATGTCCTGCTGTTCCTGATTATCGCGGTCGCCGGCTTCGGCATCCTGGCGATCTTCTTCATGATCGTGGTCGAGAAGACGCGCGACATTGGGGTGCTGAAAGCGCTCGGGGCCAGTTCCGCCGGAGTCCAGTCCATCTTCCTCGGTTATGGGTTGGCACTGGGGATCGTGGGGAGCGGTGTGGGAATGATTTCCGGGTTGCTGTTTGTCTGGAACATCAACTGGATCGAGTCCTGGCTGACGTGGCTGACGGGGCACAAGGTATTCGATCAGCGGATCTATTACTTCCCGACGATTCCCACCAGTATTGAACCGCTGATGGTCTTCTGGGTGGCATTTGGTGCGATGGCGATTGCCGTCGTCGCCAGTATCCTGCCGGCCCGCCGGGCCGCGTTGCTGAATCCGGTGCAGTGCTTGCGTTACGAATAGCATCGAGTTCATTGCCGTAGAAACGTCCTTTTCCGAACTGCCGATTTCCTCCGTTCGTGATAACGAATTCCCCGTATTCAATGTCTCAACGGTCATCCAGGGTCTGTCTATGACAGGTTGCATCAAAATGCCGCAGACTCATCTTTCCGCAATTGCCTTGGAAAAAGCCTACCGTAAGGGCAAGCTGCAAGTCCCCGTGTTACGCGGCGTCGACGTCCAGGTCAAAAAGGGCGAGTTCGTCTCGATCATCGGCCAGTCGGGCTCGGGCAAAAGCACCTTGCTCCATCTGCTGGGGCTGCTGGACGGCCCCGACATCGGCGAGATCCTGCTCGACGGCCAGCGGATTGATGACCTGCCGCGTCAGGATCGCGACCGGCTGCGGAACCGCGTCTTCGGCTTCATCTTCCAGTTCTACCACCTGCTGCCCGAGCTGGACCTGTTGGAGAATGTCCTGACGCCGCTGATGATTCGGCATTCGGTCTGGGAATACTGGAAGCGCCGCAAGGAGTTCCGTGACCTCGGGCGTGAGCTGATCGCCAAAGTGGGGCTGGAACACCGACTCACTCACAAACCTTCGGAATTGTCGGGTGGCGAGATGCAGCGGGCCGCGATCGCCCGAGCCCTGGTGGCGCAGCCGGAAGTCCTTCTGGCGGATGAACCAACAGGAAATCTCGACAACAAGTCTGGCCGGGAGATCATGGATCTGCTGTCGAGCTTGAACGAAGGGCGTCAGCTCACGATAATTATGGTCACCCATGATGAAGCTCTGGCACGCCAGGCACACCGCACCGTGCGTCTGGCCGAAGGACGTCTGCAGGTTCAGCGCGAAGCGGCCTGATGACGACTGCCGCTCGGGCGTGAACCCGGGCCGATAAGGCGTGTCCAAATAGATTAATAAGTATCCGTCGACCCGGCTGGTGTTGCCTGCCGGGTCGTTTCACTCCATCACATGCAGGATCGGAATGATGCCGAGCATCTACATCAACGGCCAACTTGTCCCTAAAGAGGATGCCAAGATCAGCGTCTACGACCACGGGTTGCTCTATGGCGACGGCGTGTTCGAAGGGATTCGAGTTTACGGCGGCAAGGTGTTTCTGCATCAGGAGCATACCGATCGTCTGTACGAGAGTGCCCGCGCCATCCGGTTGGAGATCCCTCTCAACAAGCTGCAGATGATGGCCGCGGTCGAGCAAACCGTCGCCGCCAATAACATTCAGGACGGCTACGTCCGTCTGGTCGTCACGCGCGGTGCCGGGTCTCTGGGCCTGGACATTCGACGGACCAGTCAGCCGCAGGTGATTATTATCGCCGACACGATCACGATGTACCCGAAGCAGGTCTACGAAGAGGGACTACGCCTGGTGACCGCGAGCACGATTCGCAATCACGCCCAGGCCCTCAGCCCCCGCATCAAGTCGTTGAACTATCTCAACAACATCATGGCCAAGATCGAAGGGACTGATCAGGGCTGCGAAGAAGCGCTGATGCTGAATCACAAGGGTGAAGTCGCCGAATGCACGGGCGACAATGTGTTCATCGTCTATCGCGGCGTGTTGAAGACACCGTCGCCCGAATCGGGCATCCTGGAAGGTCTGACTCGCAATGCCGTCATGCAGCTGGCGAAGGAAGCGGGCATCCCGATCTTCGAAGGCCCGTTGACCCGGCATGACATTTACGTCGCCGACGAGTGTTTCCTGACGGGCACGGCCGCCGAAGTCATCGCCGTAACCAGTCTCGACGGCCGCAAGATCGGCGACGGCAAACCGGGACCGATTACCAAGCAACTCCTGGAATTGTTCCGCAAGTTGACCCGCGGCGAAGCCTGATTCCAGACGCGATATGGGGTGAATGCCCAGCCGCACTGCGCAGGTCAGGTGATCTTCTACCGAAGGCCAGCGGACGGAAAAACCATCTGGCATCAGCCGGATGGCAATCAGAGACGCCCTAGCTCAGTGGCGTCTCTGCCACGAAGAACGCTCGCAGGTCTTTAAAGACCTGCTTCGCACGCTGTTGAAAGATTTCGGACTGGCGAACCCATCCCCGCGGCTTCATCTGTACCGAAAGCCTGGTGTTGCAGCTGACAGCACGGGGATTGTGGCCACCCACTTTCTTCCCGATGTTCAGTTCGAGTTCGACCGGTTGACTGGAGGCCGTATGGCCCCAGTACGGGATAAAACTGACCTGGCCGACGTGCATGATGACCTGGCTCGGTGTGACCTTCGCCAGCCTGGCGTCGTTGTCGGAAATGAACCCCCCCAGCTTGTAGACGACCATGTCATTCGACACGAGTGCTTCAAACTCGGCGCGAAACAGAAACGGATCTGAATCGCCGGAGGCATGTTCTTCCGAACTCTCACGAAGCTGACTGACCTTCAATGCATTCGTGCGATTCCGGCCACCGTGCTTGGACAGGTAGAGTGCTTCGTCCGCACGCCGCAGCAGACTCTCCACGGAATCACCGGCCTCGTAAACCGCAACCCCCAGCGAAGCTGTCAGGGCACGTCCCGGCATCTCGGTGATGGCCAGTTTGGTCACAGAATGGCGGAGCCGTTCAGCCCGCACATACGCGGTTTCCAGATCAGTGTCGGGACACAGGATGACAAATTCCTCACCACCGTATCGCGCGACCAGTTCCCCCGAATACATCTCCTGCTGCATCAGCCGGGCGAGTTCGATCAGGACCTTGTCGCCGACAGTGTGCCCGTAGTTGTCATTGATCGATTTGAAGTGGTCGACATCGACAAAAATCACGCTGAATGGGCTGGTCGGCGTCGGACGCTGCTGGGCTGCGAGATTCAACGCCAACTGCGTTTCGAGTTCACCGCGATTGGCCAGCATGGTCAAGGGATCGAGCGTCGCAGCCCGCCGCAGTTCGCGGAACTCCTGGGGTTTACGCCCCGCGCGACCCAAATCGCGGACAATTCCCGCGACTCCATATAACCGCTGTTCGCCATCGAGCAGCGGTACCGTCTGCAGCTCAACTTCTTTCCAGTCACCGTTGGTATGTTTGGCACGCAGCGATTTGGTGACTGTCCGACCCGTCGCCATGACTCGCTGTAACGGCAGTTCGCCGTCGGTCAGTGCCTCACCGTGGAGATCGGTTAAGCTCAGTTCCCGATCGCTCCAGACGCGATTCAACATGTCACCGGCGGTTCGGCCCAATAGTGAATCAAGCCCCCGGTTCCAGACGACGACCCGCAAGTCCGAGTCGATCAGATAGAACCCGTCGTACAGACTTTCCAGCAGATACAGATGGTTGAAGATGTGGCACAGTGTGCTGGCCTCCAGAGCCTCAACAGGTCCCAGCGAACCCGAACCGCTGCCGGGATAGTTGACTCCAGGAGAGTATTCAGGCGGTCCATCATCCTGGCAGCAGCGTGCCAGGGCCGACACAATATTGCCATCGAATTGTGTCCCCGAATACTGCACGAGGATATTCATCACCTCGGCGTGTGACTTGCCTTCGCGGTAAACTTGTTCGGTCCGCAACGAGTCATAAGCATCGGCGATCGTCAGAATGCGGGCCCCCATGGGGACCTCATTGATGTTCCGAAATCGCGAAGCGGTGCCGTCGGTAAAGCTGTGCGTGCTGCCGACAAAATCCAGCACCGCCGGGTCGACACGACAGGCCTGCAGCACATCGAGACCGATGTTGTAGTGCAACGACATCAGCTCGGATTCGTCCGGACTGAGAACCGCTGGTTTAAAGAGAACGTTGTCCGGAACTCCAATTTTGCCCATGTCATGCAACAGGGCGGCAACTTCCAGCACCTTCAGATGTCGCCCGTCCCACCCCAGGAAGCGGGCCAGCGCGGTCGCCACATTTGCCGTGCGCCGCACGTGGTGCAGCGTCGAGGGGTCCCGGAAATGGAGTGCAGACAGCAGGCTTCTCAGGACTCCACTTTCGATGACCCCTTCCAGCAATTCCTGGTCGGCATGCGGACCAGATCGCGCTTTATGCGAAAGGGCCATCAACCCCAGCAGCACCCGGGACGAATCCGAAGGGTGGCTGCTGAGAGCCGTGGCATCCGTCAGTTGCAGATTGCCTGCCGGAGTGCGCTCACCGAGTGTCCTCTCAAGCTCTGACAACACCGATGATGCCGCTGGCGGGATTTTGAAGCTCATGACGATTTTTCGAGGATTAGCAGCCCTGCATGTGACGTCTTGATTCTCTGCCGCAGTTCGTCAGCGGACGCTGTCGCACCGGCAATCACATTGACCATCACGTGCCCAAAGCTAGCTCGTCCAGGCCGACAGTCAATCGGGACCCGGTTGGGAATCAACATCCGAAGCCGCAGGACCGGCACACGCAATCAAAGTGGGAGCATTCCCGATCTCTGATATAACCGGCAGGGTGCACAAAATTGGATTGAGTGCTACGCCCCGTCTGTTTCACGGCGAAATCTCCGGCCAGATATCCGAATCCGGGAACGCGGTCGGGGCGAGCGTTCACCCCAGCGGGCTTGCGATCCCGTTGCCGGAACAAAAAACGACAACGCCCCGCCGATCCCGACAGCTTCGAGGGGACTGACAGGGCGTGAATTTTCGTGTTCTCCGCTTAGATTGGCGTCGCGCTAACCACCAATTTCCGGGCCGTCGCCGACCACTTTTTCGTACCCCCCCTGCCGCTTTTTCTGGTACTTGGTAAAGCCCAGTTTCTCCAGATTGCGGTCCGAAAGATCAGACTTCGGCAGCTCCCCGTTGGTCTTTTTTCCAACAAATGGAGCCTGCATTTTCATGCGCAGGGTCTGACCGGTTTCCGGATGCCTGGTCAAGGGTTCGGCCGTGATCTTCTGAATGATTTCAAATGAGCCACACACAGCCCCCTCATCATTCAGAATATCGTAAACATACATGGGCATGAGAAGCTCCTCTCGAGATGCGGGACGCCCCCCCATCAGAAATCCAGTTCAACGGTACCAGGATTGCAGATGAAGCTGCAGCGTCAGCACTCTATTGTATCCCCGGAACCCGTATCAGGACAATTGCCGGTTTCAGTTCGCACAGGGCGAGCTTCCTTTTATCTGCCGTGCGTTTTATGCTGCCGAACTGAGACGGTGGGGGCGGCGGTTGATTTCAGACGCAGCGGAGATCATTTCTCATGCGCTTGCCCCTTGTTCCCGCGTCCCTTTCGATCACACCCGGACGGTGTCGGAACGCTGTTTGCAACTCAATTCACCTGGGGGAAAGACACACATGCGAAGCTGGAAGATTTCAACTCTTTGTGCAGTCAGTCTGGTGTTCAGCGGGTTGGCCGCGGCCTCGTTCGCCGAGGATGCCAAGACTCACGCGGCAGTCACGCCCGTCCCGCGCGAAGGGAAATGGACCGAACGCCATGACGCCATCAACGCACGGGCCAAGGCCGGTGATGTCGACCTGTTGTTCCTGGGCGATTCGATCACGCAGGGGTGGAACGAAAACGCCGTCTGGAAGAAGTATTACGGACATCGTAAGGCGATGAATGCCGGGATTGGCGGAGACCGGACCCAGCATGTCCTGTGGCGTCTCGATCACGGCAATGTCGACGGCCTGCACCCCAAGCTGGCGGTCCTGATGATCGGCACGAATAACTCGAACCGCG
This sequence comes from uncultured Planctomicrobium sp., assembly GCA_964596215.1. Taxonomy (GTDB): domain Bacteria; phylum Planctomycetota; class Planctomycetia; order Planctomycetales; family Planctomycetaceae; genus JAKFVC01. The sequence goes on along the minus strand of CAZQUW010000159.1, from coordinate 4,060 downwards.
AAGACAACACCGCAGAGGAAATCGCCGACGGCATCAAGGCGATTGTCGCCAAGCTGAAGGCCAAGTTGCCCGAAACCAAGATCCTGGTTCTCGGCATTTTCCCCCGGGGCGAGAAGCCCAATCCGCAGCGGGAAAAGAACGCCAAGGCCAGCGAACTGGCGTCGAAAGTCGCCGATGGGAAGTCCGTTTTCTACGAGGATATTGGCCAGAAATTCCTCACCGAAGACGGCACCTTGACCAAGGAAATCATGCCCGATTTTCTCCATCTGACACTGGTCGGCTATGAAATCTGGGCGAAGTCGATCGAAGCCAAGGTCGCCGAAGTCCTGGGTGACAAGGCGATCGAATAGGGCAGGTAACAGACCGGGGGCCGTAAGGACACGACCGCAGCGAACAGGGAGTTCAACACCATGTCGACAGATTCAGGGAACAGTTTATTCACAGCCGCTCAGCAGCGTTGGCAGCGCTGGTTAACGATCTCGACCATCGCGATTGCCATCGCCATGTTGATCGTCGATCACCCGCTGAAGACGGCTCATGCCCCCCTGGGAATTATCTCACTCCAACTGGCAGGGGGGACCCAGGCTGCGAAGCAGGTGGTCTACGACTGGGGGCACAAGGACCGCCTCGCCGCGGCCTTCGGACTGGGGCTGGACTACCTGTTTTTGTCGAGCTATTCCGTGTGGATGTTCTTTGGCTGCCGCTGGGCTGCCGTTCGCTGGATGAAGAGCAGCCCCAGCCGCGGCAGCCTGTTTGGCAAGTTGGCCTGGGGGGCGTTCGCGGCCGCCATTCTGGATGCCGCAGAAAATGTCGTCCTGCTGATCTTCCTGCAAAGTGACGGCCGGTCGGTCCTTTACCCCCTGGCCTTCTGGTGTGCCGTCGTCAAGTTCCTGCTGATTCTGATGGTCGTGGGAATCTGGATTTCAGGGATGTTCGTCCCTCGTGAGGGCGGTCCTGCCAAGCCGGTTGCCCCAAAGAAGCCGTAACTTCCAGAAGCTGAAATCGACGGCAATTTGGAATAAAAAGCCGCCCGACCGCAATGAGCGATCGGGCGGCTTTGGCTTTTAGAGGCGATCCGAAATTCTGGTCGCGAAGTCGTCAAACCACAATGACCGTGATCAGGTCGTAGGATTTACGCGTACTCCATTGGAGAGACTCGTCAAATCCGTAGAGCAGAAGCCACTGCTTCCACCCTGGCTTTATCGACGTGTGATTTTCGGATTGGGTGCCACTGGCTTTGCCAGTGCCGGGTGTCATTCGATTCGCAATAAGCCTCGCAGAGCCAGTGGCACCCCACTTCGGGGCTCTGGCACAGAGTACTAGTGATGATGTCCGCCGGTCAGTTCGTGGGCCTTCGCCTTCGCGTCTTCCGCTTCCTGGATCTTGCCGCAACGAACGTAAATCACACTCAACTGGGTGAATGAGAACGGGTCCTTCGGATCCAGTTCGGTCACCTTGATCGCGTGCTGAATCGCCTCATCAGCGCGGCCGAGCTTCTGCAGAAAAACGGCCAGTGCCGAGTGCGACAACGTATGCGTCGGGGTCGCGTTCACAATCTCCTTCAGGATCGTCACCGCTCCGTCCAAATCCCCTTTGTCTTTCAGCTTCACGGCTTCGTCATATTGCTTATCTGGATTGCTCATGGTCGTCGGGACATTCCTCTGCGATGTAATTCTGATTTCCGCCACCAGGCCGCCTGAGGCAAATCCCCCCCATAAGCGGCCGGCATCGTGTAAGTGACTCGTCCAGATTCTAGAGTCTGGGGCGAGAAGAATCGAGACTGCCGTGTCTTGAATGAGGCGTCCGACCGTCGTAAGAGCTCGTAAACTTCAGGCCGTGCCGCAGTGCCAGGGACCTGGAAATGGTCTCCCCTTGATGTGGCCAGTTACGAACCGAATCGTCCGCCGACCTGTCCCGCAGTGCTCGTGACTGCGAAGTCCGCTGTGACCTGCTATCCTGCAGACCGAGGTTGTTCGCCAATGACACCGGGTTCGTCCGCACGGCCTCGGCGAACTTAGACATCTCGCCTTGATGACATTGGTCCCCAGTCCGGCCATCGACATGACCACCGTGACACACGATTCGCCTGCCGCTATTCCGCCCCTCGCGAGGTGGGAATGGGTGGCCGTCTGCGGCCTGCTCCTGGTCGCCGCGGCACTCAGGTTTTCGTATCCGGGGCAACTCGCCGTCGAGCACTTCGACGAGGGAGTCTACGCCTCGAACATCTGGTTCGGCGACCGTGCTGAGGGAACCTACCCGGCCCAGCATTTGTATGCTCCCCCACTGTTGCCCGTGTTGATCGAACTCGGTTTCGTCTTCTTCGGCCCCTCCAACTCTGGAGCAATGTGGCCTGCTCAAGTCGCCGGGACAGTCTCTGTCCTGCTGCTCTGGTGGCTCGGTCGCTGCTGGTTCGGCCGTGTCGCCGGACTGGTCGCGGCCGCCCTGTGCGCCACCAATGAGGTCCACCTGCTCCTGAGCCGCTCGGCACTGACTGACGCGCTGTTGGGCATGTGGTGGCTGGCAGCGATCCTGTTCCTGCGGCGCGCCTGCGACACCGGCCGTCCGATCGATCGTCTGGTCGCTGGTCTGCTGATTGGTCTCGCCTGGTTCACGAAGTACAACGGCTGGATGCCACTCGGGATCGCCCTGGGTGCAGTTCTCCTGCGCGGAGTACTCGTCCGCGGAATCTGGAACCAGACCAGAACTGCGCTGACGAGTTGCATCATCTCCGGTGCGATCGGCCTGGCGGCCTGGTCCCCGTGGCTGTGGAGTTTGCAGGCCAAGGGAGGCTACGCGAGTGTCGCGGCCAACCACCGGCAATACATTGTTGGTCCCGCTGGTTGGACATCGAGTGCCGTTCGTCAGTACGAGCAACTGGCTGCCCTGTTGGGACCGCTCAGCAAGCTGGGGTTTGATTGTACCTACCTGCTGCTCCTGATATCTCTGGTGTGGGTCGGACGGCGGAGTCGTCTCCCCCAGGTCGCCACGGCCCCACCGGAGACAAAACTCGCTGCGACGGCGGTGACTCGGCAGTCGACTGGTGAAACGGTGGCCTGGGTGGCGTTCTTCGGACTCGCCTCGGTGGGGCCACTCGCTCCGGTCTGCGCTGCCAGTGCTCTCGTCTTCCTGGCCCTGCTCGTGTGGTGGTGCGGCTCACGAGCCCATCGCAGCACGCCAGGCCAACTCGAACGGAACGATCTCGGTTACTGGATCCTGCTCGTCTGGTTTGGCGGGATGCTGGTAGCGACGCCCCTCTACAGCCCCTATCTCCGACTGACGCTCCCTGCGGTCCTGGCGACCTGCCTGGGTGTCGGTCTGGCTTTCGAACAGGCGTGGCAGACTGTCCGCCGCGAGTACTCGAATCAAACCTGGTTCCTGACTTTGAAGTTTCTGGTCGCGGCCCAATTGCTGGTTGTCGGTGTGGGCATCTTCGTCTCATTGAGCCGCACGACTGCCGCGCTCGGGCAGCATGCGACCCGTGGCCCATTTTCCAGGTCCCTGCCCGATCAGTCCTCGCTGCCCATGGCAGCCCGTCAAATCGCGGAGTCCATTGGAGCGTCGGCGAACCAAAGTGGCAGCGAGCTGCCGGCCGTCGTCTACGTCTACGCCGAGCCCAGCTTGTTGTTCCAGCTGCGGAACGCCGGACTGCAGCACGTGGCCCCGGTCAGCAGTCTGCAGTTCGCACGGAGTCAGTTCTCCAGCTCATCGGCCCGGATCTACCTGGCGGTAGGGATCCACGCCTTGCACGACCCGACGTTCCGCGAACAGTTCGAGGCGACTCGGGGACAATTCAAACGGGTGGGCAGCTGGCCCTGGCAGCTCAGCCCGCTCGTGGCACTCGATCAACCCGACGTCAGTCCGCAGCTGCTGGGTCGCAATCCCGGCGAGTCCGCCAGGGTGGAACTCTACGAGGTCCTGCCTCCGTAGCCGAACACCGTCCCAATCCGTTTCACGTGAAACGCCCGCGAGTCCACCCCGGCATTGGGAGAAGGGTGCCACTCTACGGCCGTTAACCCTTTTTAAACCCCTCGTCGAGAATGAAAAAGAGCCGCGCACGAAG
>CAZQUW010000158.1:0-14982 GCA_964596215.1 uncultured Planctomicrobium sp. | reverse complement strand
ATATGGCTACACGCAACGCGCAACCCATCGTTCGAGTCAACGGGATTCACAAGTATTTCAAACGGGGCAGCGAGAAGGTCGATGTGCTCAATGACCTCACGGTGTCGGTCCCCGAAGGCGAGTTTCTCGGGCTCATGGGGCCCAGCGGTTCCGGCAAGACCACGTTGCTGAACCTGATTGCCGGACTGGATCGCCCGAGCAGCGGGGAAGTCTGGGTCGGTGACAATTTGATCTCGCAGATGTCCGAGTCCCAGTTGTCGGCCTGGAGAACGCGGAGCATCGGCTTCATCTTCCAGTTCTACCACCTGCTGCCAGTGCTTTCGGCGTATGAAAATGTGGAGTTGCCCCTGTTGCTGCTGCCGTTGAGCAAAGCTCAACGACGCGAGCAAGTCACGACCGCGCTGGAACTGGTCGGCTTGAAAGATCGCATGTGGCACCGTCCCGGTCAGTTGTCGGGCGGTCAACAGCAGCGTGTCGGTATCGCCCGGGCCATCGTGACCGATCCACAATTGATCGTGGCGGACGAACCCACCGGTGACCTGGATGCCAAATCGGCGGGGGAAATCCTGAATCTACTTGAGGAAGTTCGCAGGATTCTCAATAAGACGATCATCATGGTCACACATGATCCCCGCGCCGCGGAACGAGCAGACCGCGTGCTCCACCTGGACAAGGGGCGGCTGATCGAGGACATCGTCAAAGCGACGGCAGGCTCGGCCTGATTGTGGACGCAGGAATCGCGTGAGTGCGAGCAGGCAAAGTTGGGGCGCGGGGCAGATTATTCGGCACGATTGACACCGTGCGGTTCACTTCTGATCCAACTCTGAGATGCTCGCAGCAGACTGCGAAACCTGACATCGACCATGTCAGCCAGGCACACGACCCAGCGATCGAAATCACTCGCGGTGCGAGACGGCAGGAGCAAGGTTTATGAAATTCGTCGGTTTGATTGTCAAAAATATCGGACGCAACGCGATACGCTCGATCCTGACCGCGCTGGGGACGATGATGCTGGTCTTCGTCGTGACGCTGGTCTGGTCCATTCTGTCGTTCCTGAACGTCGCGCTCTCCGAGAAGAACGCGAACTTCAAAGCCATCATTACCGAACGCTGGCAGATCCCCAGTCAGATGCCTTACACCTATGCCGCCACGCTGAGTCAAGGGGCGGCGACGAAGCCCGACGATGTCCGGCCAATGGATTCGATGACATGGCAGTTTTACGGCGGATCGATTGAAAAGGATCGTGCCAAACGCGGCATGAGCAATGTGTTATTTGCCTTTTCCCTGGAACCTAAAAAACTCCTGACGATGATGGACGATCTCGACAACCTGCCCGCAGCGCAGGCCGCCGAGTTTGGCAAGTCGGTAAAGGCTCTGGAAGACAACCGCCAGGGGATCATCCTGGGCCGCACGCGCCTGGAAACGCTCAATAAGAAGATCGGTGATACCTTCACGATCTACAGCATGAACTACAAGGATCTCGACCTGGAAGTGAAGGTCGTCGGGGATTTCCCCGAAGGTCGCTACAACAACAGCGCGGCGATCAATCGGGACTACTTGCTGGCTGCCATGGATGCCTATCAGCAGAAGAACGGCAAGCCCCATCCGATGGCAAACAAGTCGCTGAACCTGGTCTGGTTGAAGGTTCCCGACAGTGCGACGCTCAGCAAGATCGCGTCGCAAATCGAAAGTTCGCCCCTCTTCAGTAATCCGCAGGTCAAATGCGAAACGGCCTCGTCCGGAATCGCGGCCTTCATCGAACCGTATCGCGACCTGATCTGGGGCATGCGGTACCTGCTGGCTCCGGCCATCCTGGTGACCCTGTCACTGGTGATCTCCAATTCGATCAGCATCAGCGTTCGCGAGCGTCGATCCGAGCTGGCCGTATTGAAGGTGCTGGGGTTCCGGCCCAACCAGATTCTGACGCTCGTCCTGGGCGAAGCCATCTTCATTGGCGCCATTTCGGGACTGATCAGTTCGTGCCTGACTTACGGCATCGTCAATTTCCCCCCACCTTATGGGTTTGGCGGAATTAAGTTTCCGATCGCCTTTTTCGCCGCGTTTTCGATTCCGCTGGATGCCTTGTGGTGGGGACCTGCCCTGGGGGCGGGAACAGCGTTTGTGGGTAGTTTCGTTCCCGCCTGGGGAGCTCGCAGCGTGAAGGTTTCGGAAGTCTTTTCGCGAGTTGGTTAGCGAAGGGGGGATGCTTCCCCCGGGCTGCATCCTTGTTCCGAACCGGTTTGTCGCAGTTCTGATGATTCAAATTGTCGCCCGTTGGAAGTGACTCATGCCTGTCGTATCACCCGCCCTCCTGGCTCTCAGCATTTCTGAGTTTCAGCGTATTCCGACGTCGCTGCTGATCATGTTGGCGGTGGCCCTGGTTGTGGTGCTGATCCTGTGGGCTGTCTGCGAAGTGCCCCTGGCGTACAACGTCCGGAACCTGACGGTCCGCTGGAAGACCACCATCATGACCGCGCTGGCCTTTACGCTGGTGCTGGGGCTGATGACCGTCATGCTGGCCTTCGTAAAAGGCATGCAGCGGTTGACCGAGAACAGCGGGCAGCCTGGGAATGTCATCATCCTGTCTGAAGGGGCCACTGATGAAGGTTTCTCGAACCTGGGTTTCTCGGACGTCGGCGACCTGGAAAATCAGCCGGGCGTGACTTCCACCGCCGACGGCAAACGGATGTGCAGCCGCGAGACCTATCTGGTCGTCAACCAGCCGATCGCGAGTGCCGCAAAAGGGGGGCCCCAGCGGCGATTCGTCCAGATGCGCGGCGTGGACGACCCGGAGATCTCTGGTCTGGTCCATGGAGTCACGCTGCTCCCCAACGGTCGGTGGTTTTCGAGTTCTGGCGTTCAGGAAATTCCCGGGCAGTCTGAATCGGCGATTGAGGTGGTGATTGGTGAAGGGGTGGCGCGTGAACTGGCCCGGGGCCGTTCGGCAGAAGTTCTCGCAACCGCAAAGAATCCCGACCGTCTGGAGATCGGCGACGTCTTTAACATTGCGAATCGGAATTGGCTGGTCGTCGGTGTGATGCAGTCGTCGGGATCGACCTTTGATTCCGAAGTCTGGGGTAAGCGGAGCGTTCTCGGCCCCAAATTCGGCAAGTCGACTTACACGTCGCTGGTCATGCGTGCGAAGGATGGTCCAGAGGCGCGCAAGCTGAAGGAAGTCTTCAAGAAATATGAGAAGGCTTCGGTCAATCCGCTGCTGGAAACCGAGTACTTCGAAAGCCTGTCGCAGATCAACAAGCAATTCGAATTTGGCATCATGTTCGTGACGGTGTTTATTGCCATCGGGGGCGTGTTCGGCGTGATGAACACCATGTTTGCCGCGATCAGCCAGCGTACCAAGGACATTGGCGTCCTGCAGCTACTGGGGTTCGGCAAGATTCACATCATGATTTCGTTCCTGTTGGAATCGCTGGTGATTGCATTCATCGGCGGCTTAATCGGTTGTGCGCTGGGGTCGTTCGCCGATGGACTGACCGCCACGAGTGTCGTGGGAAGCGGCCAGGGGGGTGGCAAAACCGTGGTGTTGAAGCTCACCGTCGACGCCGTATCGCTGGCGTACAGCCTCCTGCTGACCTTGGCTATGGGGACCCTCGGGGGCTTTCTACCAGCCTTCTCCGCCATCCGACTGAAGCCACTGGATGCGCTGCGCTAACCGTGGGACGGGTCTCCAGGCCCGTCAGAGCCCGGAATAAACGAAGCACATGCCACCAACGCACTGACGGATCCGTTGGTACCCAGATCTTCAAGTGGCAGCGAGGCCGCCGACTCGGTTCGAGGAAATCGGTTCACGCGCGAGCGAACCTGTGGCATATAATGCTTGCCGATGCTGCAGCACGCGCGCTGAACGATCATACGACGTGGACGTCAGTCGGACTGGCGCAGCGACGCTTGTGTTCAGCGGATCAATTCAGAATACTTTGTATTCGGAGATCGCCCCAGGGAGGTTATTATGGACAAGAACATCGTCCGTACCGGAAAGCAGGTTCGTCCGAAAACGGCGGTAAAAGGCAAACGCTACCGGTGCGCGACCTGTCATAAGCGCAGTCCGAAGGCGATCAAGACGCCGGCACCCTGGTACTGTCCGCATTGCCTCGAGTTGCAACAGGACTCCAGCGAGTCCCGCACGTTGCCCGAGAGTGCTCAGGTCGATTGACGAGAGTACTATTTGAGTAGGCCGGACGTCAGCATCACTGGGGCCGGCCTGATTAGAATGCCTCGGTCAACGTCAATTTTTCCAGGTACCCGCTGCTGCCGAAATAAACAGCGCATCGCATTCCTCTTTCAGCACGTCACCGATCAGCGTGCAGTGCCAGGTGGGGCTGCGGCGAATGACTTCATCGGCGGTGATATCGATCTGCCGCCAGCCCTGGGATTGCAGCGTCCGGATCGAGGTGCCATAGACCACGGTCCCGATCCCCGTCCACAAGATGGCTGCCTGGCACATGGGGCACGGCTCTGCGGTGGTATAGAGGACCAACCGGCTGGTCTCGCTGTCGGTCGCGGTTTGCGCCCAGCGATTGATAACGTCGATCTCCCCATGCCACGTGGGATTGATCGAGGATCGATTCCAGCCCTCCGCCAGAATCTTCCCTGTATCGCCGTCGGCGATGACTGCTCCAAACGGAAGATTGGGAGTATTCGCCGCCAGTTCGATGGCTCGGCGCATGAAGTGCTCGTGCGGATGTTGGGGCATGGTCTAGTTGGATTCCTGTTGGTGCTCGATTCTGCAGAATGCGATCCCGGATTGATCGCCAGCTCAGCTGAGTGACAGGACGCAAGTGAGCACTTTGGCCGCCCGCGCTAACCTTCATATTATAGCGGCTTAATGCGGAAGGCGTATCGGCACGCGTCACGAAATTATCCGCTGGATGGCGACTTACAGACTGGTTTATTTTGCCGGGCCGAGCCGTTATTATTAGCTATACTTCTGACAACGCGTTCGAAAGCCGTGGTTGAAATCATGGCGATTCGCAGCCTGCCTGGAATGGATGAAAACATTATGGCGAAGAAAGCACCACCGCAACCTCTGTCCGCGGAGGCCCGTGAGGCGTTGTTGCAAGCCATCAGGGACTCAGGCGAGCCCCAGCTGGCCAAATCTCTGGCCTTGTTGCTCACGGGGTCTCACACTGTGACCGAAGCCCAGGTGACTCCTGTGCTCGAGGAACTGGCGGCGACCGGCACACTGCAAAAGTATGTGGCAGGCAAGGGGAAGCCAAAGTATTGGGATCGCGACCTGCAGGAACTGACCCGCGAAGCTGTGCGCCGAGCCATTCTGCAATCGGCCACTCCACTGACTGCAAAAGTGGTGGCCGCACAGATTGCGCCGCCGAAAGTCACTGAAGCGGAAGTGATCGCCATTCTGGAAGAGGACGTCGCCAGTCAGCGATGCTTCGTCGTCCCGGCGGCCAAGGCGACCGGCAAGCCCAGCTACTGGCACCAGGATGTGCGGGCAATCGGCCGCGAGGCCATCCTGAAGGCTGCGCAGGAGGCGGACGAGCCGTTTACTGCGAAGGAGCTGACCAGTCGCCTGGCGACTCCTGTAAAACTCTCTGAGGCCGATGTGGCGGCCATCCTGGACGAAGCAGTTGCGGCTGCCACGCTGCATTTCATTCCCGCCGCCACCGCCAAGGGTAAGCCCCGCTATTCGCGGCAGAGTGTCCTGGAGCTCGGCGCCCGGGCGACCCTGCAGGCCATCCAGACCAAAGGCCCGCAAACTCTGGCCAATCTTAAAAAGCTCTTGAAGGGGTTCGGTGATACCCAGTTTCAACAGATCGTTGACCGCCTGCGGGCGCAGGGTAGTCTGTTTGCGCATCCCCCCTGGGGGGCGGTGAAGCAAGAGTTAATTGGCATTCGGCCGCCGTCGGCAGCGCCGTATTTTAAAGAGATCGGCGTCCAACTGGGCAAAGTCGTGGCCTTCTTGCAAGCGGCACAGGTTCCCGCGGAAGAAATTCGACGCACTGTCGTTCAGGTGCTGGCAGAAGCCGGGATTTCGTTTGGTGCCGGCACGGTCGGTGCGCCTGCCGCAGAGGGCCGCTCGGCCGCAAGTCCCGAGTCTGTTGACCTGGTCGAAGCGATGAACCGCATCGAGCCTGGAGCAGAACGGGGGGCTCTCGTCGGGGCCCGGGAGTTGCGTCACGCGGTGCAGTTGTCCAAGGCCGAGTTTGATCGCGCCGTATTGGAGCTCGCCCGGCATGGGCGTCTGTCATTGCATCGACACGATTATGCAGCCAGCCTGAGCCCGACGGAACGGGACGATCTGGTAACCGATGGCGACGGGACATACTACGTAGGGATGGCCTTACGGCCGCGGTGAATGCCATCGATGGCCTGCCACACTGGCTGTCAGGCGAGCGCCCGATTTTGTGAGTCGGGAGTCTGAATGCAACCGTACTCGACTCCGAGGGTCGGGCTACAGCACAGAGGAATCCAAACGTGAATCCATTTCGTTCCGGTATCGTGGCCAGCCCCTGGGAATCAACGACCGTTGATGTCGACTCGATTCATCACGACGTGTTTGAGCACTGTCTGCAGGGGATTCAGCAAGTCCGCCAGACGCAACGCAGTGCGGGATTATTGATCCATGGCGAAGCGGGCAGCGGCAAGACGCATCTCTTGCGACGATTGCGAACGCAACTCACGCCGTCTGCGCCGTCCGATACGGATCGAGAAGAGACGCTCTATGTGTGGGTCAGACTGCAGACCAGCCCGCGCATGATCTGGAGGACACTCCGACGTACGCTGGTCGAGGACTGGTTTCGCCCCGTTCGCGGCGTCAATTCGCAATTCCAGCGGATCTTGTTCCATCGCTTTGCCGAGATCCGTACTGCCGAGGGAGATCTCGAACGCTGGTACGAATTCATGCTGGAGAACGATCAACCGGGCTTGAAGCAATTGCTCGATCAGATTGCCGACGCGCTGCATCCCGACCGCAATACGGCCGTGGCGTTCGAGCACATCGCGTTTGGTCGCCATTTACGCGACTTGCGAGCCTGGCTGAGTGGTGATTCCCTGCCTGAGGCGGCGCTGGTCCGCATGGACCTGGCCCAGGATGAAGGGACTGACGAAGAGCGGGAAGACCAGTCACGACAGATTGTGTTAATGCTCTGTCGCCTGGCTGGAAACGGTATGCCGATTGTGATCAGTTTTGACCAGGTCGAGGCGTTGCAGATGGCGCCGGGTGATCTGGATGCGTTGTACTCGTTTGGGCAGTTGACGAGCACCTTGCATGACAATACATCGAATGTGCTGATCGTCTCGTGTGTGCAGTCCACATTTTTCGATGAACTGGAAAAACATGCGCGCGAGGCCGATTACCATCGCATGACTTCGTTAGGTAAGAAGTCACTGCACCCGTTGAATCGCAACGAGTGTCTGCAACTGATACACGCCAGGATCGGGCTGCTTGACGCGGCGGACCGGGCGGATTTGTCCAAGACACCGGAATGGCCCCTGTCCTCCTCCGAGCTCGATTCGCTGCTGGCGAAGAATGGATCGACGACTCCGCGCAGGCTGCTCAGCCTGTGCGCGGACAAGTTTGAAAATTGGATTCATCAGCAGAAATCGGCAACGGGCGAGAGTGCCGAAGTTGATAACGGGATCTCGGATCACACCAGCCGCGATACGGCTGGCGACAATTCGCCTGCCCCTGCGACCGTGGAAGACTTTATCAAGGATAAATGGGCTGCCGATGTCGAAGAGAAACGGGCCTCCAGCAGTCCGGATAGAACCGAGGATATTGTCAGGCATGGTCTGCCGATGCTGGTCCGGTTGATTGCCCCCCAGGCAAAAGTTGTCAGCGATGAACTGTTGCCGGATGTCTCATTGGTGTTCGAAACAGACTCAGGGCGTACCGGGGTCAGCCTGTGTGCGCAACCCAATATGACCACGCTGGCGAAAAGGCTGGGACGGTTGAAGACGCAATTTGCGACAAAGCGCCTGCAGCGGCTGGTTGTTGTACGAGATGGCCGGGTTCCGATTTCTGCCGGAGCGAAGAAGGCGCGCCAGTTACTGGATGAATTAGAGCAGCAGCAAGCAGTCGTGCTGCACCCGACAGTGGAGGCTCTGGCTGCCCTGGATGCTTTGCGAGATTTGCTGTCCGATGCGAAGTCGGGTGACCTGTCGTGGCGTGGCGGAACGATCGCGCCGCAATCGCTGGAAGAGTGGCTGGTGACCCATCTGGCGGACGGCTTGCGCGACCTGGTGGATGACGTCCTGGGGAGCGGCGATCAGTCGCAGCGCGAGACAGTTGCGGATACGCGGGACATCGAGGCCCTGAATACGCTGCTGGCTGCACGTCCCTTGTTGCCGCTGGCCGAGGCGGTGGAACTGCTGCAGCGGCCTCCAGAGGTCGTGGCGGCAATTGCCGAGCGTCATCCCGATCGCTTTCGCATGTTGAGCGGCCCTCCAGTGGTGTTGTATCGCGCTGAGGATACGTTGACCTAAGGGCGTGAAGGTGCTCTCCGTCCGCTATGGAGTGCCGTGCAACGGTGTTCCTATCCGGCACTCAGAGCAAGCTCAGTCTGTCGATTGCGAATACGCTGTGTGAAAACTGTGTCAGTGGAATTGGTTCAGAACACTATCGGTCGGAGATCTGTGACATGTCCGTGACTTTGACCGTCAGTCAAGTACGCGATGCACTCTATCGTGCTGATGGAATGACCGACGCACGGGGCTCCGGCGCAGCCTCCACCGCGGTCCTGGGGACCTGGTTCCATGAAGGCCTGTTATGGCTCGTGGGCAATAGTGGTCCCGGCAGTGCACTGGCAATGCTGGGTGAAGTGGATGAGAATCTGGATGTCTGGAAAAAGACGCTGGTTGAGCAGATCTATGTTCAATTTGTCGGACCACGGCTGACTCAGCAACATGCGGCCTTGCACGATGTGGCGCAGCAGGTGGGGTCGTTCTGGCAGGCGATGCAGGCGGCTTGTCATTGGGTTGCCGAATTGACCTGGCGGCTGGCCCAGGAGCGGAAGTCGTTTCGCGAGAAACTGCGTGCCCCCTGGCAGGAGCTGGCGGAATGTATCGCCACCGAGGAACCGCTGGTCTGCGAGCTGCGCGAACCGGGCTGGTCCGATAGCGTCCGCCTGGTTGGAATTGCCGATGCCGTGGTACGGCGGGCGGACAGCGGTGCGTGGTGTGCGATCGAAATAAAGCTGGGTCGAACGTCCCCGGCGGTGGATCTGGGGCAGGCGTGTCTGTACCACATGATTCTGAGTTGCACCGTTGAAGAAGATCCTGGTGACTCGACTGATGGGCATCTGGGTTCGCTGGCTCTCGTCAGTTTTCAGCCTGACCTGCACGAACGAATCTTTTCGGCGCACGACCTGAAACTCGTCAAGCAGCGGTTGCTGGATGTGATCGGCAAGTTGGCAGGAGTGACGGAGGCCGTAACGGTCAAACCCGCAATGCCCAAGCCCGACCTGCCTTCGGATGAACATCGAGCCCTGGGACGCGGGATTGTCAAAACGTTTCAGGACTACGGTGTGGCGGTCGAACTGGAGTCGCCCATCATTGTCGGACCGACGTTCCTGCGTTTTCCCGTTAAGCTGGGACGCGGCACAAAGGTCAGTTCCGTTGAAAAATTGACCGCCGAATTGCAGGTGCAGTTGAAGTTGAACGCGGAGCCGTTTATCAGTCGGGAACTGGGGCAACTGGTTATCGATGTTCAGCGGAAGGACCGCAAGACGATCCATTTTCGCGACGTTCGCTCGCAGATGCCGCAGCCGCTTCCGGGACGGGGTGGCTCGCACGTTCCGGTCGGAGTGAATCTTTCCGGAGAGTTGATCTGTGCGAATCTTGCCGAGCCACAGCATGCCCATTTCCTCGTCGCAGGCACGACGGGCAGCGGCAAAAGTGAATGGTTACGTCTGGCGATCGCGGGCTTACTGGTGACGAATAGTCCTGAAACATTGCGGCTGCTGGTGATCGATCCGAAGCGAAACGCGTTCCACGCATTGAAGGATTCGCCGTTTCTGTGGAAACCGCTGGTCTTTCCCGACGAGACTCCCGCAGCGGATGTCCTCGAAGAATTAGCGGAAGAAATGGATCGCCGCTATCGGCTGTTAGACGGGGCAGATTCAATTGCGCAGCTCGCGGATCGGACCGGCCAGGTTCTTCCACGAATCGTCTGTGTCTGCGACGAATACCGGGATCTGATCAGTCGCGGCCGAGTGGAACGTAAGGCCATCGAACAGCAGATTTGCCGCCTGGGGGCGAAGGCGCGGGCCGCCGGAATCCACTTGATCCTGGCGACTCAGGAACCCAGCCGCGATACGATTATGGGACCGCTGGCGTCGAATGTTCCGGCACGCGTGGGATTGAAGATGGGCAAGCACATCGAGTCCACGATGTTGCTCAATGAACGCGGAGCGGAGAAACTGCTGGGGAACGGTGACCTGTTGTTTAAGGATATCGGCACACCCCGCAGGTTACAGGCTCCGATGCTCGATGAAGCCGAACGCAAGCTGGTGTTCGGCGAAGGGCTCTAAAGCGGGGGCCGGGGGCGTCACGGTATTGGATGCGAATTGCCGGCGGTTTCTCAAGAGCCGCTGATTGGAAAATTTTGACGGAGATGTTCGCGCAGCGGAGTGGGCGGACAATGAACTTGATGCCGTAGGGCGCGCTCGATAGTGAGAGTCATAATGGACCTGCAGGAATTGGAAGCCATCGCGGTTGCGGAACTTGCCAGGCATGGATTGCGCGGGTGGTCGTTTGGTTTTGGCAGTACTAAACGCCGCTTGGGAGTATGCAAGTATCGGTCCAAGCGGATTGAGATTGCCGAGTACTACGCACTGCATAGCCCGCGTGAGTCGGTGCTGGATACGCTGCTGCATGAGATCGCGCACGCGATCGCCGGGCCGGCAGCGCGGCATGGCCCGGCCTGGAAGGCTGTCGCCGTTCGATTAGGGGCCACGCCCCGGGCCTGTGAATCGGCAGCGAATGTTGCGATGCAGCCGGGGGACTGGCGGGCGACGTGTCCCAGTTGCCTGAAGACAATACATCGGTATCAACGACCGCTCAGTTTAACCGGCTATCACTGTCGTTGTCCCGCACGTTCGCCGCTGATCTTCGAGTTTCACGGAGATCCGCGACGTCAGCCGTCGGTTCCGCAGACCTTGCAGGAGTCGGCGAACTGGGAAGCCAGATGTGCGGGCTGCCAGACGGTCCATTATCGCGTGCGCCGGCCCAAGGCGGGGATCTGGCGGTGTAAATGTCCGCAACGCTGTGAACTGATCTGGAAATCTCGTCAGTCCCACTGACCACCCACATGAAAGCAACAATGGCTGCCACTGATAGTCACGATTATGTTCTTCGCGGCGGTGACCGCGGAGCAGAACGCCTCAGTCTGCTGGCCGCGGTCAAGTGGCCCACGACGCAGCCGCTGCTGGAGCGAGTTGGCCTCCGTCCCGGGTTGCATTGCCTCGACGTCGGGTGCGGCATCGGAACGGTCACACTCCGGATGGCGGAAGCGGTACAGCCCACGGGCAAAGTCACCGGGATCGACTTCGATGAGCACAGCCTGAAGCTGGCGCGACGGGCGGCCGAGCAACTTGGTCTGGAAGTTGAGTTCAAAGCGGCGTGTGCGAGCCGGCTACAGGACACGTCGTCCTACGACCTGGTATTTGGTCGGTTCCTGTTGACGCATCTGGCAGATGCGGAACAGGCACTCGCCGGGATGGCTCGCGCGGCACGCCCGGGGGGCACTGTTGTCGTGGAAGACATCGAATTTACCGGGCATTTCTCGTATCCGGCCTGTTCCGCGTTTGACCGCTATGTCAGCTTGTATCAAGAAGTGGTACGGCATAAAGGGGGCGATCCCAACATTGGGCCTCGCCTGGTGGGCATGTTTTTGGATGCCGGTTTGACCGAAGTAGAAGTGGAAGTGATTCAGCCCACGTACCGGCGTGGAATGGGGAAACAAATGGCAGCGGTCACCATGGAACATATCCGGGAAGCAGTGATCGGGGCCGGGCTGGCTTCCCAGGATGAGATCAATGCCGTGATCGCCGAGATCAGTGCGTTCGCGGACGATCCCCGGACGCTCTTAAGCCTGCCGAGGATATTCCAGGTCTGGGGGAAGAGGCCGCACTGACAGTCGCCGCTGGCATTCCTGTTTTGTCGTCAGTCCCGTGAGGGGCGCGACGCCAGGCAGTGCCGAGCACTTCACCGGGTGTCAGTTTTCATCAGCCGTTCTGTGGCGAAGGCCTGGAAACTGCGGGCATAGCGAGTGGATGTGACCGCCCAATACTCGCGCACGTAGGGTTTGCTGAAGAAGTGGATCATGTTCTGCAGCCACTCGTCCCAGTCTTCGGAATCCAGCAGCTTGTACCGAATGTGGTGCTTGTAGATCTCTTCGAACAGCGTAAAACCGAGATCGCATAAGTGATGCAGCTTGTATCGCTGGCCAGACGCCTCGATCTCGTGATAGGTCTTGTTCAGCAGTTCGTACTCCTTGTCGTTCTCCACAATAACCTTGTTGAACGAGTCGAGCCTGGAATAGAGCTGACCATCCAGGGAAGCCAACGTGTTGCGTTGAACCTGTTCAGACTGAGTACGTAGCAGATTAAACTGTCGCACGACAAAGATGATGGCCACGAAGGTGCCGAGGCCCCCGATGCTGGTGCAGACGCGATGAACCACCTCCAGCCACAAGGTGACAGTCACGGATTCGCGGGTGATGACGAGCGGGTTCAGCATCAGGCCAAATGAGAGGCCAATAATGGTCCCGGCGGCCAGGATCAACAGTGAAGTGCGATTCATGGGAGGTGCTCAATGCAATATTGACGTGCGACGGGCGCGGTGCCAGACCGGGATTGAAGTCCGTCTACGGTTGCTCTCGCAGCAGAGATTCTTTTTGATGTCGGTGCAGTCCCTTGATCGCTAACTCGCGTTTCAATGCCTGGCTGCGGCTGGCCTGCGGTTCCTGATAGACCAGGACCACGGGCAAGCGACTCCGAGTGTATCGCGAGGCGGTTCCCGCATTATGCTGGTCGCAGCGGCGGTGCACATCCACGGTGATTCCTGTGTAAAGGGTGTCGTCTGCGCAGCGTAAAATATACACATACCACTCGGAGATCACGGTCACGATCATACTCGCCAGGGTTTGATCCAGCGCAATTCGGGCAACCTGACCGATGGAAGCTGCTGGAGATTTATGTGTTCGTAACCAGTCGGCGGAGTTCAACTGCGGGACCACAGCGCCGTCAATCGTTCATGCTCGAACGCGTCGCATTCTGCGGTAAGAGCCGAATAATGTCCACGTCGGATATCCGTCGGGATAGAAAGTGGCTCAAACAGCTGCGAAAGTCGCCAGAGCCGCCAATCGAATGGGATGTGTGATGCAGCAAGCCTGCGTGTCGGCCGCCAC
Source organism: uncultured Planctomicrobium sp. (assembly GCA_964596215.1). Lineage (GTDB taxonomy): Bacteria > Planctomycetota > Planctomycetia > Planctomycetales > Planctomycetaceae > JAKFVC01. The sequence goes on along the minus strand of CAZQUW010000158.1, from coordinate 1,598 downwards.
GCTCCGGCGCCCGCGTGAGTCACGGCACGAGTTCGCTATTCGTCCAGCACTTTCACCACAATGCCTGTCATATCGTCTTGCTGACAATGACCGTCGACGAACTGACGCACGGCTTGTCGCAACGAATGCAGGATATCACCAGCTGACGAACTCAAGTTGGCGGCCACGGTCTCGACGATGCGCGACACCCCGAATAACTCGCCGGCCCGGCTCGACGCTTCTCGAAATCCGTCGGTGAGCAACAACAGGATGTAACCGGGCTCGAGAGGAATCTGGGCGGGTGGGTCGTAACGGAAATCGTCAATCATTCCCAATGGTAAGCCGCTGGAGAGCACGCGATGTTTCAACTGGCCGTTGGCGCTGATGATCAGCATTCCCTCACCTGCCCCGCAGTAAGTCAGGGACTGCCCACCAGGTTGCAGACGTGCGAGGGAGAGGACGGCAAACTGGCCTTCCAGGTGCCGCTTGCAGACCATGTGATTGCAGACACTCAAGATCTCCCATACGTCGGAGCAGCTGGCGGCCAGCATTTCCAGATAGGCGGCAATCGTGGCGCTCAGGATCGCCGGGCCAAAGCCCTTCCCGCTGACATCACCCACGACGAGCCCCAGGGAGTGATCGGTGAACTCTAAATAGTCAAACCAATCACCGCAGGTGCGTTTCGCGGGATATGCGCCGCTAAAAATATCGAATCCGCGCAGGTGCGGATCTTCTGCCGGCAGCAGCGACTGTTGAACCAGCCGGGCAAACTCGATTTCACGGTCGAGCACTCGCCGTTCTGTCACATCCAGAGCCACTCCAATGGTACCCGCGACGCCCCCACCGGCCTCGTGTAGCGGATCGACTTTAAATTCAAAGAAGCGGTCTAACCACTCGGTCTGCAATGAGCCTGGTTGTCCTTCCCGGGCCTGCTGATGGGCTTGAATGATTCCGTCCGCGTCGCCAACCCTCTGGAAAAGTGCTTCCAGAGGCTGACCGACAATCTCGCGCGGATCGAGCTTGAGATTCAGCAGGTCGGATCCCATGACACTCGTCACAACCAGATTGCGATCAGTGGTCCAGATGATTGCCGGCACATGGCTCATTACCTCACGAAACCTGTTGTCCTGATGTGCGAGCTCAAATTGAAAACGAGAACGATTGATGGCGTATTGCAGCACCCGGGCAATCGCGGAGCCGGGGAACGCCCCTTTTACCAGATAGTCCTGTGCACCCACCCTTAAGGCTTCGGTCGCGAGGCGCCGGTCGTCGGTGGCCGTCATCACGACCACCGGAGTTCGCGGCACCGCCGCGATAATCCGGCGGCAGGTTTCCAGACCCTCACAGTCCGGCAGCGAAAGATCGAGCAAGACAATGTCGAATGGGGACAGAGCGATCCGTTCCAGCGATTCCGACAGCGACTCACAGGCAATCAGTTCGAAGTCGAAGTCGGCCACCTGGCACAGTGCCCGCGTGACGAACATTCTGTCGAGGGGATTGTCTTCGACCAGCAAGATCTTCATGTTGTCCTCCTGCAGTAACGTCCCACAAGTGAACTGGGATGTTTGGATCGAAGATCGTCAATGTTCAGTTTACATGGTCTGGCCACTAAGTCAAAC
>CAZQUW010000157.1:6750-14992 GCA_964596215.1 uncultured Planctomicrobium sp. | reverse complement strand
ACTTCGGACATGATTGAATCCTGTGCTTCAGTAGCCGCGATGCCGCACCTACTGGAAGTTGTACCGAACTCCAGCCCAGAACGATACCGGCCCGCAACGTCAGTGAGTGGATCCCCATCCAGATCCGCCACGCTGCTTGTCGATATTCTGGTCCAATGATTCTAACTGCATACGAGACTGCACTGCCTTATCAACCGCCAGATGCGCCGGGCGCCGCATGGCAAATCGCACTGACGTGGTGAGCCGACTCGCCGCTGTTCTATAATCACCTATCTCCAGTATGATTCGCACCGCAGTGAGAAACGCTCGGCCTTAACCGTCAACAGCGACCAGAAGTAGTAAGTCCTTACCTATGCAGCCCGCCATCAGCCAGATTTGTACGCTTAATTCCTCCTTCGAGGACGATCTGAAAGGCTATGCCGACGCCACCGGGGCAGCCGTCGAGTTCTGGCTGACGAAGCTCGAAGACTATCTGCGGACACACACCATCGACGAGGTCCGCCAGCTCTGTGCCGAGCGCGAACTCAAACTGGCCGCGGCGACGTTTCACGGCGGGTTATTGCTGGCGCAAGGGGACGCCCGGCGCGAAAGCTGGGCGCAGTTCGAAAAGCGGCTCGATTTGTGCGGCGCGTTGCAGGTCCCCACACTGATCATGACCCCCGATTTTCTGGGACCGTTTTCCCATACCGATATCGAGCGAGCACAAGTCTCGTTGAAACAGGCGGGGCAGGCCGCAGCCCAACGCGGAGTGCGGCTCGCCCTGGAATTTCAATCGCGCGGTACGTTCCTCAGCAATCTGCAAACGGCTGCGGGATTTGTGGAATCAATTCACGAACCCTCTGTCGGCCTGTGTCTCGATTCGTTCCACTTCTACGTCGGATCGAGCAAGACCGAGGACCTGGGCCTGCTGCATCCCGGCAATCTGTTTCACGTGCAGCTCAGTGATCTGGCTGACTGCCCGCGGGAGATCGCCACCGATGCCGACCGCATCATTCCGGGCGATGGCGATGTCCCGCTAAAACTGATCGTGAATCGCCTGCGCGAGATCAATTACACCGGCTTCGTATCTCTGGAAGTGGCCAACGCGATGTTCTGGAGCATCCCGGCCCGCCAGATTGGCGAGATCGGCCTGACTGCACTGCGGATGGCCCTGGGCCAGAACCGCTGATCCCCAGACTACAGCCCCAGCACATCCCGCATCCCATACAACCCCGGCTGCTGTGACACCAGGAACTTGGCCGCCGACAATGCGCCGTAAGCATAACTGTCGCGGGTATGCCCCTTCACCGTGACTTCCAGCGTCTCGCCCATCAGGCCAAACACGATAGTGTGTTCGCCGACGTTGTCGCCCGTACGCAACGCGTGATAGCCGATCTCATTCCGTGGACGCAATCCGGGCCGGCCCTCGCGGCCATGAATGTGACTGGTCTGCCCCATCTCTTCTGCCACGATCTTCCCGAAGTGCAGGGCGGTTCCGCTGGGGGCATCCTCTTTGAAGCGGTGATGCCGTTCGATGATTTCCACATCCACCCCTTCCGGGACCGACTTCAACAGCTGTCCGGCTTCGCGTACCAGTTGCATCGCGACGTTGACGGCCAGACTCATGCTGGGGGCCATCAGCAATGGCGTGTGCGCGGCGATCGACGTGATAATTTCGCGTTGCTCGGGCGACATTCCCGTCGTCGCTACCACCAGCGGAATGTGCTTGTCACCGCACAGCCTGGCCGCCGCGACGGCCCCTGCCGGGACCGAGAAATCAATGATCACGTCGACCGGCTGATCCAGTTGCGATGACACCAGGACGCCGATTTTACCAATTCCGGCCAGCTCACCCGCATCCTTGCCGAGCGACGGTGACCCGGGATTCTCCAATGCGGCCGTCACAATAAACTCGGGATCTTTGGAGGCCAGCGCCACAATTCTCTGGCCCATCCGACCACCCGCCCCATTCACACCGAGTCGCAGTTTTTCTGTCATCGTCTTTCGTTCCATAAATAAAAACTGGCCGGAAATCCGGCCGCGGCCGTCAACCATGGCACTATAGCAAAACTTCCGGGGCCTGACTCTCCAGTGTCGGGTGAATTGCCAGTTTCAGAGCGTCCGACTCTGGCGTGCCAGTTGACAACAATTGTGGCATCGCATCCCGGCTGGTTCTCCGGGTACACTGCTATTTCATTCCACCGCAAATACGTCACTCAGGCTTCGAAGAAGGCCCTCCAACATGCAGCTGTTCCCTGCCTCCGATGAGACACTGACAGGCACCGCGCAGGCCATTCGCGACGGAAAACTGACCTGCACCGACGTCGTCAAACGGTGCCTGGCCAACATCGCGGAATGGGAACCGCGGGTGAGGGCCTGGGTGAAGGTCGATGAAAAAGGGGCGTTGATCGAAGCGAAGATCCTCGACAAGGAGGCCAAGCGTGGCGAATTCCGGGGCCCGCTGCACGGGATTCCGATCGGCATCAAGGACATCATCGATGTCGCCGGCTTCCCGACCGGCTGCGGTTCGGCCCGGATGTCACAGGGATTCCCCGCCGAGACCGACGCCTATGTCGTCCGCAAGCTGCGGCGGGCCGGCGCCATCATCCTGGGCAAGACCGTGACCACGGCCTATGCCTATTTCGATCCCCCAGTCACCCGCAACCCGTGGAATCTCGATCACACCCCCGGCGGATCTTCCAGCGGTTCGGCCGCGGCCGTCGCCACAGGCATGTGCCTGGGCGCCGTGGGAACTCAAACGGGGGGCTCGATTGTCCGCCCGGCTGCCTTTTGCGGCATTGTCGGCTACAAGCCGCCACGCAAAGCCGTCAACCGCAGTGGCGTATTTCCTTTCGCTCCCAGTCTCGATCACGTCGGACCGATGGCCCGCACTGTTGCCGATGCCGCGACCATGTTCAACTGCATGACCGGTTCTGACAAACGCCTGCTCGATATCGACAGCCTGACAGAATTGTCTCCCTTCCCACCGCGGCTCTCGGTCCTCAGCACCGATTTCCTGGCCCATGCCGAGCCGGAAATGCGAACGGCCTTTACTGCCGGTCTGAAACAGTTGCGCGATGCCGGGGCAGAGATCATGGAGATCACCTGGCCCGGGTTTGATCTCGACGAGATCTGGCGCCGACATCGCGTCCTCATGGCCGTCGAAATTGCCGCCGATCATCAAGCCCGGCTGGATGAGTACCCGGAAGATTATCCGCAGCATGTGCGCGAACTGATCCGGGAAGGCCTGGGAATTCCCGCAGCCGAGTACCTGCGCTGCCGGCGCCATCAATCACGTCTGCGTCGGTCCATCCTGGAATGGCAACTCTCCTTATCCGACGGTGGCTACGACGATGACCTGGGACTGACGGCCGACGGGATTGGCCTGGAAGCCGGCGGAGCCATCCTCTGCCCGGCAGCCCCCGGACCGGCCCCCGACCGCACGAGCACCGGTAACCCGCGGATGAATTCGCCCTGGAGTTATCTCGGGCTGGCATCCATGACGGTGCCCCTCGCGCTGGCGTCCAATGGCTTGCCGCTGGGGATGCAACTCGTCTCGGCATCTTACACCGAGGAAGACATGATCCAGGAAGCGGTCTGGTGCGAAAACGTCTTCCGCCAGGCCCAGTCGAAACCGAACAAACCGACGAAGCCGAAGGGCCGCAAGAAGAAGGGATAGGTGGTACAGCATCCTTCTCGGGTGATTCCTATTCGGAATCCGTTGCGCGAATGCGGCAGCACCACATGCCGTAGAGACCAAGCAGGACGCTGACTGCAGTAATCAGCCGCAGCCACCACACGGAATAACCATGCGCGGCATACGCGGCAATGACGACCGGCTCCGCCGCCGTGTCGGGAATCTTCGCCGGTTCCTGAATCACCGCTTCGGACTCTTCCTGATGATACGCGTCCCGCAGTTCGCCGAGGTCTGATGCCTCCGCATTCAGCACCCGTACGGTCCCATCGTCCTCGATCTGATCCAGCGCCACAGGCTGCTGAACCGCCGAGGTCCGGTAACTTTGCGTCTGCCCCTGGTAGGCGGATGAGTCCGCCGAGTGATTGTGCGGCTGACGCACGGTGCTCGACTGCGAGGGTTTGATCTGCGGCCAGACGGTGCCATCCGGCTGGCGTCCGGTCAAAGCTGCCAGACGCGCCGCGCGGCGGGCATTGAGCTTCACCGCGGCACTCCAACCCTCGGGAGCCGGCAGCTCAATTCCCCGGTTCGCAAGGACCTGGACTGGCGGCAAGGTGGCCTGATTCGCAGAGCGAATAACGGGTTCGCCCACGTCATCCGGCTGTGAGACTGCCTCTTCTTCCGCCTGCGGGATCATCGCCGGCACTGGCCGAGATGGCTTTGCACGTCGTGAAATCGCAGTCGCGTCGGGCTCCACCGGCGCGACATCGACCCGGGCCTTGGCCGGCAGATCCGCATCCATTTTCGGCAGCGGTGCGGGCAGGGCGGCTGCGGTCGGCGGTTCAGCGAATGGATCTGAATCGGGCTCAGCTTGTGCCTGGGCTGGCCACGGTTCGCCCAGTTCTGACGGCGCCGGAACCTGCAGCGTGGCCGTCGACTCGTCTTTATCGGCGGCGACTTCCAGCTGCCGCGCCATCTCAATCTGGCCCCGTTGCTGAGCCTTCTGAGCACGATACTTCAGCGCTTCGCTGGGGATTGGCGTGTCCTGGCTGGCAGGAACCGCAGTCGAATTCAGATTGGAGTCCGCCTCAGAGACCTGTTGAATACTCTCTTTCGCCGTCACCGGGGCCTGCGTTGCGCTCCGCGCCGTCGAGCGGGTTGCCGACTCCCGGGCTACCGGCTCTTCCTCGAACAAAGACCGCATCTCCGCTTCCGAAGCGGTCTCGTCGATTGGGGGCTGCTCCACGGTACTCAGCGCTGTTGCGGCGGGTTTGGACTTCTCGACAGCGGCCTCAGTCACAGACACCTTGCCAGCGACATCGGCCTCGCCCGAGCTTTTCGAAGCCGCATTGCCGCCCTGAAATTCCAGCAGACGGCGGCGATTCGACGTCGACTTCGTAAAGCCGCTGTCGGGGGCGAGTGCCGCAGCGTCCGAACGCGTTCCGGCCAGGATCTCCGCTTGTTCCTCTTTGTCTGCCTCAGCAAACGGATCGCGCGCCTGATTCGATCGCCGGAGCCTCGAAAGGCTGGGCTTCGTGGAAGTCGGGGGAGCCGGCTTCTTCTTCAACGGCCACCCGGCGACGCGCTGCACTGCGGGTTTCGCCGTCTGATCCGCCTCGAATAACGCCCGCTGAATCCGCTCGTTCTCCGCCGCGTCCGCCTCTGGATCGACCGCGACACGAGCCTCATCATCCGCGACATTCTCACGTGATGCGCTCGCCGGCACGCCAGCCGCAATCAACTTCGAATTCAGACCACAGATGCCATACAGTCCGGTCGCAGCGGCCAGTCCCGCACACATCCACGCGGTGTGGCGAACAGCTAACGACCTCGAATTGGGCTCTCGATCGTTCACGGCAATGGGTCCGAAAGTAACAGTCTTGACGGAAACGCGGATTACTCCGCTGCGCCTAGTTCCATCGACTTTACCCGGAGACCGATTGAGATGATCTGCGACCGTAACGCGACCGACAGGGACATGGGAACGAGTCCCGATCAGTCAATCGTAACACACTACAAATAAAAGAGTTACGCCAGAACCCAGAAAGCAAACACGGGGCCCGGGCCAGCCAGCGTCGCGATGCGCACGACCTCTACAAAGATTGGCACGCTAAAGACTTATACTCACTGTGGAACCAGGACCGGTTCACGGTGAAGAAACTCAACCGCCCGCCGAAACAACCAGCACAATCGGCAAAGTTGAGCGTGGCTCTATGGAGAGTGTATCGTGGGGCGGACCTGACGACCCGTCTCACGATACTTGGCGTTCCGCGCGAGAAGAAAACGGTATTTACTTCGCGGCAGTCAACGGCAGTGACGCGGGTACCGTGGCGACTTCCACCGCATCCGGCTGATCGATGTCACGCAACAGCGTGAGAACCGGTCGCGACTGCAGACCGAAGACGATCGTAACAATCGCACACAAGGTTACGGCGGCCATCGCCGGGCGGCCACCGCGCGGTTGCGGGGTCGACAGCGGATCATGCAGGAACATCAAGGCGATAATCCGCAGGTAGTACACACCACCGATCGCGGCATTCAACATGCCCACAATCGCCAGCGCCACGAACGACGGATTGGGATAGGGGATCGCACCCGACAAATCACCGCGGACGCTCAATGCTCCGCCGAACAAGGCCAGCTTGCCCCAGAAGCCCGGCAGCGGCGGAATACCCGCCATGCTGAACAGGAAAATGGCGGCTGCAATCGCGAGCCAGGGCTGAGACTTCCACAGGCCGGTCAGGTCTTCGATGTGTTCAACTTCTTTACCCGGCCGAGCCAGGAACACCAACACCGCGAAGAAGCCAGCCGACACGATGCTGTAAGTGATCAGGTAAAACAACGAGGCCTGGATGCCCACCGGCAGTCCATAGACCGGATCGAGTCGGAACGACGGATTCCAGCTGTCCCAGAAACCCACGGCAATTCCCACCAGCATATAACCCGCGTGGGCGACACCGGAGTAGGCCAGCATCCGGCGGACATTGGTCTGCAACAGGGCCAGTACGTTACCAGCGGTCATGGTCACGAGGGCCAGGATCAAGGCGACAGTCTGGCCAAAACCTTCATAGCCCACCATGGTGTGGGAAACGATTCGGATCAACGCGATCAAGCCAGCCGCCTTCGGAATGATCGACAAAAGCCCGGCATTCCAGGCGTTCGTTCCCTGGTAAACGTCGGGAGCGTAGAAGTGGAAGGGCACCGCGGCCAGCTTGAAACCCAAGCCGGCGAAGATCAGGACCAGGGCCACAATGCCCAGCTTTGACACCGAAGCGGCCTGCACCACGCCATTCGTCACACCGTAAGTTTGCTGCAGCACGCCACGGATCGTCGTCAGGTTCGTGGAGCCAGTCATCCCATACAGGAAACTCAATCCATACAGCAAAACCGCCGCCGACAGCACGCTCAGCAAAAAGTACTTGGCCGCCGCTTCCTGGCACCGCGTATCCCGTTTGCCAAGATAGATCAGGACATAAGTCGGAATACTGATCAGTTCCAGCCCCAGGAACAACAGAATCAAATCGTTGGCAACGGAAACAACCAATAACCCGGACAGCAACGTCAGCAGCAGACCGTAGAACTCAGGTGCCGCATCGTCTTCTGCCTGCTGCCGGAAGGCCATGCCGGCAAACAACACCCCAACCATCAGGCCGAGGAACTGCGAGATCCGCGCCAGCGGGTCAAACACGACCGAACTGGTGGCCGCGGCCGCATCTGGACTTTCCGGCGTCAGGCACAGCAGGACCGCAGCGATCGCCAGGGCCAGCAGGCTGAACGGGCCCCAGACCTGCTTGCTGACCTTGGTTGTACCGCCCATAAAGCAGATCAGTGCCGCCACAATCAATGCACTGGCCGGCAAGAGGATTTTGAACGTTTCCAACACAATCGGCCTCAATCTTTATTCTGGCGTAGCCCGAATCTTCGTGGCCCGACTCGCCGAGTCGGGTGTATTCTCAATCAACAGGAGCCCCGGTTCAACAAGCGGGGCTACGGATAAATTACCGATTCGCCGGTCGTGCGGCTTCCAGGACCTTCACCACTTTGGCGATGGACGGTTCCATCTTGCTGATGAAGAACTGCGGGGCAACACCGATCCAGACAATCAATATCAACAACGGAGCCAGGGCAGCCAGCTCGCGGAAATTCAAATCGGTGTGATGCGTGGCGAACACCGGGGCGGCGTGACCATGCGGATGAACGGCATGACCGTGTGACGCATCCGCTGCACCATGAGCAGCGACGGCCGGATGACCATGACCTTCAGTCAACGGTTCCTTCAGCCGGCCATACATCGTGTTGCGAACCAGCTGCAACATGTACCAGGCGCCGAAAATGATCCCCGACAAACTCAAGATGCCGTAGACCGGACGGGTCTTAAACATCCCCAGCAGTGCTGTCACTTCACCCGTAAACCCGTTTAAGCCCGGCAAGCCGATGCTGGAGAACGAGACCACGATGAAGCAGAACGCAAAGATTGGAAACCGCGTGGCCAAACCGCCAAAAGCCTCGATTTCGCGGGTGTGGTAGCGTTCGTAAAGCATGCCCACCAGGGCGAACAGGGCACCCGTCGACAGGCCGTGGTTGATCATCGTCAGCATGCCGCCGGTGATGCCGATGTTGTTGAAGGCA
>CAZQUW010000157.1:0-6650 GCA_964596215.1 uncultured Planctomicrobium sp. | reverse complement strand
ACCAGCTTCTTGATGTCGTCCTGGGCCAGGGCCAGCAGGGCGCCGTAAATGATGCCGATCACACACAGGATGGCCACGAAGTCCAGGGCCCACCAGCAGGCACCCGGCACCATCGACATGGCAAATCGCAGGAAGCCGTAGGAGCCGATCTTCAACAGCACACCGGCCAGCAGAACTGAACCGGCCGTCGGTGCTTCCACGTGAGCCAGCGGCAACCACGTATGGAACGGGAACAGGGGGACCTTGATGGCAAACCCGGCAAACAACGCCGCGAAAATCCACGGGCTGACATTGGCCCAATAGGCGGCATTCTGCGGCTCGGCGAGTAACCGCGGGAAATGCTCGATCAAGTGCGGAATCGAAAAGACCAGCGGTGCCGAGCGGCCCGTCATGGCTTCCAGCATCCACGAGTGCGACAGGACGATAAAAATCAGCCCCAGGAACGTCAACAGACTTCCGGCGAGCGTGAAGATGAAGAACTTGCGAGCGGCCCAGCGGCGGTCATAGCCGCCCCACAACCCGATCATGAAGAACAACGGGATCAGCGTGAACTCGAAGAAGATGTAGAACAGGATGATGTCCAGCGACGCAAACACGCCGATCATTCCTGATTCCAGTACCAGCATCAGCGCGTAGTAGATCGCCGCCCGTTCCTGAATCGCTTCCCAGCTCACCAGCACCGCGGGAATCATCAACAATGCGGTCAGCACCACCAGCCACAGGCTGATCCCATCAATGCCCAGGCTGATCCGAATATCAGGCCCGACGATCTTGGGAGCTGACGGGTCGACATCATTCGAGGGCGAACCGAGCCATAGAATCTCTGACTTGAACTGCAGCAGCTCGAGCTCACCGCTGGCATTGGTTTTTGTCGGGTCATAGCCCGCGACCAGGCCCAGCGACAGCACGAACGTGATCAGCACGTTCATGAGCACCAATTGTCGGATGAACTTCAGGCCGACGCCAAACTGCGAAGCCGCGACCACCCCCACTGCGCCCAGCAGCGGAAGGATCACCATCGCCTGGAGAATAAACGGATCCGACGTCATCGATACCTCACACGCTCATCAACGAATCAGTTGAGACAGCATCCGAGCGAGCCAAACTCACACTCGCCGCCATCCTCAGCTTGAAAAATCACCACCCTGGTCGGACCAACAGCGCCCACAACAGCATGGCAGTCGCCAGCATCATGGACAACGCGTAAAACTGCACGAGTCCGTTTTGAATCGGCCGCGCCAGCTTAGCGACCGCGCCCGGTATCTTGCTGACAAATCCCACTAACCCGTCGACGCCAATCCAGTCAATGAACCGCGAGAACTGCGCCAGGCACATCACCGGAATGACGAGGAATATGTAGTACAACTCGTCGAAGTAAAACTTATTGAGACTGAGGCGGTACAACGGTGGTACGGCCTGAGCGATCGTCGCCGGCACGCCGGAACGTTCCGCATACATCACCCATGCCAGGCCGATACCGGCAATCGCGACGACCGTGCTGAGCCCGATCACGAACCAGTCGGCGTCATGATGGACCGCAATCTGGGGAATCGTTTTACCCAGGAACCCATCAAAGATTCCGGTCATGTGCCCTAAGGCCAACCCCAGGAAGGCTGCACCAACCGCCAGAATAATCAGCGGCGACGTCATGGCCGAAGGGGATTCATGAGCATGATGTCCCGCCTCTGCAGGAATGCGTTCTTCCCCGTGGAACGTCATAAAGACGGCCCGGAAAGTGTAGAACGCCGTCAGGAAGGCAGTGAACGATCCGGCCCAGAATAGAATCTCGTACCACACCGTAGCCCGGATCCCGAACAGCTGCACATTCGTCCGATCAACGGCCGAGATGGTGGCATGCTTGTCACCGTGATCTGCCTCGGCTGGCTTGCCATGAGCATCGTGACCACCTGCAGGAGACGCATGGCCATCCGTGGTGTGTGCCGCCGCGTGAGCTTCCGGATGTGCGGCCATCCGTACCGAGGCCAGGATCGTATCCTTACTCCAGAAGCCAGAGAGGGGGAACAAACCAGCCAGGGCCAGCGAACCCACCAGGAACGTCGCATAGGTCTTCGGCATCAGCTTTCGCAGACCGCCGAAATGTCGCATATCAATCACGCCTCCCATGGCGTGCATCACGCTGCCCGCCCCGAGGAACAGCAACGCCTTGAAGAACGCGTGTGTCACGAGGTGGAACATGGCCCCACCGATGCCGAGGAACGTTCCCGTCCCCAGGCCGAGGAACATATAGCCGAGCTGGCTGACCGTCGAATAGGCGAGGACGCGCTTAAGGTCGGTCTGAGTCAATCCAATCAACGCTGCAATCAACGCGGTCAGACCGCCAATGATCGATACGACCAGTTGAGCATGCGGTGCCCACATATAAAGGTTGGTGCAGCGCGCGACCATATAGACGCCCGCGGTCACCATTGTCGCAGCGTGGATCAGAGCACTGACCGGAGTCGGACCTTCCATCGCATCGGGCAACCAGACATGCAGCGGGAACTGGGCACTTTTACCAACCGCTCCCGCGAACAGACACAAGCAGATTGTTTCGAGCAGTCCCGGATTCGCAGCGGCAACCTTCGCCAGCAGGTCGGGATTGAAAATGGTATCGGCGTAGTTGATCGAACCGAAATTCGTCCAGATCAGGAAAATACCGATGGCAAACCCGAAGTCGCCCACACGGTTGACGAGGAACGCCTTCATACCGGCCGCAGACGCCGACGGCTTTTCGTACCAGAAACCGATCAGCAGGTAACTGCACAGACCGACCGCTTCCCAGAACATGAACAGCTGCAGGAAGTTGCCCGAGAGCACCAGCATGATCATCGAGAACGTAAACAGCGACACACAGGCGAAGAACCGCGAGTAGCCCGGGTCGCCGTGCATGTAACTGGAAGCATAAATGGCGACCAGTGTGGCGACGAAGGTCAACATCGTCAGCATGATGGCCGACATCGAATCGAGATGCAGCGTAATCGCCACCTCGAAGGCCTGCGTGTCAGCCGAGGCCGGCAACGACATCCATTTATAAAGTTCGAATGTCCGATGACCTTGCGGGATCATGCTGGTCGACGTCAGGGCGATCAACGCCATCAGGGCGCAGATGAACGCACCCGCATTGCCCAGGACAGTCAGCCAGTGGCTTTTTTCCTTCAGCAGTGTCGGTCCCAGCACGGTGATGGCCAGGCAGGCCAGCAGCGGGCAGAGCGGAATCAATGTCACGAGAAACTCAGGCATGCGGCACCTCGACCGGTTCGTGACGCTGTTCCTCGATGGCTTCATCGATCGTCCGATGATTGTGATGAGCAGGCAGGCCGCCCTGTCCGGGCAGGACACCCGAACGAGTCAGCGCCGGATAAACCGGCTCCGGCTCAGGCTGGTCAGCCTCGAACTCATCCAGCACCGGCGGCTGATCGGCTTCACGCAGATCCTGCCACAACGAGATATCCAGCGTCTCGTTCCGGCGGAACAAGACGACAATCAGGGCGAGAGCAACTGCGGCTTCCGCACCCGCCAGGGCCAGACTGAAGATCGTGAAGACCTGTCCGCCCCAGCTTCCATGAAACGTGCTGAACCCCACAAGGGTCAGAGAGACACCCTGGAGCATCAGCTCCGCGCAGAGGAACATGACAATCAAGTTCCGCCGCGACAGAAAACCGATCAACCCCAGCGTGAACAGGATCGCCCCGACGCTGAGGTAATTATTGAGAAGTGGAAGATTGCCCATAAGTTGACCGCGAGGAAATATGGCGAAATTAAACGATGTCAGGTGGCAGTACTCAAACCCCGGAGCAGTTATGCCGCCGTGAGCTTCGCAGGGTCTCGATTCACAATCAACACGGCCCCCACCACCGCCACCAGCAACAACATGCCGACGACTTCGACGGCCACATAGTGATCCAGAAACAAGGTTCGCCCCAGGCTGTCCACATGGCCTTTCCCGGGTTGAATGATCGACTCGGGATGGGCAGTCAATGACTTGGCCACCAGGGCCTGGCTAGGCAAAGCCGCTGACGAAGCGCCGGCCTGCCGTGCGTTTAAGGGGGTCCCTTCAAAGTCGCACGCATAATGCAGCGTCCCCAGCAGGGTCCAGGCCAGGATCACGCCGGCCGTGCAGCTCAGTAACGGTTCACGGCTATGCAGGTCGTACGGTGCGGCACCATTCGGCTGAGCCAGCATGATGACAAACAGGAACGTCACGATGATCGCACCGGCGTAAATGATAATCGTCGCCGCCGACAGGAACTCGGCCCCCTGCAATAAATACAGGCCCGAATTCGACAGCAGGACCAGGGCAAACCATAACGCGGAAATCACCGGGTTATGACTGGCAATCATCAATACAGCCGAAACGATGCTGACCGCGGCCAGCAGATAAAAGGTCAGCTCGTTGGTCTTGTTCGGCATCGCATCGCCAAAGTTCCCAGCGAGCAGCACCAGGGCGATCGTGGCCAGCACGCTGCCCGCGATCCGCGCGACGCGATCGCTCGCATTGGTGCCGCGGGGCAGCAGCAGGTAAACACCCAGGCCCCCCAGGACCACGACAATCAGTGTAGACAGTGAAAGTTCAAACTCGCCCATGGGTCAAGCACCTTTTCCTGCGGCGTGACCGCCCTTGCTCTTCATTGGCTCCGCGGCAATCGTCTGGTCGTAGACCGACAGCAGCTTTTCCTTGTCGAAGATCATCTCTTCGCGGCTGGCACCCGTCAGATCGAACATCGACGTGAGTTCGATGGCATCCACGGGGCAAGCCTCTTCACACATTCCGCAGAAGATGCACCGCAGTTCGTCGATCACGAAGCTTTGCGGATACTTCTCGCGGTCTTCCCAGGGTGCCTGAGTGCCGACGATGTCGATACAGTGCGCGGGACAAGCCGTCGCACACATAAAGCAGGCCACGCACTTCACCCGGCCTTCGTCGTCCTTATTGAGACGATGCACGCCGCGATAGATGAGCGGATTTCCGAACTTGGGCCGCTCTTCAGGGAACTGCACGGTGAACGTGTCACCCTTGGCCGCCTTGAAGAAGTGACCCAGTGTAATGGTCAGTCCATCAATAATGGGGGTCAGATACATCCGCCCGGTCCACCCGAGTTGCGGCTCTTCTACCCATTGAATGTTCGGATCGTTGGCTTGCACGACAGGTGCCCTTCTGTAGCACGACTCTCTGAGTCGAGTATATTCCGTTCAGCCTGACTCTCTCGAGTCGGGCAAATTCTGCACTATCTGTTTCATCCAATGACAAGCGGCAAATCCGCCAAGCCTGATCTCAATTCAAATCGACCGACTTCAGGCGAGTCGGGCTACCCTTTGGCCAGGGCATGCTGCGAAGGGGCCCCCTGGGGACTGACCTTCAACATGCCATAGGCAAAACAGGCCGCCAGCACTAACCACGAAATCACCGCTTTGGCGACATACGCGTCCCTCGCCAGGAACTCCTGAGCGATCGCCGAAGACAGCAAATTCACCAGGCCGAGCGGAATCATGATCTTCCAGCCAATGGCCATCAACTGATCATAACGGAATCGCGGGAAGCTCCAGCGAACCCACATGAAGAAGAAGACCAGCGCCAGAACCTTGGCCTGCAAAACTCCGATGCGAATCAACGCACCAATCAGAGTGACTTCATTGGGGGGGACAGCCGGGGCAATGATCCACAGATGCCAGCCGCCAAAATAGATGATCACCGCCAGGAACGCGACCGTGATCATGTGCATGTATTCGGCCATCGCGAACATCCCGAACTTCATCGCGGTATATTCGGTGTGATAACCGGCCACAAGTTCCTGCTCGCATTCCGGCAAGTCGAACGGCAAACGGGCCGCTTCGGCAAATCCGCTGATCAGGAAGACGGCAAATCCGAGCGGCTGCAGCATGACCCACCACCAGCCCGACTCGGCCTGTGCGTCCATGATCGTTTCCATCCGCAGCGAACCCGACAGCAGGATGGCTCCGATTAACGACAATCCCAAGGGCAGTTCATAACTCACCAGCTGGGCACTCGATCGCAATCCACCCAGGAAACTGTACTTGCTATTGGAGGCCCAGCCCCCGAGGATCACCCCGTACACACCCAGGCTGCTGACAGCCAGGACAAACAGCAGTCCAATATCCATCGCCGGCGCGATCGTCATCGCGATCGGTGCCTTCAATCCCAGGATGGCCGGGAAGTAGTAGCCGACCGGAACGGTCGCGAAGGCCAGAGTCGCCGAAGCCAGGATCATCACCGGGGCCAGCAGGAAGATTGGCTTATGAGCCCCGGAGGGAATCAGCTCTTCCTTCAGGATGAACTTCAACCCGTCGGCAATCGGCTGCAGCAGTCCAAACGGACCGACGCGGTTCGGCCCCACGCGATCCTGAAAGAACGCGGCTGCACGACGTTCAGCCAACACCAGGTACGCCACCGCACCTTGTATTGCACCGATCACGACCGCCATCTTGATGAGCGGTTCAATCCAGTCCTGTGAAAACATAGTCCGACCAACCGTAAAAACTCCCTCCCGGTATCAGGGAGGGCAGGGGATTCAAAATCTCTAATTCAAACACCGTGACACGAGAAGAATCTCAGGCGAGCCGGGGGGGGGGGGCGCCCCGGGGGGGGGGTTGTGTTTTTTTTTGTGGACGGGCGGGCGGGGGGGGGAGCCGCC
>CAZQUW010000156.1:5342-15060 GCA_964596215.1 uncultured Planctomicrobium sp. | reverse complement strand
ACCATCACTGCCGGTACCCTGGCAGTCACCGCGAATAGTGCGCTGGGGGCTGTTGGCGGAAATACGATCGTGGGAGCCACGGGAACGCTGGATCTGCGCGGCGTGAGCTACGCTGCCGCGGAACCTGTGACGCTCAGTGGCGGCACGCTGCAGACGTCGACCGGTACCAGTTCCTTCGCGGGCGCCATCGACTTGACCGCCGATTCCACGGTGAGTGTCAGCGGCGCACAATTGACGTTGTCCGGCCAGATCACTGGCGGAGCGGGCTTAGACATCGCCAAGACGGGGACTGGTGTGCTGATCCTCTCTAACGGAGCCAATACCTACTCAGGGGATACGAACATTACCGCTGGCACCGTGCAGATCAATGGTTCGAACAATGGAACCGGCGCGGTCAACGTCAACAACTCCTCAATCTTACGCGGCATCGGAACGATTGCCGGTACGGTCAACGTCAACAACACGGCGCGACTGGCTCCAGGGATTGCCGGACCGGGCACCTTGACCTTGGCTTCCGTAGTGTTCTCGACAACCGCGTTCCTGGATATCGATTTGAATGGCGCCACGCCCGGAACGCAGTACGATCAACTGGTCGTCAGTGGTATTGTCAATCTGGGCGGAGCGAGTGGGGCAACGCTGACGCCGACGATTGGTGTGGGGTACGATCCGGCCACGTACTTCCGGTTTACGATCATCAACCAGACGGGTGGTGGCGTGGTTTCCGGAACCTTTGAAGGCCACCCGGAACTGGGAATTTACGATGTTTCGGGTGAACGGCTCCGCGTGTCGTATGTCGAGAGCATGGCTCCGTATGGCGACGGCAATGACGTCTCACTGACGGTTCTGCCCCCGCCAATCGTTGTCACGTACACGGCCAACGGGGCACTGCGGCTCGAAGGCACCGACCTGGTGGACGACATTATCCTCGATTTCAGCAACACGAATTCGGTGACGCTGATCGGCAATGACTATACGAACTTCATCGGCACAGGGACCAACGGCCAGGCCGCCGGTCCCTATAATGTCACCGGGACAATCACCGTCAACACCTATGCTGCCAATGATCGAATCCTGTTACGCGGGCAGACGGCGGGCGCCACGCTGGACAGTGGAGATGTCACGATTAACCTCGGCGCGGATGACGACACCCTGACCACCGTGGATGCAACGCTCCCCACGCTGGGGCTCACAATGACGGGCAGTATCAGCGTCCTGGGCGGCCTGGGGAACGACTCCATCCGACTGGGAAGCAATGCCCTGGCCGACACGTTTACAGCACTCAATGTCAGTCTGGATACCGGCGCCGGGACAGGGGCTCAATCGATCAACCTGGATCGGTTGACATCAAATGGCAATGTTACCCTGGCTAATGGTGGTGTCGGTGCGCAAACGGTCGCTCTCGGCTTGAATGCATCGAACGCCCCCAATTCGGTGCGCGGCAACCTGATCATCAATCAGGTCGCCACTGCAACGAGTTACTCCGTGGGAGTCCGCAATACCAGCGTGGGTGGATTCACGACCATCACCAACGGCAGCGGCACGGGTGCGGCAGCCGTGGTGATCGATACGACGACGTCGCAAACAGTCAGCGGCGCGACAAGCATTACCAACGGAAATAATGCCACGAATGCGGTTACACTGGTGGGTACCGCCGGCGGCCTGCGACTGGCAGGGAATGTGACGGTCAAGAATGGCATTGGCACAACCAGCAATCAGATCACGGTGACCGATTTGAATGCGAGCGGAGCGACCTCGGCCAGCTTTACCAATGGTGCCAGCCTGTCGAATACGATTACCTTCAACGGCACACTGAGCAATTCATTCCTGGGAGCGGTGGCCGCCACCAATGGTGCGAGTACCGGTACCAACGTGATCACTGCCACGCGGCTTTCAGCCACGAAGGGCCTCGCACTGACGAACGGCTTGGCGACGACTTCCAATGCCGTGACGGTCGGCGGTTCGGGCACGAGCGTGGTCGGGATCACAGGCAATATGGTCATTACCAATGGAAATTCGGCCGACATTGATGTCGCAATCAATAATCTGACGGTCCTGGGCGCGAATGCTGCGGGCAATCTGACTATTTCGAACGGGGTGACTGGTGCCGGTGGCACGTCAATCACCCTGGGGGCGAGCGCGCTGAATGCGGTTTCCGGGAATGTCCAGATCACCAACCAGAATTCGACTGGTACGCGGGCCGTCGTTGTGAACCGTACCACGGTGAATGGCCGGACGGGGTTCAACCTGTACCAGGTGGGTGCGGGTAATACCACATTGACCATGGGCAACAATCAACCGACGACAATCGCCAGAGGCCTGGTCATCCAGGACGGCAGCGGCAACTCGACCGTGGCACTGCAGAATCTGACGGTCGGCAGCCTGAACTACACTGACGTCGGAGGTGGCGTCGACATCCTGGATCTGGGGGGCACACCGGTTGGCACGCTGCAAGTCAACGGGGTCACCCGTATCGACACGGGTGCGGGCAGCGATATCGTGCGGACCGGTGGTGCAGGTGGCAGCGCAATCTATAACGATTCTGTGTTTATCTCGCTGGGCGCCGGAGACGATTCGCTAACGGTCGGGGCGAATGCGAATTGCCCCGCATTCGGTGCCAACAAGTTCCAGTTTGATGGCGGAGCGGGAGTCGACACATTCACGGGCAGCCCGATGTCGCTGGCGGACTACGCACCGACCACACCGTTGCCCAAGAAGGTGCGTGGTAAGATCCTCAGCTTCGAGAACTTGTTCTAAGCTCAGGGGACCATCCTATAACAGGCCCGGCGGCGGACTGCATGCGAGTCGCGCCGCCGGTTCTCTAAACAGGAGCTCACAGCCTCGCAAGAGCCCTGCGACTTGACTACGCCAGAATCTCCTGGACCACCTTCCCGTGCACGTCGGTCAGGCGATAGTCGCGGCCCTGGAAGGGAAAAGTCAGCCGTTCGTGATCAATCCCCAGGCAGCGCAGCAGTGTGGCGTTGAGATCGTGGATGTGGACCGGTTTCTCGACGATGTTGTAACCATAGTCGTCGGTCGTTCCATACACGATTCCCGGCTTAATCCCGCCGCCCGCCATCCACATGCTGAAACAGCGGCCATGATGATCGCGGCCGTAGTCGTCTTTCAGGCCCCCCTGGCCATACACGGTGCGACCAAATTCACCACCCCATACGACCAGCGTTTCATCCAGCAGCCCGCGTTGTTTCAAATCGGCGATTAAGGCGGCCTGCGGTTGATCGATGTCCTTGCACTGCTTGGGCATGTTGGAAGCCAGGCCCCCATGCTGATCCCAGCCACGATGATAGAGCTGCACGCACCGGACGCCCCGTTCGACCAGCCGCCGCGCCAGCAGGCAGTTTGCCGCGAAAGTTCCGGGCTTGCCTGCCTCCGGTCCATACATATCGAGGGTGGCAGGAGTTTCCTGTGACAGGTCGGTGAGTTGCGGTACCGAGGCCTGCATTCGGAAGGCCATTTCATATTGCGTGATCCGGGTGGCGATTTCCGGGTCCCCCGACTGGACCAGCTGCAGGCGATTCATGGCCGCCAGCTTATCGAGCATCTCGCGGCGCAGGGCGCGGTCCATCCCCGGTGGATCGGACAAGTACAGCACTGGATCGGCGCCGCTGCGGAGTTTGACACCCTGATGGTTGGAAGGGACGAAGCCGCTGCCCCACAATCGCTCCAGCAATCCCTGGTTGGCGTCGGCACCGCTGCCTTGTGAAATCATCACCACAAACGCGGGCAGATCATCGGCCTCGGACCCCAGCCCATAGCTCAGCCAGGCCCCCAATGAAGGACGTCCCGGTTGTTGCGATCCGGTCTGAATGAACGTGATCGCGGGATCGTGGTTAATGGCTTCCGTGTGAACAGAACGCACAATGCACAATTCGTCCACGACTTTGGCCGTGTGCGGCCAGAGTTCGGTGATCCAGGCGCCCGACTGGCCGTGTTGAGCGAACTGGAACTTCGACGCGATGACCGGAAAGCTCTTCTGACCCGAAGTCATGCCGGTCAGCCGCTGTCCCTGCCGGATACTGTCAGGGAGTTCCTGGCCGTGGAATTCTTTCAGCTTCGGCTTGAAGTCCAGCAGGTCCAGATGCGAAGGCCCCCCCGATTGGAACAGCGAAATGACCCGCTTGGCCTTGGGGGCAAAGTGGGGCAAACCAGGCAGGGGCGGGTGTTCCCGGGGGGCTCGTTCGGCCCCCATGCCATCTCGCTCTAACAAAGTGGCCAGTGCGCCTATGCCAAATGCCGTACTCCCTTGTTGCAGAAAGGCCCGTCGGTGCAGGGCGGACATCGGCGAGGTTGTGGCATGAAACGGCAGCATAAGATGAGCATTCTCTGACTGTAATGGCTGGAAGCAACGTTACTGGCAACGCAAGCTGCCGGATGCGGGTGATTCCGGCGGCGCGGGCGCCGAGGTCATTCGAACCATTTCGTTGCGCTCGCGAACTGCCTTCCCCGCTGAATTGCCAAATCGAATCAGCCGATGAAGAATCGAGCAATCCGACTCCTCACCATCATAGATCTTGATATATTACGCCTCAGCCATTAAGTATCGAAATGTTTTGATGCCCGGTCAACTACGTCGTGACCGTGTAATTCACTCGCCGGTCAACGGTACCAAGATTTGCCCTCCCATGGGGTGCTGCGATAGAATGAATGGTTAGAAGTCATTGACTAATCTTGATTTCGAGCGCACGCCCACCTTGTTGATTGACTGTCCGGGAACCCATTCGACAGACCCATTCGCCTCACGATGAGTCTGGTTTCAGGGCGTTGATCCTGCCTAAATCGAGTTCGCGAGCCCAGCGGCCCGAAATACTGCTGGTTGCGCTAAAACATTGAGACTCGTTGCCATGTCTGTCTTACCGAGCTCTGACAGCACCTCACACACCTTGTTAAAGGGGTGGCTGGAGCCATTTGACTATGCCCCTCGGACACGTGTGGTGTTCGGTCCCGGGACGATCCAGCAATTGGGTTCCCTGGCCATCGAGCAAGGAGCCCAACGTGTCCTGCTGGTTACCGACCGCGGATTGCGCGCCGCCGGGCATATTGAACTGGCGGTCAAAATCCTGCAGGAAGCCCAGTTGCCGGTCACCGTCATCGATGATGTGCACAACAACCCGACGACGCTGGACGTTGAACGCGGTTTGGCAATCGCGAAGGCGAACGCGATCGACCTCATAGTTGGCCTGGGGGGCGGCAGCAGTATGGACTGCGCGAAGGGGATCAACTTTCTCCTGAGCAACGGCGGGAAGATGGAAGATTATTGGGGCACAGGCAAAGCCAAATTGCCCATGTTTCCCATGATCGCCGTCCCGACAACTTCCGGAACAGGCAGTGAGGCCCAATCGTATGCCTTGATCGCGCAGCCGGAAACGCACATGAAGATGGCCTGCGGTGACAAGAAAGCGGCCTGCAAGGTCGCAATTCTCGATCCGCTGCTGACTCTCAGTATGCCGAAATCGGTGACCGCAGCCACGGGGATTGATGCCCTCAGCCATGCGATCGAATCGTACGTCACCACCAAGCGGAACCCGATTTCGCTGCTGTTCGGCAGGAAGTCATGGGGACTGCTGTCTCGAGCCTTCCCGATCGTTCTGCGCGACCCGCGGCACGCGGCCGCCCGAGGAGCCATGTTATTAGGTGCCCACCTCGCAGGGGCCGCGATTGAGAACTCGATGCTGGGGGCTACTCACGCGTGTGCCAACCCCCTGTCGGCACATTACGACATGGTGCACGGCATCGCAATTGGCATCATGCTGCCGCATGTCATTCGATTCAACGCGGGGCATGTCGGCGAGGCATACGGCAAGCTGGCCGAAGTCGCCGGATTGTGCAATGCGAGCAACCCCCACGCGGCCGAACGCCTCGCGGATTATGTGACAGAACTCGTGGAACTGTCCGGGCAACCGACGCGGTTGCGTGACTGCAATGTCCAGACAGAAATGATCGCCAGGATGGCTGCCGAAGCCGCCAAGCAATGGACCGGGACGTTCAATCCGCGTCCAGTGTCTGTCGCGGAGTTCGAGGAGTTATACACATGTGCCTGGTAGATTCGACACGTTTTTCTGGCAGGGCGTCGGTAGTTGCTGAGCGCACGAACGCAGCAGTTCACGGAGTGACTGGCGACACATCCCGTTGCGGCCACCGCTGGTGCCTGCGGATCATCTTACTGGCGGCGATTACCGCGTGTGTGGCGAGTATTCTGAACGTCACCGAACAAGGGGCCATTCAAGCCGCCGATAAACCGGCATCTGCCGCAGTACCAGCCGCGAAATCGTTGGACTGGGCGTCATTCCGTAACGGGTTTGACCTGCTGGGGATCGCACATTCCACTCTGCCAGAGAAGCTGGAACTGCAGTGGAAATTTGCCGCTGGAGAAATGGTGGTATCGACGGCGGCAATTGTCGAGGGCCGGGTCTATGTGGCATCGTTGAATGGCCAGCTATTCTGTCTGAACCGCAAGACTGGCGAGAAGCTCTGGAGCTATCGCTCCATCACCGATCCGGATCCCAAAGCGTTTGCTCCGGGCTTCAAAGCGGCCCCGACGGTCACTGCCGATACGATCTACATCGGGGATGAAGACGGGGTGTTCCATGCGATCAACCGGGCGACCGGGAAAGTCCGCTGGACGGCCAAGTCGGGAGCCGAGATCGTCAGCTCCGCCAGCTGCTATCAGGACAAAGTTCTCTTCGGTTCGCACGACAATAGTCTCTATTGCCTGAATATTGCCGACGGCAAGCAGGCCTGGAAGTTCGAGACCCAGGGGCCGGTGAACTGCACCCCCGCCATCGTCGGCAATCGGACATTTGTGACGGGCTGCGATGAGCATCTGCGAGTGATCAACATCGACACGGGCAAGGAAGAAACCGATATTCATCTGGCGACCTACCTCATTGCGTCGCCCGCCGTCGTCAACGAGATCCTCTATGTCGGCACATACGCCAGTGAGGTCGTCGCAATCGACTGGCAGGCCAAGAAAAAGCTGTGGGCCTTTAAGGATGACGAGCGTGAGTTTCCCTACCATTCCTGCGCCGCCGTCACGGCGGACCGCATCATCGTGGGAGGCCGCGATAAGCGACTGCATTGCCTGGATCGCAAGACGGGCAAACAGGTCTGGTTCAAAGACACCAAGGGCAAGGTGGATAGCTCACCGGTGGTCGTCGGAAACCGAGTCTTCGTGGGCTCCGAAGACGGCAATCTGTATGGTCTTAATGTCGATGATGGCAAGGAGATATGGAAATTCAACGCCGGTAAAAGCATCTCTGCCTCGCCCGCGGTAGCGGAGGGTTGCCTGATCATCGGCACGGAAACTTCCGACGGTTTTGTGTACTGCTTCGGAGCCGCTCAGAAGTAAGAAGTTCGCGTGGGACGGGCCTCCGGAGCCGTCTGGTCAATTCAGGGGATTTGTGTTTTTTCCAGGTAAACGCGAGGCTCAGCTGAACCCAAAACTCGCCCAAGTCGTATAATCACCAACGTGGCAGAGTGGTTCCAAGATCCACAGCGGGATTGGTTCGCTGAGCTGTGTTCCCATTTGAATCAGGCAGGCTTTGGTGAATCGCCAGTGGCTGGACGGTCGGGCCTGGAGACCTGTCCCACGGTAGGCTGAAATGCTGATTTTCAAATCCCTAGATTGAGCCGAGTTGATGACGACTGAATTACCACTCAAAACTGAAGTCGGCAGCTATTTCATCTCGAACTACCCCCCGTTTTCACTCTGGAAGCGCGAGGGAACTCCCGAGATCCTCGAGGCACTCCACCGCGAGCCCGACCGGACCGTGCCGCTGGGCCTCTATATTCATATTCCGTTCTGCCGCAAACGCTGCAAGTTTTGCTACTTCCGCGTCTATACCGACCAGAACGCCAAGGCCATCGAAAACTATGTGCAGGCGCTGTCCAAGGAAGTCGAACTTCTCAGCGAGTGTGCCGGTGTCACAGGTCGCAAGCTGAAGTTCGTCTACTTCGGCGGGGGAACTCCCTCCTACCTGAGCGCGAAGCAACTCCGCTCGCTGCGCGATCGGCTCCATGCGTCGGTCTCGTGGGACGATGCCGAAGAAGTGACCTTCGAATGCGAACCCGGAACGCTCAGCCTGGAGAAAGTCCAGACGCTGAAAGATATCGGCGTTACCCGCGTGTCGCTGGGTGTCGAGAACTTTAACGATCAGATCCTGGAAGAGAACGGTCGAGCTCACCTGTCTCCGGAAATCGGGCGCGCGTATGACTGGATCCAGCAGGTGGGATTCCCGCAGGTCAACATCGACTTGATTGCCGGGATGATCGGCGAAACGGACAAGAACTGGGCCGAATGCATCGAGAAGGCCCGGGCGATGTCCCCCAACAATATCACCATCTATCAGATGGAACTGCCCCACAACACGATCATCTCCAAAGAGATGAAAGAGCAGGGGCTGGAATCGCCGATTGCGGACTGGGCCACCAAGCGTCGCTGGGTGAACGAAGCCTATGAGTCACTGGCGACGTCTGGCTACAAGGTTTCCAGCGGCAACGAACTTGTGAAGAACCCCGAGACTGATCACTTCGTCTACCGCGACAACGTGTGTCGCGGCTGCGATCTGCTCGGCACTGGTGTCGCCTCGTTCGGTCACTTCCAGGGGATTCACTATCAGAATCTGGACCAGTTAGAGAGCTACGAAGCGGCGCTCAACGAGGGGCGACTCCCCATCAACCGCGCTCTCCGGCCGACCAATCACCAGTTACTGATCCGCGAACTGGTACTGCAGATGAAAGAAGGCCAGATCCAGGCCGAACCATTCCGCAAGAAGTTCGGGGTCGACATTTTCCAGGAATTTGGCGATACCTTCGACCGCCAGCAGGCCAAGGGGTATCTCAAGCGCGAGGGGTCGGGGGTCGCGTTGACTCGCAAGGGGCTGCTGCAGGTTGATACGCTACTGCCCGAGTACTTCGAGCCCGAACACCGCGAAGTGCGGTATACGTAGAGAGTCGTTGTTCGCTCCGCGAACAGAACGCCTTTGCAGTAGCCGGCTGATAAAAAGGCGAAGGTCGCAAGCTGCTGAGGCTCGCTACTGCGAATCCGTTTCGATCGCGGAGCGATGAACGACTTTCATCCATGAATCCGTCAGGAGGGCGTGAGTTTGAATCCGTTGGTTGAGCTAGACTCCTTAACACGGTTGTTTCCAGACGGGCTGCCGCTGACGTCCCACGTGGAACATATTCCGTCTGCACTGACCCCCGAGCCGTATAAGTCACTGCTGGTCCACGACAAGCATATGACCGTCACCATGGAGTCATACCATGGCTGTGCGGTCGACGTGCGGGTCCTGGAAGAACGGCTGGATGGCGATGACTACTGCCGCAAGATCCTGCTGCTGAAATCGGGAACTCAAACGGTCGTTCAATTCGGAATTGTCCGGCTGCATCTGCACTTCGTCAGTCCTGCCGTTCGCGACGAGATTCTTGCCGGCAAAATTCCCCTGGGACGCGTATTAATCAACCACGATGTGTTGCGGCAAATTGATCTGGGTGCCATCTTGAAGATCGCTCCCGGGCCGCAGATGATCGAACATTTCCACTGCCAGCCGGGTGAAATCACCTACGGCCGCCTGGCGACCATTTTTTGTGACCAGAAGCCGGCGATTGATTTGTTTGAGGTCTCCGCACCGCTGCCCGTGTGAATGTGGTGGGACGGGTCTCCAGGCCCGTCCGTCCCTCTGAATAAAATTCCTTCGTGTCC
>CAZQUW010000156.1:0-5242 GCA_964596215.1 uncultured Planctomicrobium sp. | reverse complement strand
GTCCCTCTGAATAAAATTCCTTCGTGTCCTTCTGTTAAAAAGTTATTGGAACAGAAGGGCACAAAGAACACGAAGAAATGCAAGAGTTTTCACTTCGCAGACTGCTTTGACGGACCGGCCTGGAGACCCGTCCCACGACACCTGATCGAGATAAGGCCCCACATGCCGCAGCACGTTTACCATCGCCGAGTCCAGTTTGCCGAAACCGACATGGCGGGGATCGTCCATTTTTCGAACTACTATCGCTACATGGAAGAGGCCGAGCACTCATACCTGCGCTCGATCGGCCTGAGCGTCATGATGGACCTGCCCGACGGCACGGTCATCGGCTGGCCCCGTGTTCGAACATCCTGCGTCTACGAAGCCCCCGCCCGTTACGAAGACGAGATCGACATTCACGTCAATGTCAGCCGTAAAGGGGTCAAGAGCCTCACCTTCGATTTCGAATTCTGGCGTGGTGAAACCCGGCTGGCCCGCGGCACATTAAAAACCGTATGCTGCATCGTGGCACATAACCCGGCGCTGGTCTCCATCGAAATTCCGCCTGATATCGACGCGAAGATCATTGAATCGCCTACTGTCGAGTCACTGGAGCCATAGGCTGAGTGCTCCCGCCAGACTCTGAAATCGGTCGGCGGCACGTCGTCAGGATACGGGCTGGCCACGCATACTGATCCTGCCCCGGGCAAGTCGTGCGGCGTCATTCAAATTGCACTCACCGTGCGGTCGGGCCTGCAAGCGGCACATCGCCGACCCGCCGGTTCTGCCAGGAAATCGGACCACAGGGGTGCTGACATCAGTCCGCTGACCACGTCCGTGCCATTCGCCCGACAGCTTCGGGTTCACGGGCGCGCGATGGTTTTGCCGCCGACGGGCGCGTTGGAACTTGCCCTTTATCGTTGACACTCAATGACTGTCAGCATAAGAGAAGAATCGCGGCTCAATTCTGGGCCTATGGCAAATGTCGTTCGCGGCTCGGGAAAAGGTCTTTCCAGTTATGGGTCTTTCTTTACGCGAGTATGCAGCCTGGCTGAATGAACGCAAGTTGCTCTGGCCCGCTGCTCCGAAGATCGAACCCGCCAAGGCCACTCCCTATCTCGCACCATTGACTGGCATCAAGGCCGTTGCGTGGAACGTTTACGGGACCTTGCTGACCATTTCGGATGGGCAGCTTCTGTTGCAGCACCCGCAGGCGATTCGTATGCAGATCGCCATGGAAAAGACAATCCACGAGTTCAATATGTGGGGCAGCATGACTCGCCGGCCGGGTGAGCCCTGGGAATACTTTCTCCCCAAGTACAACACGGCCGTCGATGATGCCAAGCTGGCGGGGGGCTGTAAGAAAGGGGACTTTCCCGAGGTGAATTCGGCAGCCGTCTGGCGGAAGCTTCTCGACATGCTGTCTCAGAAGGATTACGCCTACGACGAAAATCGCTATGGGGACCTGGATGAGCTGGCCGAGAAGGTGGCTTTCTTCTTCCAGCTGTGCCTGCAGGGGATTCAGGCGGCCCCCTCAGCCCTGCGCGTGGTCACTGATGTGGCGAATGCCGGCTTGCAGCAGGGACTGCTGGCCGAGTCGCAATCGTATACGCTGGCACAACTGTTGCAGGGCTTGGAGCAGCAAGGTAGACTGCCCCCCCTGACGGATGTCTTCGCTCCGGGATGCCTGATACTGACCCATGAACTGGGGGTCCGCAAGCCGTCGGTTTCGCTGTTTCAGCGCAGCCGGGAACAGTTTGCCGAGTTAAATATCAAACCGGAACAGGTGTTATATGTCAGTTCACGGTTGACGGACGACCTGGCCGTGGCCAAACAGCAGGGATTTCGCACGGCGCTGTTCGCGGGTGATAAATTAAGCCTGAAGGCCAGTGCCGCCGAATGCAAAGATCCGGCAACGAAACCCGATCGACTGCTGACTAAACTGGACCAGATTCACGGCCTGCTGGGAATCTGACAGCGCGGCCGCCCCGTTGCGGCCGTACTGGATCGTGGGACGGGTCCCCGGCGCGCCGCCCGATCGTCGCTCCTGGCAACTCAAGTTCGCAGGACCGCGTAAATTGCCGCATTAGACCGACAAGGAATTATCGCAGATGTTAAAATTCCCATCGCGTTAAGTTCCTGAATGGACAGCCCGCGAAACTCGTCCCGAGGTTTTCTGCTTTTATGACGATTTCCTCATCCGTTCATTGGCGAAATGCCACGTAGTTTGTAATTTTGACCACAAATCACAGTCCCTAAAATACAGCCAGTTCAGTTCACTCCCCATTGACCTGAGCGGTGACGGTCGGGTCCCCCTGATCACACGCCGCATTGCCTGCTTCGAGAATACGCTATGCCTCCTCCGATGATGGTCGACTTGTCGCAATTGAATTTCGATCAACCCTTGCACAACATTGATGAAATTCGCCAGGTGAATCCCCAGCGGGGAGACATGGAGCACCTGACGGCAATCGTTCATATCGATCCCCCCACGCATCTGGTTGTCGGCTACAAAGATGTGACCGACAAGGAGTTCTGGTGCGCGGGGCACATGCCCGGGTTTCCCTTGATGCCGGGCGTGATCATGTGCGAAGCGATCGCTCAGCTGGCGGGGTTTTATGCCCGCAAATACAAATTGCTGCAGGGATCGTTTGTCGGCTTCGGCGGTATGAACGAGGTTCGCTTTCGGGCCCCCGTGTTTCCGAACAGCCGCCTGATCCTGATTGCACGCGTGACGACGTTGAAGCCCAATCGCCGCGCCGAGTTCGACTTCCAGGGATTGGTGAATGGCAAAATGGTGATCAGCGGTAATATGATCGGAGTGCCGATCGACGCGGTTTTTACCAACGCCGACGAACCTGCCTGATACTTCCCGTTCCTGGGGCAGAGCAGTCGCCCCATTTCCAAACAGCATCCTGAACGACGAAGTCGCATGACCCTGCCCATTCCCGATCTGAAGCCGTACTTCCAGACTTACGATGATCTGGGGGAAGGCCCCCTGAACTGGACCGAATTCTTCAGTAACACGCACCCCGTGGAAGTCGAAATCGGTACGGGACGCGGCATGTTCCTGGTCAATGCCGGCGAAACTCACCCCGAAACCAATTTCCTCGGGATGGAGATCGAATACACCGAGGGGCGCCACGCTGCCAAGCGACTGCAGCGACGCGGGTTGCCCAATGTCCGCATCCTGGGTGGCGACGCACGGATCGGCATCCCCAAGTACATTACCACTTCCAGCGTGGCTGCAGTGCACGTCTATTTCCCCGACCCATGGTGGAAACGCCGGCATCGCGAACGCCGCATCTTCAACGACTGGTTTGTCGCGGAAGCTTCGCGCATGCTCGTCAATGGCGGAGTTCTGCATGCCTGGACCGACGTGGAAGAGTATTTTCAGGTGATGGTGGAAACCGTCGCCGGGAACGTCGACTTCCTGCCGCTGCCGCCGCCTGAAGAACGCCCCGCCACGCACGACATGGACTATCACACCAGCTTTGAACGCAAAAAACGCAAAGCCGGGTTCCCCATCTACCGGGCCCGCTGGGAACGCAAGTCGCGGTAATCTGCCTGGGCTCGGGCGATCGATTGTTCGAAATCGGCCACCCCAATCGTACGATCACAGCCACACCCTTCATCAGCCGGTTTCCCCCAATCGCAGCCCCGCCACATGTCGCTGGTAGTCCCGCGTCCGGACAAACGCCGAGCGTACATGTGACCGGCCGGAAGCGTTCTGCTTCAATCGCACCCCGAGCCCACTTCACGCGGAGCGATGAAGGCTGCTATATATCCCCGTTTGCCTGGACTCCCGAGTCGGATTGATCTGGTCTTCATTTTGAGTGACGGATAAACTCCCGCCCACATCTCCTCAGAGCTTCCGTTTTCGACACTCACAATTCCCCTTAAATTCTAGCGATCAGGTTGCCACCCGCACGCTTGCGGACGGGGCCCGGCCCAACTCATAGATGAGTGATCTCGTGAAGAAATCCACTTACTCTGCCGCACTGCACCCCCCGGCCCCGGGCTGGCTGGTGACGTGCCTGCTATGTCTGCTGCTCTGGAGCAGCTTCAACGCTACCCTGGCATGGTCTGACGATGAACTCGCCAGCGGACAGCCCGGCGTCCTCTTGCTGGAAGGCAATCGGATCGTGCAGGGGCGAATCACCCCCCAGGGCCAAACCTATGCCGTCCAGCAATCCGCCGGGACTTTGATCGTTTCCAAGGAACAAGTCCGGTTCGTCGGCATCGACCTGCAATCGGTTTATGTCCACCTGCAGGACAAACTCCCCAAGCCCTCCAGTCCCGACGATCACGTCGAACTGGCACGCTGGTGTGTGGGCTATAAGTTGCTGTCGGAAGCCCGGTTTGAATTTGAAGCGGCCCTGGAGATCGATCCCAGTCGTGACGATATTCGCCGCAATCTCAATAAGCTGGATTCGTTCCTGAAACGGCCGCCCACGTCGGAATCGAAGCCGGTCAAATCGCAAACGCCAGCCGAACGGATGGCGAAGCTGGCAGGCGGACAGGAAATTGAATCACTCGGCGGCCTGCCGCGAGCAGCGGGGCAGGTATTTACCCGCCAGATCCAGCCAATTCTCATGCGCAACTGCACGGCCTCCGCCTGTCATGGGCCGAAGTCCGATCAGACCTTCAAGCTCAGCCTGGTCTATCAGACCGGCATTCAGCAGCAGGCCACAACGTCGAAGAACCTGCTGGCCTTGATGCCCTATGTGGATCGCGAAAGCCCCAAATCCAGCACACTGTGGAAGCTGCTGAAAAACAACCACGGGGCGGTCGGCAGTTCGATTTTCACTGGCCAGAAGGGTGAAAAACAGCTGGAGACGTTCCGCGGCTGGCTGTTATCCCTGGAAGAAGAAAGTGACGACGAACCCCGCAGCACCAGGTCACGTGCACCCTCCAGAATCCAGCAGGCGGCGCACACGGACGAGTCCAAGCCCCGTTATCAGAAGGGGGTGCGAACTCCGGGGAATTCCGGAGTCGTGACAGCCAGTGCCGAAGCGGAATCTCCCTCGATTCCCGAAGTGCAGGTCTCATGGCCAAAGAGTGCAAATGGGACTGCTCCTCGCACACGCTCGGAAGCACCTGCCTCGAATACCGCGGCGAAGAGGACCACTCCGACCAAGGCAGCGCTGCCAGAAACCGCGCCGATCGTCTCGGACGAGCCGCCGGTGATACCCGAGGAGATTGCGGAAGACCCGTTTGACCCCAACGAGTTCAACAGCCGGCAGCGTGTGAAGAAGACTTT
>CAZQUW010000155.1:0-15105 GCA_964596215.1 uncultured Planctomicrobium sp. | reverse complement strand
CGCAAGGCTTCCGAGTTGGCTTTGACCCCCTTGTGCAAGGGATCCTGCTCCAGGCCGACCAGGAACAGCTGTAGCTGGAAATCGGGTTCATTGTCGGGCGGGGGGAGTCGCAGTACCGTTTGAATGACCAGCGCAGCTCGATAGATTGCCCGCTCCTGAAACGCCAGGGCATAGGCCAGCCCGCCACTCGCCCCCATGCCGTGCAGGGCGACCCGGCGTTTGTCGATCGAGTACTTCTTGAGAAAGTCTTCTGTGAGTTCCTTGATGAACTCGGCTTCATTGGCCGTCCAGCCCATCGGCGATTTCGCCTTCGGTGCCAGCAGAATGATGCCACGTTCCTCGCAGTGGGCCTTCCAGGCCTTCAACACTGCGGCCTCATGCGTGTCTCCCGTCGGGTGCAGCCAGACGATCAGGCCATATTGTCCTGCCGGGTTATAATCCTGAGGAATATACGCCCAGTAGTCCTGGTCGTGTCCGGGAAACGTCTCGGTGATCAGGCCTGTGGTGGGCTTCTTCGGGGCGCCTTCTGCGGCGGGCTGGTCCTGATCGTCTTTCGGTTTGGCGGGCGGGGCGATGAATGCCGGGTCGAGCTCCGCGGGGACCAGATCCGGAAAGCTGCCGAGTTTGACGGTGACCGTGCGGGGCTCGGCCGTGCCCGTCTTGACCGATAATGTGACTGCATCGCCCGGACGGGCGCGGCTGATCCGGTCCCTCAGGCTGAGGCTGTCGGTGACAGCCTGGTCGCCCGCTTGCAGGATTTGATCGGCGGCTTTGAGACCCGCCTGAGCGGCCGGTGAATCTTTCCAGATGGCCCGAACCTTGGTCCCCTGCTCTGCGGGCAGATTGGAGTTCACCCGCTCCGGCAAGATCCCCAGGAACGGAAATTCGTACGGCACCATTTCGCCCACCAGAGTGACGTCGGCCGTGATCTCCTTGTCGCCCCGCTTCGCGATGATGACGACTTTATCGCCCGCGTATTTGGTCCCCATGATCTGTCGGAACTGGGCGATCCGTGAGATCGGCTTACCGTCGAGACTGACCACGGCATCACCCGTCTTCAGGCCGGCCTGCTGGGCCGGCGAACCATACCGCACGCGGTCGAGGGTCGCTTCGCCCGCGAATTCATCCTGACTTTTGAACGTGATGCCGAGCAATCCGGCGAGCAGATCGTGCCCTTGTTTCAAGCGGTCGAGGGTGTTCTGAATATCAGTCAGCGGAATGGCAAACCCAATGCCCGAGTCATACCATTCGACCCCCGCGACGGCATCATCCTTGCCTTGTGCGGCGAGTGGCACGAGGATTCCCAGGACCTGGCCGTCGATGTTGATCAGCGGGCCACCGTAGTTGATCGGCGAGATCTTCGCATCGGTCTGGATGGCCTTGCCCCAGATACGCCGTAACGCACTGATGATGCCAACCGAGACACTGGGCGATTCGCCTTCCAGGGTGCGCCCCAGGGCGATGGCCCATTGACCGACACGCATCGTTTCGGGAGGTGCGGCCTGGGCGACTGGCAGGTTCTGTTCGTCGACCTTCAACAGCGTCAGCATTTTGGAACGGTCGGTGGCGACCAGCTTGGCCGCCAGGCGACGCCCGTCGGACAATGTGACCAGCACCTGTTCCGGCTGAGTGACGAAGTTAAATGCGCTGGAAATGATCCAGCCGTCGGCTGCGACAATCACACCGGTCGTGGGACCGGTCGCCGCCAGCTGCCCGGAAACCCGGTCGAGTCCCCCGACGGTTTCGATCTTGACCACCGCCGGAGCGACGAGTGCCGCGGCCTGTTGAAAGGCCTGCTCTTCTTTCGCTTCCTGCTCGGCTGTGGGGGGCGCCGCCTGCAAGGGGAGCGACGAAATACTCGCGAAAGCCAGAACCATTCCGCACACGAAGGCCATGGATCGCATATTCGTCATCCTTGGAGGCAGTAGCACTGTCGACTACACGTGCAGGCTTGACGAGCCGGGTGGCGAAAGCCCCCCGGATTCATCCTCAATGTATTGAGGAATCCCGGGGCTTATGCCGCCGGGCTCGCCAAGACCTGACTGAAATCTCGCAAATTAAAACAACTTCGCCGCACGCATCTTGCTGGCGTTGCCGGCCTGGCCGAACGAGATCATACGGGCAATACAAATCTTCTTCATGGCTTCGCGAGCGGGCTTCAGGTAGTCGCGCGGATCGAATTTCTCCGGGGACTTCATGAACACTTCGCGAATCGCCGCCGTCATCGCCAGGCGGTTATCCGTATCCACGTTAATTTTACGCACGCCGTGCTTGATGCCGCGCTGAATTTCTTCCACCGGCACGCCCCACGTCTGGTTGATCTTGCCGCCATTCTTATTGATGATGTCCTGCAGTTCCTGAGGCACGGACGAGCTGCCGTGCATCACCAGGTGTGTGTTCGGCAACCGGCGGTGGATTTCTTCGATCAACGTCATTTTCAAGACTTCACCCGTCGGCTGGGCGGTGAACTTGTAGGCGCCGTGGCTGGTGCCGATGGCGACGGCGAGGGCGTCGACCTTGGTTTCGGCGACGAACCGTTCGGCTTCTTCCGGATCAGTCAGGTGAGCCATCTCGGGCTCGGGTTCCTGTTCGAGATCCGCGTCGTGCGGTTCCGTACTGGCAGCCTTGGGGGCTGCCTTTTCTTGCCCGACGGTACCCAGGCAACCGACTTCGCCTTCGACCGAGACATTCAACGCGTGGGCGACTTGCACGACTTCACGCGTGACCTTCACATTGTATTCGTAGGGTGCGGGCGACTTGGCATCTTCCAGCAGCGAACCATCCATCATCACGGACGTAAAACCGTTGCGAATGGCGCTGTAGCAGGTCGACGGCGAGTTACCATGATCCTGGTGCATGACGACCGGAAGTTCAGGATACAGTTCTGCGGCGGCCAGCATCAGGTGACGCAGATAGTTTTCCTGAGCATAGCTGCGCGCCCCGCGTGAGGCCTGAATGATGACGGGAGAATCGGTTTCCCGGGCCGCTTCCATGATGGCCTGGATCTGTTCCATGTTATTAACATTCAAGGCTGCTACACCGTAGCTATTGGCGGCAGCATGATCCAGAACCAGTCGCATCGGAACCAAAGGCATTGTCGAACTCCAACAAATCGTGCAAAGGCCTCGGAATGGTCTGACACGAAAGGAGTGCGCGGACACTCACCACCGTTGCCAAATACACCCACTGGCAGAATAAGGATGGCGGCCCGACGCTGTGAACACACTGTCCATGGCTCGTGCCGCGCAGTAACTGGACTCCTCGCGGAGTTCCCGGGGGTGATTCTATCCGAATTTGTGCTCCGAAAGAAATCCAGACCTGTCCCGCATCACGTCGCAAGTTTTTTGTTGACCCATAAACAGGCGTCGAAATCAGCGTGCCCGCATGTTATGATGTGCTGATTGACGGTACCTGCCCCGCCGCGCCCCAGGAAATCCTGCCCTCCTGACACCTTTCCTCCCGAGGAATTCCAGATGTCCGCAGATCCACAAAAATTGAAGCTGGTTAAGGAATTAGGACGTCCCGAGATCTGTTTTTCGCTGGCCCGTGTGCCGCAGACCAGTCGGGTGTTCTATGGAGCTTCGGACGGCAAGGTGTACTTCGTCGACTTCGCGGAAGAGAAGCCCCAGTCGCAGGCGATGGAAGGGCATACCAGCTATGTGTCGGGTGTGGCTCTGGCCGGCAAACGCCTGATTTCCGGCAGCTACGACTGCAAGCTGATCTGGTGGGATGCCGAGACACGCCAGATCGTCAAGGTTGTGGAGAATGCTCACGCCAAGTGGATTCGCAACGTCACAGCGACTGCCGACGGGAAGTACGTTATCAGCGTCGCCGACGACATGTTGGCCAAGGTCTGGAATGCTGAGACGGGCGATCTGCTGCATACGCTCAGCGATCATCAACTGCTGACTCCCAACCATTACCCCAGCATGCTGTTCGCCGTGAACACTTCGGCCGACAGCACACTGCTGGCGACGGGTGATAAGATCGGTCATGTGGTGATCTGGGAACTGGCGACCGGCAAGAAGCTGGGGTCGGTCGAAGCCCCCGGGCTCTATACCTGGGATCCCACGCAGCGGCGGCATTCGATCGGCGGCGTCCGCAGCGTGGCCTTCTCTCCCGATAATAAACTGGTCGCGGCCGGTGGGATCGGTAAAATTGGCAATATCGATCATCTCGACGGGCCGACCCGGCTGGAAATTTTTGACTGGCGTGAAAACAAGAAGGTTCACGAAATCCAGGATGACAAGCTGAAGGGCTTGATCGAGCGCCTGGCGTTTGACCCGCAGGGCCAGTGGATTGTGGGTGCGGGTGGAGACCACAGCGGTTTCATCAATTTCTACAGCGTGGCCGACGGCAAGCTGATCAAGCAGGAGAAGTTTTCCTCGCATATTCATTCGTTTGTGCTGAATGAGACTTCGGATACGCTGTTTCTGGCGGCGCATGGGAAGCTGGCGAGCTGGGAATTTAAAGCGGATGTACCGGCGGCGCCCGCGGCTGCTGCGGCCCCTGCGGCGTAGGTTCATTGAGCAGCAGAATTCTGAAGAATTGTGCGACAAGCTGATGAAGACCAGCGAGCGGGTAAGTTGAACGGCGAGGACGACTCGGGCTATCGTCGTGACCACTTCGTTGCCGATGGTGTTTACGTTGTAAACGCCAGTCTGATCTCACAAGCGGGCCAGTTTGTGACGGGTTGGCTGCGTGCCGCCGTCCAGCAGCGCGCGAGGACTCATCAACGCAGCTTCTACGACTCGCAATAGAATCCGGTTATATGTCAGCTTCTTCGATCCCGCCCGATTTTGACGCATTGGTTGCTTCGCGCAAGGCGTGGATTGCGGACGTCTTGAAACCATGGTGTCAGACGGCACCGCGGGCGGCGTTGCGTCTGGCCGAACTGGAGTGGGGCGATATCGCCGGGCGAGTCTCCCCGGAAAAATCGCTGTGGGCCTGGGCCTGGGGACGATTCCCTGACCTGGTGCACCCCGAAATGAATGGCATTGATGAATCGTCGGCTGTCACCGTCACGCTCAAGAACGGCCGGCAAGTCACCGGCTTTCCGGATGCCCGGCAAAGCGAACAGGGCCAGTTGGTCATCCTCTGCCGCGACCCATCCGGTGGCCGCACGACCTCGGAAGGCCCCTTCCCGATGGAAGAAATTTCCGCCATCGTCCGGGTGAAGCCGCGAACGTAGCGAGGCTCACCGGCGCATTTACTTACCGTCTGGTCACGGGGATCACACGCCAGCCGTCGGTGTTTTCGGTGAATTCGCGCATCGAAAAACACCAGATCACCAGCTTCTTCCCCGCCAGTGGATTCTCGCGCCGCCGCCAGTTCAACCGAGCCGCATTGGCACCCGACCCGCGGACACCGATGACATCCACGGCAATTCCGGTTTGTTCCGCCAGATGATCAGCCAGGCCGCAGCCTTCCGCATACAATGTAGGATCGTGAAACACGAGCGTATGGCTATCTCCCAGCAGCAGGATCGGGCTGTCAGGATCATCCGCGATCGGCGTCGGTTTTCCATCCACCATCTGAAAGACGCGTGTCAGGGCGAGCTTTTCTTTGACCGGTTTCTTATCGTTCAATAGGATCGCGAGATCGCCCGTGATCTCAATCTTCTGCGGTGCAGTCTGCAAAACCTTCTTAGGGATTGGTTGATACCAGGCCAGCTTTTTCACTCTCAGTCCAAGACTTCTGGCAGCCACGACGACACCCGTGCCCGACCAGTGAGAGTCGGTACGACAGAAATTTGGAGAGAAATTTGGAGCAGGATTGTCACTCCTGTGCGCTGCGCGAAGTGGCACTGTCAGGTCATTAACGGGAATGCCCTGTTTTTGAAGCTCTGCATAAAACTTTTCGTGAGCTTGATCGAGGCGTTCCGTCGCTTGAATCCTCGAATTGACTGAGAGGAGCTGCGGATAAACGCCAATCTTGGCCGGGACCGGAACGATCCAGAGCTCGATCCCCGCAGCTTTCAACTGCTTGTGAAAATCGAGAATTGCGGGGAGTGGATCTGCGAACTTCGGATTGGAAGAGCGACTCACCGTAATCGCTTGATCACCCCAGAACGGACCGCTCGCGACGGCCCTCATCTCGGATGTGAACAGCAGCCAGGCCGGCTCTGTCCCAGTCGTAGCACGGCTCTCGACCACAAGAGCCTGATTTTGCTCGGCCCCGCGTAACTGCTGCGTCAGCAGTTCGCGATATGCGGTGGGGGGCTGCGGATCGGCCGCGGGCAGCTGTTGAAGGCTGCACAGGACCGCCAAACCTGCGGCAAATCGGCCAAGTCCATTCATCCAGATCGACATTTCAGAACTCGGGTTTCTACTTGAGATGTTGTCTGATTTGTGTGCGGGTGTGGTCAAAAACATACCTGTTTCATTGGGAGCTCACTACCCGATCGCTGCCTGTACTGTAGAATCTAGACAGTGCCGCAGAATGCATCCTGCCGCTGCGTTGTGTCGGAACGCGGGCCGTTTTACAGAGATCCCGTCCTCCGGCAAGTGCGATTACGGCTTGCCTGTTTCTGGGTCACTCCTTGGAATTTTGACCCGATTTTCAGCGAACTCCTCCGGGACCACAAGACCATGTCTGAAACCGAAGATGTCGTACTGACCGAGGTCGAATTGGCCACGGCGCTGAAGTCGTTGCCCGGTTGGGAGGTTCGCGACGGCTGGCTGCGACGTACCTTCGCGACTCCCGGCTGGACGCATTCCATTTTGCTGGTCAACACGATTGCCTTGATTGCCGAAGCGGGCTGGCATCATCCGGATCTGGTTGTGGGATACGCCCAG
Organism: uncultured Planctomicrobium sp.; assembly: GCA_964596215.1. GTDB lineage: Bacteria > Planctomycetota > Planctomycetia > Planctomycetales > Planctomycetaceae > JAKFVC01. The sequence goes on along the minus strand of CAZQUW010000155.1, from coordinate 8,308 downwards.
GTCACCGTCAAGCTGCAAACGCATCGTGTCAAAGGTCTGACCAATAAGGATCTCGAATTGGCACACCGCATCGAGGAAGTCGTCCTCTGGCAGCCACCCGCAGGGCACGCCTTAACCGGGTTTCCCAAGAAGTGGATTCAATAGTGCCACAGACGGTTTGACACCATTTTGACCAATGTGCGAACTGCCATTCGAAACGTTTTGAACCCTCGGAAAGACCCCGCTTGACTTCCCCGCCGACCATCACTGAAGAACCTCGACCGCGCGAGAAAATCCTCTTCGTGACCGGGCGGCTGGCCGAATTCTCCCTGCGGCGGGTGCTCGAAACGCTCAGTGAGAAAGCCCACTTTGACTACGAAGTCGAAGTCCTGGGGATCAGCGTGGCCGCCTTGATGCATGTTGACTGGGTTTCGCGAAAACTGCAGGTTCCCCCGGGGTTCGATCGCATCATCCTGCCTGGCTGGTGTCGCGGGGAACTGCAGCCGCTGCAGGAAAAATACTCCACGCCGGTCGAACGGGGGCCGAAAGATCTGCACGACCTCCCCGATCATTTTGGCAAACGGAGGACGGCCCCGGTGGACTATGGGCGCTACGACATTGAAATCCTCGCCGAGATCAATCACGCTCCGCGTTTGAGTGCTACCCAGCTGATGTCGCAGGCCGAAGCCTACCGCCGGAGTGGTGCCGATGTCATTGACCTGGGCTGTGTCCCCGGCGAAACGTGGGCGGGTGCCGGCGAGATGACGCGGCGCCTGCGAGCAGCCGGCTTCCGCGTCTCCATCGACAGCTTCGATCAGGCCGAAGTCGAAGACGCCGTCAGTGCGGGCGCGGAGCTTGTTCTCAGTTGCAACAGCACCAATATCGCCTGGGCGCAGCACCTGCCGGCCGAACTGGTCGTGATTCCTGACGATCCCCACGATCTGTCGACCCTGCGTGCGAGTGTCGCCACTCTGCAGGCCGCAGGTCGCCGGTTTCGACTCGACCCGGTGCTCGAACCGATTGGGTTTGGATTTGCCGAGTCCCTCGGTCGCTACCTGGCCATCCGCCGTGAATATCCCGAGGTCCCCATGATGATGGGAGTCGGGAATCTGACCGAACTCAGCGAAGCCGATTCGACCGGCATCAATCTGCTGCTGGCCGGATTCTGCCAGGAACAGCGGATTGCCAGCATTCTGACGACCGAAGTGATCAACTGGTGCCGGTCGGCGGTGAAGGAATTCGATCTGGCCCGCAAGCTGGTCCGGCACAGTGTGGAGCATCACGTCCTCCCGAAGCATGTCGATTCCAGCCTGGTCATGCTGCGCGATGTCCGGCTGAGCGAAATGGGGTCCGAGGCTCTCGCGGACCTGGCGGTCCATATCAAAGACTCCAACTTCCGCATCTTCGTCGAACGGGGCGAGGTCCATATTCTCAACCGTGAAGGCTACTGGCACGGTACTGACCCGTTTGAAATCTTCGATCAGTTGCCCGCCACACTGGACGCCTCGCACGCCTTTTATCTGGGGTACGAAATGGCGAAGGCGGTAACCGCGCTGACCATCGGCAAGCAGTATCGCCAGGACGAGGCTCTCAACTGGGGATTTTTGACGATCCCCGAACGGAGTGCGCACGACCGGCGAACGTCCGCGGATTGAGGCCGGTGCTTTGTCAACGTTTGATGTTCGGATTGGGGGCCACTGGTTCTGCCGGTGCCGGGTGTCATGCGATTAGCAAAATGCACTGACAGAGCCAGTGTCACCCTGCTTCCTGGCTTTGACAACGAACTTGAGGATACGTCACCCGGTGGGCGACACTCCCCGCACAGTCGACACCCGGCCAAGACAGCGATAGTCTGGTAATCGGTAGCAGCTTTGATTTTCAGACTTGATATGCGCGTTTGCTCAGCGGAGACGATGATTCCCGATGCCTTTAAATAGTGTGCAAGCTCAGCAGGCTGACCCCCTTTGGACGGCCATTCGGGCCGAGGCCTGGTCCGAAGAAGAACGTGATCCCTTCCTGCGACAATTCTTGACCGTGACCATTCTCAAGAATCGCCGCCTGGAGGACGCTCTGGCCCAGTTACTGTCCTCAAAGCTGGCGACCGAGTGCGTGAATCCGGCGTTGCTGCGGTCGCTGTTCGATCAGGCATACGGTTCGTGTCCCAAGGTGGGCGAATCGATTCGCAATGACCTGCGAGCCATCCGCGATCGCGATCCCGCCTCGCGCGGGTTCCTGATCCCCTTCTTGTTTTTCAAGGGATTTCAGGCCTTGCAGTCATATCGTGTGGCTCACTGGCTGTGGGCCCATGAACGACATTTGCTGGCATTTCATGTTCAGAACCGGATTTCCGAAGTGTTTGGCGTCGACATTCACCCTGCGGCCCAGATTGGTTCAGGAGTGTTGATGGATCACGGCACCAGCATTGTGATCGGTGAGACCTCGGTCATTGAAGACGACGTTTCGATCCTGCACGAAGTGACGCTGGGTGGTACCGGAAAAGAATCGGGAGACCGGCATCCCAAGGTGCGGCGCGGCGTCTTGATTGGTGCCGGAGCGAAAGTCCTCGGGAATATCGAGATCGGCGAAGGGGCCAAGATCGGTGCGGGGAGCGTGGTGCTGGATCCGGTCCCCGCCCATTGCACCGTGGCAGGAGTTCCGTCGCGGATCGTCGGACGCTCGGCCGAGAAGTTTCCGGCCCTGGAAATGGATCAGCAGTTTCCTCATCGCCATGAAGATGGCAGCGGGATCTGAGCGTTGTTGCGACCCGACTCGCTGAGTCGGAAGTCGTTTCGTAACGGAGGTACCCGACTCAGAGAGTCAGGCTACATGTTTATCAGGAGCTGATGATGGTCCGTTTACTGGTCTCGTTAATAGTGGTCCACCTGCTGGCGGGAGCGGCTGCGCTCTGTGCCGCCGATCGCGATCCGGAACTGATCCGCAAGGAAAATGCCAAGCCGGGCTCGCGCGACTGGCAGCTGACCCGAGTCAAACTTGATGAAGTGAACGGTGTTCGCAGTTCGCTGATTGAAGGCTATTGTTCGAAGCAAAGTGTCGCGGCCGGCGAGACCATCGACATCATGGTTTCCACGAAGCCCGCCCGTCCGTTCGTCATTGAGATTTTCCGGACGGGATACTACGGCGGTCGTGGGGCCCGGCTGATGACCAAGCTCGGACCGTTTGAGGGCCAGCCGCAGCCCATGCCGGCGATTGGCCCCAAGAACCTGCACGAATGCCGCTGGAAGCCGTCGACTCGGTTGACCATTCCCGCGGACTGGCCGAGCGGCGTGTATCTCGGCCGGCTGACATCGATTCCCCCCGACGACACCGTTGCCGCCTGGCAGAGTTACGTGATCTTCATCGTTAAAGATGATCGTCCCGCCGACATCCTGTTCCAGTGCTCGGACAACACCTGGCAGGCGTACAATCAGTGGCCTGACAAGTACTCGGTCTATACCCATCCCAAGGGGAACCAGGGCCCGTGGGCCGATGTCAGCTTCGATCGACCTTATGGCCGTTATGCCCAGCATACGAGCGTCGTCAATGATCCCTTGTCGGTCGGATCGGGCGAGTACCTGCCGTTTGAATTCCCGCTGGCCTACTATCTCGAACAACACGGGTATGACGTTACGTACTGTGCCAACAGCGATCTGGTGACGCCCGACCGGGGGCTGAAGACCAAGTGCCTGATCAGCGTGGGGCACGACGAATACTGGGACATCCGGCAGTACAACAGCGTGGTGAAGCTGCGCGATGCGGGAGTCTCGTTGCTGTTCCTGTCAGGAAACTCGGTCTGCTGGGTGACCCCGTTGCGCAACAGCACCGACGGTCGACCGCACCGCATCATGTTCCGGGGCGGTCCCTACGGTGGCCAATACAAATACGCCGAGGAACGCGAACGGGAAAATGGGCCGTTTCCAGAACGGGGCCCCGACGAGGGCTATTTGATGGGGGCACGCAATGTGGAACCAGTCAACGGCGGTGCCGACTGGATTGTCACCAAGCCCGAGCACTGGATGTTTGCCGGCACCGGGATGAAGGCGGGTGAGCATATCCCCGGACTGGTTGGCTGGGAATATCACGGAGATCCCCCAGAAATTCCCGGCCTGGAGATCGTTGGCGGCGGAACGGCCCTCGTCGGTGGTGTGCGGCCGCAAAAGTGGACCGCTACCATCTACCCCGGCCCGAAGAACAACTTCGTCTTCAACGCCTCGACGATCTTCTGGTCGCAAGGGCTGAGCACGCCCCCCGGCCACGTTCTGCCCTGGTCGCACTGGACCCGGCCCCACGGCCCCGACGAACGCGTTCAGCAGATCACCAAGAACCTGTTGCAACGGGCCATCAAACCATAACGGGCCAACCCCGGCTTGATGAAGTTGGGTGCCACTGGCTCAGCCAGTGCAGCGTGCCATTTGACTTGCATAAAAAGCACTGGCCGAGCCCGTGGCACCCAACCCCAAAATCAGACTGTGATTAGGTACAAGTCGTCTACCACTTCAAGCTCGGAGTCGCTCCGCGAACTTGTCTGCATGGCTTTGAAGTATTGATCAACACGCGGTGACGGAATTGCCGCCATCCCGGCTCGAGCCTGTGGTACAATCACCAGGTGCCCGGGCGTTCGGCTCGGGGATACCTCGGCCTGGTGTTGATTGGATCCACGAAATGACGATGTCACGAGTGCTGACGATCTTCATTGGCCTAATGGGCGTGTTGGCATTACTTGCCAGTCTGCCAACACGGTCGACTTATGCCAGTATCGTCTATACCACCCCGTTTGCCGTCCTGTTCCTGATCTCAATCAAGTCCGCGCTCGCACACCAGGCATTCGGGGCTGCGACCGGAGCCGCTATCCCGATCGCCTGGTTTCATTATCTGTTTCTTTATGACATCTGGTTTCGCCTGCCGAACGAGGGGGGCGGAGCCAATATCGGACTGGGACTATTGCTCGTATTCGTGATGCCATTTCTCGTCTTGTTTTCCGCCCTCATGGGCTGGCTTATCGGGCACCGCATCACCATGCGCTCGGCCAATAGAAGTTCACCTGATCGCTGAATTGCGGAAAGTTTTAGACATTGAGGCCTTCCGGCTGGCTGGTGGCAGCGAATGAGAAGGCCACGCTCAGGTTGGTCGATGGGAAATGTCAGACGGTGCTCGACACCCCGCACGGTCCGCATGCAGCTGGCCGATGCGGAGGGAGATACGTCCCTCTCGGTCACGCAGAGGATCGAAGTTTCGAAGCCGCGAATTCGATCCGAATGAGCCTGGGGGGCCGGTTCCCCAGTTCCAGACCAACCCCCGCATCTCGCATTGCGCCCGAACTCTCGTTGGCTGAATGGAACGTCTCCGTTAGAATTCGATCATTCCGTTCGGACTGCGTCTCGCAGCGTTAACACTCACCAAAATTCGGTTCCGCGATATCGCCGGGAGCGCCCGCCCCGAGGTCGGGGAAATTCCATCTGGCATGGCGTGTGACTGCCGCCCTTCACTATTAGAAAGTCGTTTCATGCGTCGGATTGCGATTCTTACGGCCGGCGGAGACACCCCGGCCCTTAACGCCACGATCTATGGGGCGGTTGCGCGGGCCAATCAGCTGAAAGTGGAAGTCTACGGCATCATCAAAGGGTTCTCTGGGATGCTGAATCCCACCGTGCCCCACGTCCATTTGAATCCCCTCTTTACGTCGATTCCGGAACTCGACCCCTGCATCGGCGGGACGATCCTGGGGGCCTCACGCGATTACATCGATCCAAATCAGAAAGAAGTCCTCAAGCAAGTTGCCTTTCGCCTGGGCCGGCTGGGCATTGACGGCCTGATCTGCATCGGCGGCGACGGCACGATCAACGGCATGCAGCCGCTGGCGAACTTCTTCCCCTGCGTCCTGGCTCCCAAGACCATCGACAACGACCTGGGATTGAACTATCTCGATGAACCCAATGAATGGATTCGCGAAGCGGGAGAAAAACCGGGAACCTGGAAGTACAGCCGTCGCGGTGAACGTGACGAGATCAGCCTGGACGATATCGTGAACTTTGCGACCCCGGGCTATGCGACCGCGGTCTACGTCGCAGCGAGTGGTATCGACCGCATCCGGACTACGGCGGAAAGCCATCGCCGCATTGCGATTGTGGAAGTCATGGGCCGCCAGTCGGGGTATATCGCGCTGGGTTCGGCCTACGGCCAGCCCGACATCATTCTGATCCCTGAAGTCCGCATGAACTTCGAGAAACTCGAACGCCGCGTGCGCGAGTTGTACGAGTTGCAGAAGAATGTCGTGATTGTCATTGGCGAGGGAGTGCGGGACGACGAAGGCCGCGAGCTGGGGGCGATCTCGGCCAGCCAGGATCCCGCCGGAAATGTCATCTTCAGCGGTGCGGCCGAGCAACTGGCCGATATGCTGGGCAGATCGTTCGGCGACAAGTATTTCCTTGACAAACGCCGCCACGATAAAGCCAAGTCCGCGATTTTCACTCGTAAGGTCGGGCATACCCAACGCGGCGGACGACCGATTCAGTTCGATCGCTTCTACGCCGCGCAGCTCGGGGGGAAGGCGGTCGAATTGCTGGTCCAGGGCTACAACAACAGCATTGCGACACTGCAATGGTCCGAGCAAGGTGGCTTCAAGCTGGACTCCATCCTGGCGAATACGTTGCGCGATCCATATCAAAACATTCGGCCTCGCGAACTGCATCCGAGCTTCTACGATCCGCACCGCTTCCAGCCCTCGAAGCTGGGGGTGGAGTACCTGATGAAGATTTTCACCGATGCCATCGGCCATGACGATGTCGAGTCGATCCGTACCAGCCAGTTCCACCCGGGAAATCTCACGAATCGGTATCGCGGATTCAATATCTCGATGCACAAACGGATTCAACGACTGGCCGGCGAAGGGGACGATGATTTGATCACCGGCGCGACGGGGTGATGGGAAATGACCAATGACGAAACCAGAATGACGAGTACGTTGAGTTGCCGCCGGGAGTCGTCAGGCAGGCCGTGGGAGCAATACGGTTCAGCGTGAATGCCGTGCCGGTGAAAGCAAACCGCTCAGTGAGGGTCGAGTTACCATGCGCCGAAACTGCCTGGGCTGGATGATTGTGATGCTGCTGGTGCTGGGGAACCGATCGACGGCCTGCGCCGCGGAGATGCCGTGGGTGCGGGTGGCTCCGTCGGGTCGTTCGTTTGAGCTGTCGCCGGGGGCGAAACCGTTTGTGGTCTGGGGCGTCAACTACGACCATGATTCGCAGGGAAGGTTGCTGGAAGATTATTGGGAGACCGACTGGCCCGCAGTGGAAGCCCACTTCCAGCAGATGCGGGAACTCGGCGCCAATGCCGTGCGGATCCACCTGCAATTCGGCAAGTTCATGTCGGGACCTGACTCCCCCCGTCCCGCCGCGCTGGAACGCCTGGGCAGGCTGACGGCATTGGCCGAACGGCACCAGTTGTATCTGAATCTGACGGGCCTGGGGTGCTACCATAAAGTCGATGTCCCGGCCTGGTATGATCAACTGACCGAGGCCGAACGTTGGAAGGCGCAAGCCAGGTTCTGGAAAGCGGTTGCCAGCCGTGTCTCCAGGAGCCCGGCCATCTTCTGCTACGACTTAATGAATGAGCCGGTCGTTCCCGGAGGTCGCCGCCCGGCCGGCGACTGGTTGGGGCCGGCGTTTGCCGGGAAGCACTTCGTGCAATGTATTTCCCTGGACCAGGCGAATCGCCCGCGGCCGGTGATTGCCCAACGGTGGATCAAGGAATTGGTGACCGCGATTCGTGAAGTCGATTCGCGGCATTTGATTACCGTGGGTCTGGTCGACTGGAGCCTTGATCGCCCCGGACTGACATCAGGGTTCGTGCCGGACAAAGTCGCCGCGGACCTCGATTTTTTGTGCGTCCACATCTATCCCGAACATGACAAACAGCAGGCGGCCCTGGACACGCTGGCCGGGTTCGCGGCCGTCGGCAAGCCGGTGGTGATCGAAGAGATCTTCCCGCTGAAATGTTCGACGCCCGAGCTGTTGGCATTTCTCGATCAAGCCCAGCGCAATTCGGCGGGAACATTCAGCTTCTACTGGGGCCAGCCCCCGTCAGAACTGCGGCAATCGACGACCATCAAAGACGCGCTGGTTCGCGAGTGGCTTGAAGCCTTTGAAAAGCGGTCGCAGAAACTGGGGGTGAAATGACTATTCCCGCCAACTTGTTTGACGACATTCCGCCCACACTGCGCGAAGAACTGTTTGAAACGCTGGTCTCCGCGAACGGCTTGCGAATTGAACGCATCATTTCGCAGGGGCAGGCGTCGCCCCCCGGCTTCTGGTACGACCAGGACGACAACGAGTGG
>CAZQUW010000154.1:11883-15439 GCA_964596215.1 uncultured Planctomicrobium sp. | reverse complement strand
GGGGAAGATCTTCATCATGTGTTTTAATCGGGTGCGTCTGGCGTGTTGTGTGGTTCTGCTGATAGCCGGTTGCGGAGCGGAGCGGACTTCCTCGATGGGCAAGGCCGGGCCATCGGACATCGCCGTCGCGCAGCTGCCGCCCGATCCCGCTGACAAACGGGCTGGTGACGTGGCGCCAGCCAATGTGGGGCCACAGGCTGCCGCACCGCGGAAGATTATTCGCACCGCGGAATTGCGGCTCTTCGTCGACGACCTGACTTCAGCGTCTGCGAAAATCAGTCAGTTGGCTGGCCAGATGAAAGGGTACGTGGCGAATTCGAACGTTTCCGGTGCTTCGGGAAGGTCTCGGCAGGGGACTTGGAAAGTCCGCATTCCAGTGCAGGCGTACGACCAGTTTTTGAGCGTGGTTCAACAATTTGGCGAAGTTCAAAGCCTGTCTACGGACTCACAGGATGTGACGGCTGAGTTCTTCGATCTGGAGGCACGCCTGCATAACAAGCAGCAGGAAGAGGTCCGGTTATTAAAGCATCTCGATCAAAGCACGGGTAAGCTCGACGAGATTCTCAATGTCGAGCGCGAATTGAGTCGCGTGCGGGAGGAAATTGAACGGTTGCAGGGACGTCGCAATCTGCTGCAGGACATCACCGCAATGACGACGGTTACCGTACACCTGATGGAGACCAGCACGTTCGCGCCAGTGGTCGCCCGCACGTTCCTGGGGCGGATCTCACAATCGTTCTTCAGCAGCGTCGATCTGCTGCGTTCTGCCGCTATCGAGCTCCTGGTACTGGTGGTCGCACTCAGTCCCTGGCTGGCGGTCTTCGGGACACTGGCGCTGGTCGTCTGGGGTCTGCGAAGGGGTCTGCGCCTCATACCGGGCCGGGGCCGTTAGTGGGCAGTTTTCTTGCCGGAAGAGCGCAAGGTGGATCGCATCGTAGACGCTCACCTGAAGCATGGATGCGATATTGAATGCATCCATGGATGCAAGTTGTCGTGTTGTGGATGACGGACACGTAGTCATCACTTCATATTGATCTCAATTCTTTTTGCGTCCTTCCGCTTCTTCAGAGCCGCCTTGTTCGCCAGCTTCCTTTCGATCTCTCGGTGGTCCACGTCGGGGCGGATGTAGCCAAGTTCCGACACCCTGGTGATGTTCAGGGCTAAGGGGAAGTTCCGGTCGATCTCTTGAATCTTCTGCCAGTTCACCTGCATCTTAGCCTTGATGGCCGGGTCTGGGGTCTTGGCTTCGATAGCCTGTCTTGCCAGAGCCTGGTTTTCCGTGTTCAGTCGCAGATAGTCCAAGCCTGCTCGCACGAAGGCGATCCGGTCGGCATATTCTTCTCCTGCGGCGGAGGTCTTGGCTGCGGACTTGTCCAAAAGGGCGTAGGCAGTGTTGAAGAAGTCCGGATTGAAGGCCTCAGCCCAGGACTTGGTGCCTGCGGTCATCTTGTCCGGCTGGATGGCGATGCGGTTGTCCTGGAGAAGTGTCCAATACGCTTTGATGTCCTCCGCCGCGGGTCCGAAGCCCGACTTGCAGTAGTCGTCCATGATCTCGTGGACCGGTTTGTCAGGATTCCAGGCGAGTTGTGCCATGACGTAGTACATCGGCCCCTGAGTGGCCCACCATGACCACAGCATGTCGATGGAAACGCCCGAAACTCCACATGCAGCCGCCCTCTTGAACAGTTCCGCAGTTCCTGTGATGTTTGGTGGTCCGCCGGTCTTCCAATGCGCCGGATCAGCGAAGTTGGGACGCCAGATCATGCCTGCCGAGGTCTTCTTGGACCATTCCTCGAGATTGGAGAAACTGGTGGCCACCGAGGAGACGATGACGTTGCTCTCGGGTACCGCTTTGACCGGCGGCGGCGCCGCGCCGCCATACGCCTGGATGAGCACCTGATAGTTTTTGTCCGGGTAACGCTCCTTGAGTTTTCTCGCGAGGATATTGGCAAACGTCACCTCCCGGTCCGAAGTGGCGACGCCGATCAGTTCTTTTCCGCCGGGATAGTGCCAGATCATTTTGACCGCATCAGGATGGTCCCAGGCCCGGCAATTGTCGCAGCAGCAGATGCCGCTGGCGGTGCCGTCGTTGGCCGCGACGTTGAAGACGGTTCGGTGCGGGTTCTTGGCGATCGCTGTCTCCACGATCTTGAACCACTGCTCCACCACGGCGGGATTCGACTGGCACAGTTTGGCATGCCTCGGCTCGCCTTGATAAACCCGCGTGCCGTCCGATTGCAGGGCAAAGTATTCCGGGTGCGTCTTGTGATAAGTCGCATACCATTCCGTGAAGCCGTGACCTCCGCTCGGTGTGTAAAGTGAGTCGAGTTGGATGCGCTGCCTGCGCACCCAATCGCCACCATTCAGCCCCGGCTTCCCGCCCTGTTTATAGAGGGCCAGCGACGCATACACCGTCGATCTCTGACGGATCTTCGGGTGATAGCGAAACTCCATCGGGCTGACGGTGATTGTGGACTGCTTCGGAACGACTTCCCCAGTCTTTCCAGGCCACAGCCAGCGGACCCCGAGCTGGTCGTGCAGAAACGTCGATACCGCGTTCACAGTGCCATACTCAAACTGAAAGCCGTCCACGTCCCGGTTCGATTCGGCGAACCCCGCGAGATAGTCTTTCCGCTCTGCCTCCGTCTGGCCGGCGATAATCTTCTTCTTGTTCGTGATCGCGTCCCAGACATCGCGTCCGACGATGGCGAGATGCTTCCCGTCGCACTTAATGAGAATCTCCTCAGGATGCTTAAAATCAAAGTCGGTGCCGGGAAACAACGCCTTGAGCTGCGGCTGGAATCCAACCCAGATCGCATGTTCTGGGACTGGAGTCGGCAGTCCTTCCAGCACCTCAGGCTTCGCACCCCCCACCTTGCCAATGTATTCCGCTAAATCCGCTGCCGCGATCTTGGTGAACATCGTCGACTCTGCCGGCAAGATGATTGGTGCCAAATTCCTGCCATTGGCGACCAAGACGATTTTTGTTTGTTCCTGCGCGGGCGTGGCTGAAGGGACTGCGCAAAACACCCCCAAAAGCATACAGGCCCAGGAGAGAATGAGTTCTGGTCTGCCCATGCTCAACAGCTGGATTGCTGCAAAATGGCTGACGCGGGTGTCCGCGAGAACGATATCAGCCTCTTGCTGCGCGGCACATGACCACCGCGCGCTAAGTCGGTGCTGGCTTACTTGAGCAACGGCGGGGTCAAAGTTCATGGTCATCACACGAATTCCTGGAAAACGCGGGCGGTTTCGCCGACTTGGAAATTCTCGGGGACTTTGACTCCCCTGACGCCGAACATCGTCTGCCAGAGGTTGCCGAGGCGGACGTCTTTCTTCGTAGGCTCGCCTCAGTGTTTGATGCTGATTTTATGGCCGCTCATGAACAAGGTGGACAACTCGGTGTTGTTTCGCGTGTTCACGGTGCCGCTGCTGCCCCCAACAAACAGGTTGTGGTTGAGCCAGCTGCCGTCGCCTTCCTCCACTCTCTTAAGTCGCTCGATGAAGGAAGTAGGTCCAGTCCTCCAGATACCATGTGGTGGCCCCCAAAGTCCAG
>CAZQUW010000154.1:0-11783 GCA_964596215.1 uncultured Planctomicrobium sp. | reverse complement strand
ATGCAGGCCACAGGTTCCAATCTCTTCACACACCGACATGATGGATAATGCTATGGCTCGACTCGCGATCTGGCTGCTGCTACTTGCTGGTGTCGCCCATCTGCCCATTGCGGCCCTGGCGGCGCCTCCGAGCCCGAGTCTCGTGACCATGGAATTCGTATTCGAGACTCCCCCTGTCCCCAGTTGCCACGCGTCGACGATTGCCGAGACCACCGACAAAACGCTGGTCACGGCATGGTTTGCCGGGACTGCGGAAGGCAAGCCCGATGTGTCGATCTGGGTTTCGCGGCGGAATGCTGAGCGATGGTCGGCACCGGTCCAGGTGGCTGACGGAATTCAACCCGCTGGCCAGCGCTGGCCATGTTGGAACCCGGTCCTGCTGCAACCCCGAAACGGGGACCTGATGCTGTTCTATAAAGTCGGACCATCTCCCAGCGACTGGTGGGGGATGTTGCGCACCAGCCCTGATCAAGGTCGCAGCTGGAGTGCCGCCACCCGCTTACCTGCGGGAATTCTGGGCCCCATCAAGAACAAGCCCCTGCAACTGGCGAATGGCGATATCTTGTGTCCCAGCAGCACTGAAGAGGCCGGTTGGCGAGTCCACTTCGAACGCACCGCGGATCTCGGCAAGACGTGGACGAAGACCGGTCCGGTCAACGATGGCAAACAGATCGCCGCCATTCAGCCCAGCATCTTGACGCTCGGGGGAGACAAATTGCGGGCGCTGGGACGAACTCGGCAGCAGCATCTCTTTCAGATTGATTCAGACGATCTGGGCCGCACCTGGGGAACGATGCAGCTGACCGACCTGCCCAATCCGAACTCCGGGACAGACGCGGTCTCGCTGCGTGATGGCCGGCATCTGCTGATCTATAATCACACCCCCAAGGGCCGTTCACCGCTGAATCTCGCGATATCGACAGACGGCAGCACCTGGCGCTCGGTACTGGTCCTGGAAGACGAACCGGGCGAGTACAGCTACCCGGCGATCATTCAATCAGCAGACGGCCTGGTCCATCTGACCTACACCTGGAAACGCCAGCGAATCAAGCACGCGGTGGTCGACCCAGCCAAGCTACAGTGACAAACATCACGGTTCCTGACACCTTTTCGTCGTTCCGAACACATTCAACAGCGGCGTTCTGCTAAAGTCAGGTTCCTGATGAGCGATCAAGCATCGAACGACAACGGGGCGCCGCCAGATGGTGCCAGCCCCGGGCGTTCCCACGGGCAGACCGATCGGAATCTCCTGCTGGGCCTGCTTGCCTTGCAGAACAATCTGATTACGCGCGAGCAACTCGTTACGGCCTTCAGCCTGTGGGTGCTCGACAAACAACGTGGCCTGGTTGACTTGCTCCAGGAACAGCACGCGCTGCAACCCGACACACGAGCACTCCTGGAGGCCCTGGTCCGACTGCACGTCGAGCGTCATAACAATGATCCCCAGCAAAGCCTCCAGGCGCTCAGCACGCTGGACGATGCCCGGGGAGAACTGTTGAGCATCGCCAGTCCCGAATTGCAGGCGAGTCTGCAGCAGATCCCGTCCCCACGCAGCGGCGCGGATCCATTTGCAACTCTGGTCGGAAGCTCAACGTCTCAAGGTACGCGTTTCCGAATATTGCGGCCACATGCTCGCGGCGGGTTGGGCGAAGTTCATGTGGCACTCGACACCGAGTTGCACCGTGAGGTGGCCCTCAAGGAGATTCAGAATCGACATGCCGATCATCATGATGTACGGGCGCGGTTCAAGCTTGAAGCGGAAATCACGGGAGGACTTGAACATCCGGGCATAGTTCCAGTCTATGGGCTGGGAACCTACGAGGATGGCCGCCCTTTTTATGCCATGCGCTTCATCAAGGGCGATAACCTGCAGGAGGCCATCGCGAGATTCCATACTCCGCAGGCCAAAGGTGACGCCGGGCAGAATAATCTGCAGCTGCGTGGGCTGCTGCGCCGCTTGATTGATGTCTGTGATGCATTGCAGTATGCGCACGATCGCGGCATTCTCCACCGTGATCTGAAGCCCGGCAACATCATGATCGGCAAATATGGCGAAACTCTTGTGGTGGATTGGGGGCTGGCTAAAGTCATCGACTCCGCGGCGCAGCAGACCGGGCGAATGGAAGTAGCGCCAACTGACGCGTTGCTGAAGCCCAGTTCGCATGCCAGCGGGGAAATCAGTGAGACACTGCCTGGCTCGGCGATCGGCACGCCGGCATACATGAGTCCTGAACAGGCGGCGGGACAGCTCGACAAACTCGGTCCCGGTAGTGATGTGTATAGCTTGGGCGCGACGCTCTATCACATCCTGACCGGCCAGCCGCCATTCCTGGGAAGTGATCTCGGGATGGTTCTCAAGAAAGTCAAGACCGGCGACCTTCCGAGTGCGAGGCAGCTCAAGGCTTCCGTTCCCGTGTCACTCGATGCCATTTGTCGACGCGCCATGGCGCTTCAACCAGAACACCGTTACGCTTCACCGCGGGAGCTGTCCGACGACCTGGAACATTGGCTGGCAGACGAGCCCGTCGTCGCCCTTCCCGAAAACTGGATCGCCAGGACGGCCCGGTGGCTGCGTCGTAATCGTGCCATTGCGGTCAGCATCTCCGTCGCTACGCCGGTTATCCTCGGAAGTCTATTGATTGCCAATTACCTGGTGGGGCTTGCGCGGCAGAAAACCGCGGAATCTTTGAATCGCGAAACCAGGGCGCTCGCGTTATCCACCTATGTCACCGCGTTCGAGACCGGTTTGCAACGCGAGACATGGGATCAAGCCCATCTGGCCAGTCTGGACGCCACGCTCGCGGATCTCGAAAAACTCTCTCCAGAGCGCTCTGTGAAGGGGCGGCAACGCCTTATCACCCGATATGCGGAATTGCTCCAGAAACAACTGCGTGCTCCGCGGCTGACAGAAGCCGATCGGCAGGCGGTCAACTTGGGGCTCGCGGCGCTCGAAACGCGCGATCAGCAGGCGGCCGAGACCCTGCGCGCGGAAATGCAATTACGATTAAATTCCTGGGAGCCGGTGCTCCAGTTGCAGGGGGACCTCGCAGGCTGGAACCAGGTTTTTGATCCTCAAGCCGTCGAACTGCGGGATGGTAAGTTAGTCCCAATCACGCCCGCCGATCAGGCCATCGTCCCGGCAGATGGACCCACGGAATTCACGGCACGACGCATCGCGACCAATCAGGTGGCATCAGCCGACGTCCAATCTGCGGCCACGTTCGAGATCGCCGATGGCTTGACCAGGGCCTTCGGCATCGAGTTTCTGGCTTCTGAAAAAGCAGGCTACAGCTTCCTGGTAATCCCTTCCGCCAGGGCGGCGGGAGCGGTATCACAGGCAGACCCTGCACGATTCCGGATCGCCATCCTGCGGAATGGTCAGCCTCTTCGAGAAACCGTCGTACCCCGCGATTTGCTGGCCAGGGCCCCGATGCGACTTCGTGCGCAACGCCAGGGAAGTCGGCTTGAATTTCAAGTCAATGAGTTCCCTCCGCTGGAAATGATCGACCCCTATCCCTTGCCGATGTCCACTTTGGGCAAGATTGCCGTTCAATTTCCGGATCTGGCTCGCCTCACCCGATTCACCACGGACCGCATGCACCGACCATCCACTCCCAGTCCATTGGAATCTGCGGATGAATTTTATGCTCAGGGAAAATTCCAGGAAGCACTCATTCGATACCGCAAGCAGGCTCAGGAAAGCGGGGACGATGAGTACGGCAGGGAGTCTCGCTACAAACAGGCTCAGTGCCTGTTGGCTTTGGCACAAAAAGACGAGGCCCAGCGCATCTGGGAGCAACTTTCAGTCCAGGGAGGAAGCCGCTGGAGTACCCTTGCCGATTTCCAGCTCTGGTCGCTGTACCTGGAAGATGACAAGCGGCAGGACGCCGAGGATGTCTATCAGAAACTCTCCCTCAATCACAAATTCGAAGACTTGGCACGGATCGCTCCGGAAGATCTCCGGCAAAATATCTTACGGCTCGAGAAAACCAGGCAAACCTTCGAAGACGCAGGGGCCTTTCTCATCTTCGATCGGCATCGAACAAAAGTTCTCCAGCGCGCGGTCGATCTTCAACGTCTGCTGAATCACCAGAGTTCCGACGCATATAGTGCCGCGTATGCGCTGATTCGTCAGTATCGCGCCTTCGGCGACTACGAACGAGCAACCCTGCTGTCTACGGAGTGCCTGAAAAGCTACTCCCACTTTGACCATTTATTGGTCCACAGTAGTTTGCTCCGAGAAACGGGGCATGCCGCCGACGCGCTGGCGCTCGTGGATCGGGAAATTGCATCTGCCAGTGCAGTGTGGCAGTTGCGCTGGTATGCCTTCGAAATCGAGCGACTCTACAATCTGTTCGCACTCGAACGCCACGACGAGGCGGAACAATATGCCGAGTTTCTGTTCGCTAAATTCCGCAAGTCCTACGATCAGGCCGTGGTCAGCGGCGTGACACCTGACACGGAAGATTGGCAGCTCGTCATCTCGTTCTCGACGGTGCAGTTCATTCGAGGATTCTTATTTGAATCTCGCGGCAACCACGAAGCCGCCGTCGCCGCCTGGCGTGATGCCTCACTTTCCAAAATCTCAGGCAAGCGACCCCTCTCGAGCGCGTCCGCTAAAGTCTATTTTGTAATTCGCTCGCTCACGAACGATTTTGACGAGGCGGATTGGGCCGAAATCACGCTCTACGCAGGGGGGGGACGAGCCGGCGGGGTCTTTAAACTGGTCGAGACATATCTCTCGCACGACCGACTGTTCGCGGCCGTCAAGGACTGTTGTCGAAATCCACGTGCGATGAAGATGATCAGAAGATTGGCCTTTGACCAATTGACGATGCGCGAGAATATGTCGCTCTGGCCGGTCGCAGCCGCCTCCCACTATATTGCCGATAACTTACGCGACACCGAACCCCATCCAGAGCGAGAAGAGCTGATCTGGGAGACAACTCAGCAGGGGTATGACCTGGTTTCCGTGGAGGGCAAACTGACGCTGGCCCAATTTCTGCCCCTCGCTGTCACCTGGAAGGGCAATCCCGGTTTCCTGGGGTGGGATAGTGTCGCTCATTCATTGCCTGCGGACTTTAGGGGCAAGCTTGCCTATCTCCTGGGAGTGCGCTACGAAAAGCTGAGTCGCAATCCCGACGCCCTGAAGTTCTATCAAACCGCGATCACAAGTTCACCTGCGGACTCACTCGCCGCGAAACTGGCGACGGAGGCTGCCGCGAGATTGCGGCCTCAATGAAGCCAAACTCTTAAAGGCGAGAACGTCATCAAGTGAGTTTCCCGATCGTCACACTCAACGCGGGATGCCAGGTGCACCGTTCGACTGCTGCGATCTATGCGGAGTGGCCCAGGTTCAAAAACCAGGACCACCCCACGTCGCCATGGCGTCAGCCGTCCGCGCGACCCTGGTGCTTCAGGACGACGTGCGTGGCCTTTTCTGATGCGACGAATTCGACGCATTCGTAACCCCGGGCCCGCAAGTCGACCCCTTCGAACAGCCGTTCCCCTCCGCCCAGCACGACCGGTGAGATCGCAAAGTGCACCTCGTCAATGAGACCCTCGCGAAGATACTGCTGGATGGTGTTCGCCCCGCCGCCAATGCGCACGTCCTTTCCGCCCGCCGCTTCGCGAGCCCGTTCCAGGGCTTCGTGAATGCCGCCCGTGACGAAATGGAACGTCGTGCCACCTGCCATCTCGATGGAGGGACGTGCATGATGCGTCAGGATGAAAGTCGGAACGTGATACGGGGGATTGTCTCCCCACCAGCCCTTCCAGTTCAGGTCCGGCCAGGGCCCGCGATCGGGGCTGAACATGTTCCTCCCCAGAATCCAGGATCCCACATTCTCAAAGCCCCGCGCGGCGAAGTCATCATCAACCCCGGTCGTGCCGCCGTCGTTTCCGAACAAAGTCTTCTGGAGAGTGCGTGTGGGAAATAACCACTGGTGCAGCTCGGTCCCGCCGATGCCGAGCGGATTGTTGATATCTTGATCGGGGCCTGCTCCATATCCGTCGAGCGAGATAGTAAAACTCTCCACGCGAACTCGTGTCATCCGATGCCTCCGTTGGGACGCCTTACGCCCAGGTGAATCCGACTGTACCCACAGGCGACATGATATCCCAAACCCCTACCGCGATACACACGTCTGGCTGCATCACAGGGTGGCCTAGGTTCTTAAACCTGGGGGAGCGCAGCGACTGAGATGCAGCCGCACCCAAGCGGGATGATCGTGGCAATTCCGCGTCTGATGCAGACGATTTCACCAATCCCGTACACACGCACTTTTGTGGTGAGAATCCCTGTTGGCGGGGTATCGCTGACAAAACTGCCTTAGTTTCGCGACGCGCCCCAAGTTTGAAAACCTGTGCTCCCCACATGGATAGATCAACAATCTGGGCCACTCCGCGGTCGCACTTGATCAACCTGGCGCTGTTTACTGTTCACGGGGGCGAAGTTCCACGTTCATCTCGCCCGCGGGGGCTCGCGGTACTGCCCACAACTCCATCGGATGCCTCTCAATCCGATATAGACGCGTCAGCCAGGTGTGCCAGGTGCGGCTGATGCTTATCGATATGACATCAGGAACGCTTCGATTGATCAATCTTGCGAGTGGTGTTGCATGCACAGTATCTGCTGCATTCAAGTGCTCTGATAAGGCCCGACTGGCGGTTTTGATCGCTGCGGCCTGCCGCGCGTTCTGCAGCGACAAAGTACGCTGAGGTGCAGAGGTGAAACCAGTTGTGGTCAAGCTCATAAAGTTCAAACAGAGCCCAATCGACAAGACACAATACAAGACACAAATCTTCAGACGACGTCGGCGATTCGGCGTCATAATCATCAGGGCCGACGCGGCAATCGCCGGCATCAGCCACTCGATCAATGGAAAGCCATTCGCATTCAAAGTCAGCGAAAACAAAACTCCAATCAGCAGCAGTGGAATTACCTCCGTAATATGGAATGGCTTCTGCGCATCCTGAGCTGGCCAGTTTTTCGCATAAACCATCCCGATCAGCGATCCCCCTGCAATCACCAGCAGAATTGACGAATGAAGAGAACCGCTGTCCATATAGTCTCGCCCACCTGTGGTAACCGCAACGAAATCCCGATGCCGCTTTCAATAGACCACGCGGGCTGGCCCAGGTTGCTATGCAAACTGTGGTCTACAGGAAACACTACTGCCACAGGCCCCGATCTGCGGTTCAAGCCAGCTCAACGGAATTCCCATCCAATCTCTGACCGCGATGCATTCTGGCATGGTGAGAAACTATCTCGTGTCCAATTACGCCTCCTGTAAACCCAGTTTTCACAGCAACCTGGGCTACCCTGCGGACCGGTATTCCGGCAAAGCGGGCTTCCTCTACCTGCCCGGGCTTCCGGAGCCGACCACCCCATAGACGAAATGACGGGGTAGTTATCCCGACCCAACGATTGGCGTAGCAATACGTGTTCCTAGAGCTCGCTGTATCGCGTTCTGAGAAACTGAGCGGCTTTTGTGAAACTTGCGACCTTCGACGCGTCAATATCGAGCCGAATGTCATGTCGAATCTCCTCCCCCTCGATCTTGTCCCGGTTAAGTGTCAGTATGTACTGAAACTCGTCTTCAGCCTCAATTTGGAAATGAAGGAAGTTCAAACACCGAGTCAGTGTATCCTGATCAACTTCCAAAATATTGTCATGGACAAGGAAGCCAGGATGATTGACACGACTTAAGGGATCAAACATCACTGCGAGATCGTAAATAAAAACCCGCACCTGATCGATGCTTTTGCTCCCATCGTCTTGAATGCGGAGGTCGAAGGAAAGGGGGCGTTTCGCCGCCGGCGTATTCTTCAGTTGGAACCGAAAGGAGGCTCGACTACTTTGCATTATTCTGCTGTGGAATGCGACGATTGTGTCATTGAGCGATTGCTCGATATTCTTGCACTCGCTCAGCATTAGGGCGAGCGCATTCAAGTCATTTGTTCTGGCAGTTTTCATGCTTTCGACATCAAACTGCTTCTCCTGGAACTGTTGGTACTGTGCGTTCAATCGATGGTATTCATCGGCCCTGCGGGTCGCGATCTCAAGGCCAGTTTTCAGCTCAGCTAATGCTCCCTTATTGTCAAGTTGCCTCGACAGACTGGAATGCTCGTCCGATAACCGTCGTATTTCTGTGCTGAGGTCCCTCTTAATAGCCTCCAGAGTGGTTAACTCCTCGTCACGCAATACCTTCTGAAACGATTCAATTTCTGATTTGAAAAACCTCGCCTCATCGAGAGATCTTTCAACCAAGCTGCCTAGCCCTGACTTGATGCGGTCATACACGATCTTAAGGTCTGATGCATCGATGGTTTCCGGAAGGGGAATTGATCGAATCTGGTCAATTTGAAAACTCAGGCCTTTTCGTTTTGTCCGCAGAAGTGCAAGGTCACTTTCTAATCGAACCAATTCATCTTCGACACGTTCAAATGCGGGATCCGCTCGAAGCGTATCGAGTGCGGCGCCGATGTTACGAGCAGCATCTCTATCTTCATTCAGCTTGCTTGGAATGTCCGACAGTTTGAGCTTCCCATGCTCAGTTACCACCCTTTTCAACTCGGCCAGCGTCCTCTTCTGCGCGGCGAGTTGTTCGATCGTCAGCTTTAGGTTCCGATAGGTTGAGAGATCGATGCCTAGCAGGTAAAGATGCGGCGCAATGTCGTCGGGAATCCGTAATGACGCATCGTGTGGATTTATGAAGCTTTTGAATCCTGAGCGCTCGTCTCGCATTAGCAGTGACATAAGCTGCCGAAATGAGATTTGGCCGGCATTCTCATGATGATCTGTTAGCAATTCTCCCAAGTAAGTATTCACGTCAGCAAGGCGTTCGAATTGAGTCACCACTCCCTCACCAGTTGAAATGGTCGGATGGTCAGGGTCTGCAATCGTGCGGCGAATTTGCAGACGATGAACGCCAATCGTGAGATCCAAGATGACCACGAGATCTACGGGAAGGACGTCTTTCGGGATCTTGCTGATCCGCGTTTCCAAATAGGATCGACAAAGCGCGAAATGCAGGAACTCAATGCAGATGCTTTTTCCAACGCCATTGACCTTGCGTCCCTGCGCATTCTTCTCGGCTGCTCGTTCCCCCAGGATCAGATTGACCCCACTTTGAAACAAAATAGGTGTGAAACACTCCGGTTCGCTAGAAAGCTGAATAAGCCGCAACATGTTTGTCGTTCAGCGCCTTAAGATGTAGGGGGCACGAAATTCGATTGCGCCCGAAGTGTATAGAAAAATCAACCCAAACATGATGGAGCGATAATGGGTGATCTTCTTCTTTCGGAGTTCAAACATGATCGAAGCCAGTGACAGTCGTTCTTGATCGGTTGACTCAAGTTGCTTGAGTATCAAATAGCCGATGTGGACCATCGATGTTGCGAGTGGTTCATCCTTCGAAATCAATGACATGATTTGATCGTTCAAAGATTGGGAAATACGTTACATCGGACCAGTTCGTCCGCAAGCATGAATCTGACTGCTGTCTCTTCAGCGTCAGTTCCCCGACTGTGGGCGCACTTCAAGAGATAGGCCGCCATTTCCTGAAATGCCGCCTTGGCATCGTTCAGATTCTTCTCCAGGGCATCGATGCTAAATGTCTTCAGCCAGGCTTGAATTTTTGCGACCCGGGCAGAATCGTAGCCTATCGCTTCTTTGGCCTCGTTGATCGTCGTATGTAAACCTTGGTTTAGTCGATATTGTGTTACCAAATAGATCGCGTGATCGGCAAAACGTCGTAGTTTTCTTTGGACATCAGGGCATTGCTCGTCCAAGTCGATCTTGTCGACAGGGGAGTTGGTCGACATATGGTTAATCACTTTGATCAGAGTTTCGAACGTTTGATCAACGCCGAGTTGAAGCGCACGGCCCAGCGGGGCAAGTTCTCGTCTGATCAAGTCCAACAAATTCTCCTGGCGCTGAATACACATATTCTGAGCTGTCGTCAAAACCGAACCCAGTCCGAGTCGATCCCGTACCGAATTGAAATCGTAGCCGTTCAATAGGTTCCCAAAATCCGAGCGACAGTCCGTGATCTTGATCAGAGGGTAAACGAATACCAACCTCTTGTAAGCGGTATGGTGGGTCCCGATGAAGCTCTTGAGCGTTTTCCTTATCTTGGCCGCGGTTGGAGTCACTGTCACTTGGCAGGCGATTCCGAACGACTCGTCAGACAGATCGAAGGACTCATGGTTCTTTTCAAACAGCACGTTCGCATTCTGAAGCTGCCATTCGTAGGTCAAGTTCAACATATCACGGAAGAAATATTCCAGCTCAATACATGAATCCTGATGTTGCAATAGGCCGTTTAGCTGAATGTCTCGCTCAAGTCGGATCAAATACTCCTTCATTTCCGATAAGTTGTCTTGGCGTTTTAGCGACATGTTTCTCAGAACCCAACGTAGTCCGGGTGCGTCAGTTCTGCACAAGCATACAACACTCCGGAACGGTTATCCAGATTACCCGCTTTGTTGTGTTTCGGACGGAGAATTCAGGGACGGCGCCGCCAATTCCGGCCGCATATTGGCCTCGGGATGATTTTATTCGGCGCGGATGACTCGCACACATGCAAGTACGCCAAAGCCGACTCGATACTGAAGTGATAAAACGCGGTAATTCCGATGAGCGTGAGCTGTGTTCAAAGATTAGAATCTGGAGTTTTTCTCAAGTTCACCTCTTGACGTGCCGTTGTATATCGTTGTATATTTCATGCGACGGCCATGGATAATGTCGGATGAAATCAGGAGGTCATGATGCCACCGGAGATGGACGCCAACGCACGAAAAGCAAGGATTGCGACGCTAAGAACGGCGATCAAGGAAGCTAAGAGTATCGTTAGAAGTCTTGGGGCGTACGCGCACTGCGTTGGGGTGGTGCAGCGTTTGGTTGACATCTACGACCCAGCTTTAGTCACCGACTTGGATATTAAGCCGATCGGTGACTTTCACGAGTTACGACTGAAGGGACATTTGCTTGGCCGGACGAACTTGAGGATCTATTTTGCGGTTCGGCCAGCACTGAACGAAGTTGTGGTTCTGAAGGCTTACAAAAAGGAGGATGACCACCGAACCCCGCAGCATGTTCTAGAAGTCTTAGAAGACAGGCTATCGGACTATGTTAGCGGGCGAATCGCAACAGCAAATCTTCTCATGTACGAGGGCCGATGAAGGGAATAGGGCGTCTAAAGGAGTAGACACGCAGGGAGCACAGGAAATAGTCATGAACACTATAGCGAATTATGCCGGGCTAGATTCAGAGTGGGGACAATTCGATCCAGAGGATTTGAAGAAGTTCATCACTCAAGTCGCTGAGCGGTTAGCAACCCTCACGACAGAGAAACAGGAGCGATGCTACCGTCTATGGCAGATGATGAAGGATGCGAACAGCTCCGAAGATCGGAGTGAAATCGCCTCTGCAATTCTGGAGATTGCGCACCCGGCATTGATTGATTTGCCATGGAAGCCGGGGGCAGTTGGCGACATGAATGAGGGAGTGTCGAAAGAGTCACTCAAGAAGCTCGTTTCATACAGAAAGAAGTTGGGAGCGAGAGTTAAAACGCGTCGAGAGAAGTTAGGGCTAACCCAAGTTCAGTTAGCCGAGAAAAGCAAACTTCCGCAGAGTCACATCTCACGTATCGAAAAGGGAAAGCACGCATCAACCGACATCACGATTCAACGACTAGCTGATGCGCTCGACAAGAGCCCCGGCAAGCAGCCGGCGCGCCAGTCGCAAGGGCGCTGGACCGGCGTGGATCGCCAGCCGG
>CAZQUW010000153.1:11565-15597 GCA_964596215.1 uncultured Planctomicrobium sp. | reverse complement strand
ACATATGGATGAAGCCGTGCAGTTCGCGCAGGATATCGTTCGGGATATGGTGCGAAGTGCGGGTTTCACCGTAGAGATAAATCGGAATTTCCGAATTTTTGAAGCGAATCTCTTTGATGAAGGCGCGAATGTTGACGATGGCCGGATCGTTTTCCGGGCCGGGGGTGAATTCCTCGTCGTCGATCGACAGGATGAAGGCAGACGCGCGACTCTGCTGCTGGGCAAACTGGGACAGGTCGCCGTAACTGGTTACTCCCAGCACTTCCACGCCTTCCACTTCCATCGCGGCGGCCAGTGCCCGAATTCCCAATCCCGAAGTGTTCTCAGAACGGAAATCCTCGTCAATAATGACGATGGGAAACCTAAACTTCATTGTGATTCTCCGGTGTCACACCTTCAGGGCAGCTGACAAAGCAGGGCCGGACGCAAGGCATCCATCCGACCCCCGCATGCATTGTATGCGGACCCGCTCCCTAATTTGCCGAAACATGTTACAAAATGTGAACCCGGCCGTCTGTCCTCACGAGGCCATTTTTTTGAATCGCGGGGGAACCGCGAATTTCTGCCGTCTGGCGAGGGTCGCATGCAGGTCTGTTGATGTGGCGGAGCTCCCGATTGCTTCCGCCGCACACCTGGTTGCGTTATTTCGCAAAAAACATCCATTCCAGGCGAACTCACGGGAGAGTTCTGTCGCCGGGATGCGTCCAAACGCCAGATATTTTGCGCCCCCGTTCCGCCTGGAGCGTGGTGGCATTGGTTCGCAGGCTGATCAATCGGGCTCGCAGGGCCGATTGACCGGCCTCCGGCGATAGCGAAATCAGAGGAGTAATCGGGATGGCCGTTGAGTCGCTGGTCCGGCGTTGTGTTGAAGTGTGCGAATCAGTCTTCAAGAGGAGCCAGAAGCCGCGGAAACGCGTGGTACGGATGCCGCGCGTGCCGGTTGAAGACCTGGAAATCCGCTGTTTCCTGTCGGCGACCGCGGGACTGGCGACCATCATTCAACCTGATGGCAAGACACTTGTTATCGGTTCGTCGACCGATCTGGCGAATGGAAACTCGGACTTCGCGATCGCCCGTTTGAATGTCGATGGCACCCCCGATACGACTTTCAGTGAGGATGGACAGGTCCTGATTCCCTTTAATCTGCTGGGATCGGACGGCGGTGAAGACGTGGCGAACTGCGTGGCGCTGCAACCGGATGGAAAGATCATCGTCGGGGGCTATGCCCAGAGCAGTCTCAATGGGGATTATGATTTCGCCGTTGCGCGGTTGAACTACGATGGATCACTCGATACCACTTTCGGAGGTGACGGGAAGACGACCGTCGACTTCCATCTGGGGGCCAGCAGTGACGACCGGGCGACAGGGGTTGCCGTCGCGCCCGATGGGAAAATTGTGGTTAGTGGAACTGCGTTGCGCAGCTTTTCGGGAGATACCGATTTCGCGCTGGCACGGCTGACGTCCAACGGAACGCTCGACGCGGCGTTCAGTGGCGATGGATTGAAGACCATTGCCTTCAATCTGGGGGGAGCTCGACAGGACGCTGCCAGTAGTATTGCCGTGCAGCCGAATGGAGCGATCGTGGTTGCGGGAAGTGCCGAGCGGAATCGGTCGGGGAATTATGACTTCGCAATCGCCCGCGTCACCGCCAGGGGCGATATGGACAAGTCGTTTGCGGGGACCGGTAAACGGACGATCGCATTTGATCTTGGGGGGGCGCGTGACGACGGCGCGACGTCGGTCGCCCTGCAGGGAACAAACATCGTTCTAGGCGGGTTTGCACAAACAGATATCGACGGCAATTTCGACTTTGCCGCGGTGCGTTTGAAGAGCAACGGAAATCTGGACAAATCGTTCAGCAAAGATGGTCGTCAGACCGTGGCCTTTGACCTGGGAGGCCCGGGAGACGATGAAGTCTTCGCCATCGCTCCGCAAGCCGACGGACGGTTGCTGCTGGCTGGGATTGTCCAATTGACCGACACCGGGAATTACGATTATGGAGTCGTCCGTCTGACTCCCAATGGTTCGCTGGATCCAGCGTTTGGGACTGCCGGGCAGCTGTTATTGCCGATTGATCTGACTGGTGACGGTGCCGATGCTGCATATGCAGTGGCCAATGATCCTCTGTCGGATGAGTTTGTGGTGGCCGGGACGGCGAGGACCGATGACCAGGGAGGTTCGAGCGCGGCAGTGGTCCGGCTGACTTGGAACGGCACGCTGGATGCCCTGTTTGCCACGAGCGGACTCGCGACAATCCACTTTGACGATCCGGAGCCGCCGGTTTAACGGGATGTCTGCAATGCTCACATCGCAGGTGAGTCGGGTGCTGAGTGACACCCGGCTCACCTGTGTTGTTTTTCTGCGAGTCCACTCGCGGGTAATTCGGGGGCGTTCCGCATGTTGGGCGGACGGTCCGCCGGATGTGGGCTTCTCTTGCCGGAGGTGATTTCCGGCGCACATCGCCATTTGTTATTTGCTTCCAATGGGTTCCGAAAACTTCGGTGACCATGAGTTCCATCAGACCGATTTGATGTATCTAGTTTTGATTTCGCAGTGTTTATGAGGTAAAACCATGCTGTAAGCGTGATCCTCACTTCTTGAAGCTGAATCAGATTGATCTGGCATTATCGATGTTGCCATGGGCATGGCAGTTGAGATGAGATTGTTTCCCCGTCGTTCAATTGCCATGATACTACGGTTGATCAGTATCAATTTCACACAACTTGGCGATCATTGAGACGGTATTTTAAAACCCGAGTCTGATTACTCGGTGAATCGGGGCTGAGCAGTGAGCGAGCGAGTAGACACCCCTTCAGGATCAAGTCAGATGCGAAAAGTCTTGGTAGTTGACGACGATCGCACCGTGTTGCATATGGTCCAGAAGTCCCTGCAAGACGAAGCCGAGGTACTGACGGCACGCAGTGCTGAAGATGCACTCTCCATCGTGGCTGCGGAACGTCCGGACGTCATCTTGCTGGATATTATGTTGCCGGGCATGTCGGGCCTGGAGGTATTTAAACAGGTTCAGGCATTGGATCGCCGGCTGCCAGTGATTTTCATCACTTCCGAAGCAGGCAGCGAAACGACGATCGAAGCCATGCAACTGGGGGCCTATGATTACGTCGCGAAACCGCTGGATTTACCGCAATTGAGATTGCTGGTTGTGAAGGCGTTAGAAACGCGTCGGTTGATGAATGTGCCGGTGGCGATTCCCATCAGTGGTGCGCCGGCAACTGAAGGCGATATGTTTGTCGGCCGCGGCTCACAGATGCTGGAGGTGTTTAAATCGATCGGCCGGGTGTCGCGGCAGAATGTCACCGTCCTGATTCGGGGCGAAAGTGGCACGGGGAAGGAACTGGTGGCGCGTGCTCTCTATCAGCACAGTGCACGTCGTGAACAGCCCTTTATGGCCGTGAATTGCGCCGCATTGTCGGACACGTTGCTGGAAAGTGAACTGTTCGGTCACGAGAAAGGCTCATTTACAGGTGCCGAACGGCGGCGTGTAGGTAAGTTCGAACAATGTAGCGGTGGCACGCTGTTTCTGGACGAAGTGGGTGATATGTCCCCCTTGGTACAAAGCAAAGTGCTGCGGTTGTTGCAGGAGCAGCGTTTCGAGCGAGTCGGTGGCAACGAGACGATTCAGACCGATGTCCGATTGATTGCCGCGACGAATCGTGATCTCGAATCGATGGTAGAACGTGGCGAGTTCCGTTCGGATTTGCTGTACCGCTTAAATGGTGTGACGATCAATCTGCCACCCTTGCGCAAGCGTGAGGAAGATGTTCCGCTGTTGCTGCAGCACTACCTGTCGCGCGCCGCACGGGACCTGGATAAGCCGGAAATTGAGGGGATTTCCCCCGAGGCACTGGAAGTTCTCAGCCGCTATTCCTGGCCCGGAAATGTCCGTGAGTTGCAAAGTGTGATGCGTCAGACGGTGCTGCAAACGACCGGTACGGTCATTGTGCCGGAGTTTCTACCTCCCGAAGTGCGGGGGGGCAGCCCGGGACAACCCGCGACGACCGTCAGTGACGG
>CAZQUW010000153.1:0-11465 GCA_964596215.1 uncultured Planctomicrobium sp. | reverse complement strand
ACAGTCAATTTGAATATGCGGTGTTGCATTCGGACGACACGGTGATTCTCAAACCACCGCGCTGCGCTTCTAACGACCGAGTCCCGTTCTCTGCCGGGTTCTGAAACCGGTGCAGCTCGCGAACAGGTTTGACTGCCGTCTTTGCAACTGATTCGCCAGTAAAGGCTTGCGGACATTCCGCGTTGTCTGGCGGAGCATCACGTCCGATTGGCACGATCCGTGCCATATGTCTCTTGTCACGCGGCGAGATACATCGCGTGGTTCAATCAGAATTCGTTATTTGGGAAAGAACAATGATTCGATCTGAACAGCACTCCCGGACACCGTGGAGTTCGGTCTTCCTGATTATCTCCATGGCACTGGTGAGTGTCGCTGCTGCTACAGGTGGCTGCGAAAGAAAAGAAAAGGTTCTCGACATTCAGGCTCCGGGATTCAATCTGGAAGTCAACAAAACGACTTCGCCGAATGGGGACCGGGGTGTTGAATTCAAGTCGAATGACAACCACAAAATTGAGATCGATGCCACACAGAAAAAGCCGTCTGTTGAGAATTAGGCACTCAGTTTAACGGCTGCAATGACGCCCTGTAGCGAATTGCTGACTTCGCTCGTAGATGAAAAACTAAAATTTCAAGGAGATTCGCCATGTTAAGCTGGGCACTGACATTTCTGGTTATCGCATTGATTGCTGCTGTACTTGGTCTGGGTGGGATTGCGGGGACTGCCGCGTGGATCGCCAAGGTGATTTTCGTGGTCTTTCTGATTCTGTTCGTCGTGTCGCTGGTTGCTGGACGACGCGCGAGGATCTAGCGGGACCGCCCCCAAACATGGCTGAACGGCGGGTGGGTAGATTAATTTACCCGCCGCCGTTCTTGTATTATTAGTGTTAAAGAACCTGATGAAACCGGTTGTGAACAGTTTTGAATATCGACAATTCCAGCGATTCTGAACTGCTGCAGAGGTTTGCTGAAGTGACCTGGAATGATTTCGGAACCCTGCCGATTCTGATTTGCCTTGGGCGTTTGGAATCACGGGAGTGAGCAGGAAGCGAGTGTGAGTGATGAGAGTAATTCTAATTTTGGTCGTGATCGTGTTACTGCTGGTTATGGCTGGCTGGTTGACCATTGGCAGGAACGGCAACCGGACATCGATCAACATCGAGACACAGAAGATTGAACGAGACACTGAACGTGCCGTCGATCGGGGCAAAGAGGTGCTGCACAATGTGAATCCGCTGGCTCCCAAGACTCAACCGCAGGGCCCTGCTCCCATCGACTATGCGCCGGTCGCTCCGTGAAATTGGAGCATGGGAGCCCGTTGATAGTAAACGCCCTTTCCGATTCCCTTGTGAGCTTTTAGAACAAGGAGCCTGACGCCGAAAGCCGTGTTAATCCCTAAGGCGTTCAAACGATCCATGGTAGGCACGCAGATCTTCTGGTCGCGGCTTGCCAATCGTCCGTTTTGCCTTACTCAATCGATGATGAATTCGAAAAGCGGTGCATTCCGTGTACTCCAGGGACGAGAGATTACAGGCGATCTTCGAGTCCGCACCAGATGCGGTGGTGAGTATCGATCCGTCTGGTTCAATTCTGGATTGGAACAAGTCTGCTCTGGAACTGTTCGGCTGGCGCGGGGACGAGGTCGTCGGTAAGTCGCTTGCTGAGTTGGTCGTGACTCCTGCCCACCGCCCGCGTCTGGGGGCCGCACTGGAAGTCGAGTCCAGCACAATCGCGCGCTCTAAGCGCGGAGCGTGGGTGCCGATCGACGCCATTGACCGGGTCGGGAAGAGTTTCGCTGTCGAACTGGCAGTGCAGCCGCTGCAGTTGGGGCAAGGGCTAGTGTATGTGGTGTTTCTACGCGAATTGCCGAAATCGGGAATCATGGGATGCGGGGCGTGCCAATCCGAGGCGAACGATGGTGCGGTGGACGTCGAGGTGCAGCTTCTGCAGGAGTTGATGATCCTGTCATCCGCAACGGGGTCGTTTGAGGAGACGTTGCAACATGGGTTACGGATCATGTGTGAAACGGCTGGGTGGCCCGTGGGGCTGGCCTGGTTGCCCGATCCAGCGGGTGAGTCGCTGGCCGTTTCGGACATCTGGCATGTGGGCGACGACCCGGCCTTGTCAGCGATCAGGACTTGGCGCAACAGTCATCCAATCCGGCGTCGCGAAGATCTGGCAGGGCGCATCTGGGATGCGGACGAGCCTGCGTGGTCCAGTGATATCGCAGCCGACCCGGGAACGAGCCACCTGAACGGTTTGAGCGAATTCGGTTTGCGTGGCGCATTTGGATTTCCCGTTCATGTGCATCGTGAGACCGTCGCGATACTGATGTTTCTCTCGCCGGCCGGTATCAATCCCGATTCGCGGCTGATGCTCTGGGCGCGAACGCTGGAGAACCAGCTGGGAAGAGTCCTTGAGCGACGCCGCTGGGAGGCCGAACGGCTGCAGCTTGCAGCGATTGTTGACTCGTCCTACGACGCGATTATTGGCAAATCGATGGATGGGACGATCACCAGTTGGAATGCTGGTGCCGAAGCCACTTATGGCTACACGGACCGGGAAGCCATCGGACAGTCCGCCCGGATCCTTATTCCTGAACAATTTGGAAACCAGGATCCTGAGCTGGCTGACATCGCCCGTTATGGACGGCAATTCAATCAGTTTGAGACAGTGCGCCGCCGTAAAGATGGCCGCAAGATTGATGTCACCATGACTGTTTCACCGATTCGCGATGCCTCGGGACGCGTCATTGGCACTTCCAGTATCGAGCGTGATACTACCCACCGACGCCGTCGTGAAGATGATTTGAAGCAGGCGACACGTGCGGCCGAAGCTGCCAGCAAGACCAAGAACGAATTCCTCGCGAACGTCAGTCATGAACTGCGCACGCCGATGAATGCCATCATCGGCATGGTGGAATTGTCGCTGGTCACTGAAGGGTTGATACCAATTGTTCGCGACTATCTCGCGACGGCCAGCGAATCGGCCCATGTGCTGCTGTCATTGCTGGATGACTTGCTCGATTTTTCACGGATGGAAGCGGGGCGGTTCGAGCTCGATCCGCAACCTTTCAACCTGCGCCAGACTCTCGAAGAAGCGATGCGGATTCTCTCGTTGCGGGCGCATGAACGGGGCCTGGAGCTGGCCTGCGATGTGCAGCCCGATGTCCCTGATCGACTGGAGGGGGACTCCCGCCGTATTCGCCAGATCATCATGAACCTGGCGGGCAACTCGATTAAGTTCACCGAGCAGGGGGAAGTCGTCGTGCGGGTCTCTGTCGAGTCGCGACAGAACGATGAAATTCAATTATTAATCAGCGTACGCGACACGGGAATCGGCATTGCCCCCGAAGATCAAAAACGGATCTTCTCGCCGTTCACACAGGTTGATGCCTCCACGACGCGCCGTTTTGCCGGGACCGGATTGGGCTTGTCCATCTGCAATGAGCTGGTGGAACGCATGGGGGGCAGGATCTGGCTGGAAAGCAACCCGGGTGGAGGCACGACGTTCTTTTGCACGCCGCGATTCCGCGTTCTTCCAGATGCCCCCAATGAAGATGAAGCAATCGTACGCGAGTTGCGCGATTTGCAGGTGCTGATTGTGGATGACAATGCGACAAACCGCAGGATCCTGGAACAGTCGCTCAATAGCTGGTCGATGAAGCCGCTGGCCGTCGCAGATGGCCAAACCGCATTGCAGCAGATCGAGCGGGCCCTGGAGGCGGGGCACCCCTATCCCCTGATCATTGTCGACGGGCTGATGCCGGTGCTGGATGGGTTCACGCTGATTGAAACTCTGCAGAAACGTGGTTTGGCGGCGGGAGCCAAGATCCTGATGTTGTCCTCCGCTGACCGCAATACCTTTGAGGAGCGTTGTCGAAATCTGACCGTCAACGCTTACCTGGAAAAACCGGTGTCACAGTCGCTGCTGCTCGATGCCATTATGACGGCCCTACAGGGGCCTCAATTGCGACATGATGCCGTGGCGAAAATCTTGTCGACCCCCTTGTCTCTGAATATTCTGGTTGCCGAGGACACTCCCGCAAATCAACGTGTTGTGCAGGCAATCCTCGAGCGACGCGGACATCGTGTGCACATCGCGCACAACGGTCGCGAAGCGATTGATTTGCATGAACGGGCACCATTTGACATCATTCTAATGGATGTGCAGATGCCGACGATGGACGGTTTGCAGGCAACGTCGGTGATCCGCAGCCTGGGCGAGGAATTTTCACGAGTTCCGATTATTGCCATGACGGCCCATGCCATGCGAGGGGACCGCGAACGCTGCCTGGCCGCAGGTATGACCAGTTACATCTCGAAGCCTATTGATGCCAATCAGTTGGTGAAGCTGGTCGAACGCGTCTCCCGAGAATTCAGGCACGCTCGGAGCGCCTGGGTCCCACAGCCCCATATTAGAAATAGCGTTGAGCACATGGATCCGGCAAACAAAACCGAACTCGATTTGTTCCGCGCGGTGAGCGATGCCCCCACTGCACTACCCCGCGGTTCGACCCTGGCTTCCGCGATGTCGGCGAGTGACCGGCCCGTCCTAAACGTCGCCGGGGCCCTGTCCCGCCTGGGCGGTGATCAAGGCCTGTTGCGTGATATGGCGACGTTCTTTCTTGAGGACACCGGCAAACTGCTGACTGATCTGGAAGTGGCTCTGCAGAAGGGCGAGACCGAGAGTGCTACGCGGCAGGCTCATAGCCTCAAAGGGCTGTCCGCCAATTTTAATGCAGACACTTGCGTGGCGACAGCGTTTGCGATGGAAGAGGCGTGCCGCACCGGGAACCTGGAAGCGGCAAAAATCCTGCTTCCCAATTTGAAGTTCGAAGTGGATCGGCTGTGCGAAGCGTTGCAACGCGAGATTCTGCATTAGAAATCGTAACGAAACTGGCCGCCTGCAGGACGGGGCCCGGATGACTCCGCGACGCTCCGCCCCGTCCAGATACGCTCGAAGGCGGGTGGAGTTCACCGGGATCAGGCTTGCGGCGTGAAATGCGAAGGGCTCTGTTCGGTAAGTCGGAACGCTTCAGGGGAGCCACTCGGTGACGATGTCTTCGATCTCGTCCCCTTCCAGAGTTTCATGGGCGAGCAGATGGTCAGCGAGGGCCGCGAGTGCGGCCCAGATTTCGTCGCGCTGCAACAGGTGGTAGAGCTTGATCGACACTTGTTCGAGATAGGCGAGGCGTTGCCGTTCATCCGCGTGGAGCGGCTCCGCCTCCTGCCATGCGGATTGCCAGTCGTCGGCCCACTCGGGAATCAAGCCAGGGTGATATGGATCACCCGTGTAAACCATTTCCGCCACTGGACCTGCCAGGCATACCTGGACTGCCCTTTCTGCCAGCTGACGCTCTGTAAACCGGGATTTACGCCACCGAATCTGCGTGTCGCCGTACCTCTCTGGACCGTCGTCACGATCTGGATCGATGGTCATCGAACGCACTTTCGCGCCGAGCATCATCGCGATCAGGGCATGGCCAGATTCGTGATAGGCGGTGGTTTCCAAGTGAATCCTGCGGTCGAAGAACTCGTGAAAATTCTTGATTGTGGGGTGCGCTAACAAGAATTCTGACGAACTCTAATTTGGCGTCATTTCCATTCCCAGGCGCGGGCGGTGAATTTACCCTGGGCATCGACGTCATACTCGCAAATGATGGCCACTTCGTTCAGACGTTTCCAGTGGTGGGCGGTGGTACGCATGACTCCGCATGATGCAAAATGCACCGAGTTCCCCGCACCCAGCGGCTTACCGAGGGCGAAGCCGTCCAGATAAGCCACTGCGCCCGCCGGACCTGTGATGACGACATGGCCCTGTTCCACGTACAGCACGCCATCGCTGCGCAAGGTTTGCACAAACGAGCCGACATCCCCGATTTCAATCCCCAACATTCGCCCCTGCCCCTGAAACGAACATTCGGTGCGAATCTCGCCGGTATCGGACAATGGCATCACGCGCGTGCCGGAGATCTGACCTGAGGATTCAAGGACCAACTCGCCCAACATGTACTGTTCCTTGTTGTGAGATCTCGGACTCGCTGTGGTACGGCAAACACGCCTGACAATATGTTCCGCGCCGAACGTAAACGGAGTGTCGATAAATGACAGAGTCAGACGACTGTATACGGTGTCGCAGGCTGGATACAACCGCAAGTCGCCTGTTCGCGGGGGCAAGTTGGAAATGGTTGCCGCTGAGAGGAGGCTACCGCGGGGAAATTTCTGGAAAAGTAGCCTGCATACTCCACATGAAGATGGCCGAGCCCAAGGAACACTCTGCAAGTTACTACCGGGTTGTTTGTGCGCTCGACCTTCTTCACGCAGTCCGTGAAGGCTAATTTGTTAGCTCAATAACATGGTCGGCGACGCCAATCAATTCCGGGCGATGTTCAATGATAATCAGGGAATGCCCCTCGTTGAGTAAATCATCGAACCAGTTCACCAGTCCTTGAATTTCCGCCGGATGGAGGCCGCGGGCGGGTTCGTCGAGTAAATGCAGTGTGGGGCCGACAGCCCGCCCTGTCATTTGCGTCGCGAGCTGCAGTCGCTGCGTTTCGCCGCCCGAGAGCGAATAGATTGGCTGCCCCAGTTGCAGGTAGCTGAGGCCGACATCCTTCATCGCTTTCAGGCGGCGCTGCAGTCTCGAACGGCCCCGGAAGAAGGGGAGCGCCTGGCTGACGGTCAGCTGCAGAATTTCCGCGACACTCAAACCGCGATACTTCACTTCCAGCACTTCGCGCTGAAATCGGGTACCATGGCAGTCCGGGCACATGACCTGCAGATCGGCAAGGAACTGCAAGTCGACGGCCAGGGTCCCCAGTCCCTCGCACGTGGTACAACGACCACCACGCGCATTGTGGAAACTGAATGTCCCGGCGGTGAATTGACGGATCTTGGCCTCTGAAGTCGCTGCCAGGATCGTGCGCATTTCGGCCCACAGGCCGCTGGCCGTGGCGACGTTGCTGCGCCCGGATTTCTCGGGCGGAGATTGATCGACATAATTCACGGCCTGTAGTACTTCAAACCCCTGTAAGTCCTGAATCGAACCAGTAGACTCGTCCGCGAGCGGACTTCCCAGGGCCGCAGACAGTTCCGGATACAGCGTGTCCCGGATCAACGAGCTCTTGCCGCTGCCGCTGAGGCCGGTCACTGCACACAGGGTCCCCAGGGGAAACTCAAAGTCTGCCCCGTTCAGCGTACGATTTTGAATCCCGCGCAGGGTGAGCCAGCTGCTGGGTTGCCGCCGGGTGCGACGTTGAATGGTCGAGCGTCCCGACAGGTAGTTCGCCGTCAACGAATCCCGGCATTCAAGCAGCTCCGCCGGGGAGCCTTGATAGATCCGCTGGCCACCGTCAGGGCCAGCACCCGGGCCAAGGTCGATCACCGCATCGGCGTTGCGAATCACGGACGCTGCATGTTCGACCACGACGACGGTGTTGCGTCGCGCTTGTAACTCACGCAGGATTTCGATCAGCGGACCAATCTCGCGCGGGTGGAAGCCTGCCGCGGGCTCATCGAGCACATACAGGGCCTCGACCAGCCGTACGGCCAAGGTCGCGGCCAGGGCCAGGCGCTGGGCCTCGCCGCTGGACAGCGACCGGCCAGAGCGATTGAGTTGCAGGTAACCCAGTCCGAGCCGTTCCAAGAGCGTAAGCCGTTCCTGCAATTGGTTCAGCCAGGGCCGGGCAAGTTCGAGACTTCGGTCGGAAAGTGTCGTCCGCCAGGAATCACAGTTGTCTCGAGCCTGAGTGACCGTCAGCGACAGCAACTGCCCCAGATGCATTCCGCCCAGATGGACGGCGAGGGCGAATTCATTCAGCCGATTGCCGTCACACTGGGAGCATAAGCCCGCTGCCGTTTCGCCCGCACCCTGGCACTGGGGACAAGCCCCTTGCGGCGAGTAAAACGAGAAGAGTCGCGGACTGGGAACCGGAAACTCCCGCTGACAGCCGCCACAGATCAATCGGGTATAGAACCACACCTGTTGGCACGCCGTATGATCAACCGTTATCGGTTGGCCCAGCGACGCCCCACCTTCTTGAATGAGACTGTCGTGAATGATGATGCAGCATCCGCCAGAACCACGCTGGAGTGCCTGCTCGAGACTGTCGCGGAGTCGATCGTCCGAGGTTTTCCCGGTTTGCAGTCGGTCCACCACCACCGTCCAGTCGCGAGCCTGGGGCCAGTCTGCCGGGAGTGGAATCTTGAGTGTTAACGTCTGCCCCGCCACGAGGACTCGTTGAAACCCGGCTTCCATCAATTCTGATGCAACCACGTCGGGGATTTCAGTCGGTGCCAGTTGCCGCGAAAAGCAGATTTGAAACCGCCATCCCGCCGGCCAGGTGGCGATGACCTCGGAAATTGAACTGGCCGAATGGGCTACGACTGGCAGCTGGCAGCCCGGGCAGATGGTCTGACCCGCATCCGCATACAGTTGCTGCAGGGACTGCTGCACTTCGGACAATGTTGACGTCGTGGCCCTGCGGCTGGGGCGACCGTGGCTGCGACGGAGAATGATCGGTGGCGGCAGCGGGCCAATCTCATCGGCGTCCGGTCGTTCCAGGCGGTCGAGAAACCGCCGGGCCGAGGCAGGAAACGTCTCCATAAACCGCCGTTGTCCTTCGGCCGCGAGCGTTTCTACGGCGAGGCTGGTTTTTCCGGCTCCGCTGACGCCCGTGATGACCACCAGCGCGTTCGTAGGGATGTCGACATCGATCCCCTTGAGGTTCTGCGTGCGAACCCCACGCAGCGTGAGCATCGTCGGGCTGATGGAGGGCGACGGAGACGGAGGCATGGCCGTTTTCCTGTAGCCTGACTCAGTGAGTCGGGAGTGGTGTGACGTACGAAGGAACTGACTCACAAAGTCAGGGGGAGACTGCAGGATCGTTACTTCGACTTCGTTCCGGCCGACGGTTTTGACAGGAATATTCCGATCTGCAGCAACAGGAACAGAAACAGCGGGGCAAACACCAGCACGCGTACGATTTGCATGATAATCGGGGGGAAATTCAGTTCGTGGGCGACAATTCCAATTCCCAGCCCCCCCACGATGGCCAGCAACGTCAGCAGCAGGATGCCGCAGCCGACGGCTGTCATCTGGGTCTTGAAATTGCTCCGTTCCGAGGGCGTATCAAAATACAATTCCACCGTCCGGCGCCGCCGCAAACTACGGTGCACCCCTTCAAGAAGGTCGAAAATCCGATTGAGATCGTCGGCCCATACGCCGGTCGCGGCAGTGGTTGTGTTACCAGCCAGGAATTCCTGTAAGACCGCTGGACCATAGTCGAATGAGATCGTTTCTGCTGGCAATTCTGGTGCGGTGCCCGGGGTGGTCGAAACAAACTCGCCGGTGATGATTCCAGGGGCTTCGCCACCGCTGAGCGTCACCTTTCCGGCATCGCCGGTCACTGTCAGTTTCCAGGTAGAGGTGCCCCGAGTACCGTGGCAGGACCATTGGGCGGGCGAAGCTTCAGGCCCGGTCAGGCTGAGCGACGCCTGAATGATTCCTTGATCTGGATCTCCCGTCTGGAGTGCGGTGACCTGGTCGAATTCCCCCGCCAGGAATTTCAGCAGATCGACGTCCGCCAGCAACGCCGCTTCGACCTGTGATTTCGACAACAGGGCAGGCAGTGAGTCGGGGCCCGCGACGTGGGCCTCGCGCTCCCATTGCAGTTGGTAAATGCGCCCCAGCTTTCGCTGGCGCAGCGACTCTTGCAGGCGCAGCACCAGGGGATGCAGCCGCCAGGGGCGCAGGGGGTACAGGCGAAACAAGTCGGGTTGTTCGTCGCGAATCAGGCCGAGTTGATAGATGAACTCAATGCCGTGCGCAGCGCGGGGGTACAGGAGTATGGCGACCGCATTCCCGGCGAGTTGCTTGGCAATTTCCAGCGTGTCAGGATCGATCGAGTCGACGATGACCGCTTCCAGGCCGCGGACATTCAAGGCTTCCGCGGCAGTCCCCAGGCGGCGTGCGGCGGGAGCCAGTGCGAGAATCTGCCCTGCCAGCGCGTCGTCCGCGACGAACCCGACCAGGCGATGCTCGGGGCTGCGGGCCACGGCCTGAATTAAGGGGACAGTCTCGTGACCAGTTCCCAATAGAACGAAATCCATCGTTTGTCTCCGGCCCCGGCAGGCCTGGGAGGAAACCTCCAGAGCTGACGGAACCTCTGATGCTGTCTAGATGTTGCGGCAACTCATCCGTGACTTGATGTCTGTGGTTTACGGTGGGGATTGAAAATCCGCGGACCAGCTGGCTGCCTCGCTGGACCGCGGCGCTACAATTTCGATATCGCCGGAACAGGCTGACCCCAGGAGCTCGCGCCACCTGCAGATGACCCGCTCCGGCCCCATTCCAACGCGATATTCATCGGTCGATCGTCATCAACCGCCGGTCAGGTTAGGAGTTTATAACAACTCCGGCAACACTGAGGTGGTTTCGTATGAATCCCGCGTTGGAAATCATGAGTTTGGTGCCTGTGTTGGGCATCCGGGCCTGCGAACAATCCCGAATCGAGAAGTAATCCATGCCTGGCTAGCTACGAGAATCGCCATTGAATGAAGTGAGAGGTGTCCCATGCGTCGGCCAAAGTTAAGTACGCAGATCCCCGGTCCCATTGCGGCCCGGATGATTGCCGAGCAGGAACGCCAGCTGTCTCCTTCATCGACGCGCGATTATCCGCTGGTGGTCGAATCGGGCGAGGGTTGCTGGATCACTGACGTCGATGGAAATCAGTTCCTGGATTTCTGTGCCGGGATCGCTGTCTGCACCACGGGCCATTGCCACCCCCATGTCGTACGAGCCATTACGGAGCAGTCTCAGAAGTTAATCCACATGTCGGGGACTGACTTCTATTATGGTCCGCAGGGGGAATTGGCGCAGAAGCTCGAAGAGCACATTTCGCTGACCGGTGGGCAGCGCGTGTTCTTCACCAATTCCGGTACGGAAACGATCGAGGCCGCCATTAAGCTCGCGCGTTACGCGACGCGGCGGCCCCATTTGATTGCTTTTGATGGAGCGTTCCACGGCCGTTCCCTGGGTGCTTTATCATTGACCAACAGCAAGGTCGTGCAGCGGCGCGGATTTGGGCCGTTGCTGCCGGAAGTCTCGCATATTCCCTACCCGGGGCGGGTCGGCGTGACGCTGGATGACACGTTTGGTGAACTTGAAAAACTATTTAAACGTCGGGTCGACCCCAGTCAGGTCGCGGCGATTTTCGTCGAACCGATTCAGGGTGAAGGCGGATACATCATTCCGCCCCCGAGCTTCCTGCCGCGACTGCGACAAGTTTGCGATCAGCATGGAATCTTGCTGGTGGCTGATGAAGTGCAGTCCGGAATGGGACGGACCGGGAAATTCTGTGCCATGGAACACTGGCACGTCGAACCCGACATTTATTGTCTGGCCAAGGGCCTTGCATCAGGGCTACCATTGGGAGCAATGGTAGCGCGGGCCAATCTGATGCAATG
>CAZQUW010000152.1:0-15622 GCA_964596215.1 uncultured Planctomicrobium sp. | reverse complement strand
TGCTAATGGGTGTTATTCACGACACAGCGCAGGAGCTCATACTGAAATTCATCCCAGCGGCGCGATGCGTGATCGAGAATCACTTCGACGCGGCTGTCGCGGCGGTACGACGTCGATTGCACCGAGATTTCCCAGCCGACTCGGTTGAAGAGGATCCAGTCGTCTGCGACCCGGAAGACCCCTTTGATCCGGCTGACGGAGAAGCCGCCCCCCAGCATGTCGAGTAACGCGTCGCGGTCAAAAATGTCATCCGGGGAGAAGATCCAGCCGCAGCGGTCGCTGGGCGCGTTCGATGCAGGGAAGCGGATGGGCTGGCCCGGGACCAGGTGTTGCGTGGCAGGGGCGACGATGGCGTCGAGCGCGAGCAGCGCGGGTTCGCTGCTGGGGGGGTGCTCTGCGACGGGGTGCGCCTCGGGAAAGAGAGGTGTGCGAACTTCGTTAACGCGCCAGTCCAGCCACGCGTGCTCGAGGCGGCCTTGCCGGGTGGTCGTGACGAGCAGTTTCGCGGGGAAGAGGTCTTGCTCAACGTGATTGCGGAACTGCGCGACGACCTCGGGGGCGACGACGTCAGTCTTGTTGATGACCACGATGTCGGCCAGGTGGAGCTGGTCCTGAAAGACGGGCGATTGACTGATGCGGGGGTTCTCGAAGTCGCGCGGGTCGGCCAGGCAGATTGTGGTGCGAACATCCAGGATCTCCCGGAAACGCGCGCTGCGGAGATGGTCGAGGACGCGCGCGGGGTGGCCCAGGCCGGTCGGTTCAATCACCAGCCGGTGCGGCTTAGCAGTGCGGATCAGGGCGTCCAGGGTCCACTCGAGCGGCAGCTCCATCGAACAACAGAAGCAGCCGCCGGCGATTTCGCTGACGGCCAGATTCGGATCGCCGCCCCCTTCGATCATCGCCTGATCCAGGCCGACCTCACCGTATTCATTCACCAGGATCGCCCAGCGTTCGTGCGGAGGCCGCCGCGCGGCGAGGTCGCGGATGGCTGTCGTTTTACCCACGCCCAGGAAACCGGTAATCAGGTTCGTGGGGATCGGTCTGATGGGAAGGTCGGGGTACATACGATGAATTTCTGGGGGCCCTGACAGGACGGGGCTCACCGGGTCGGATTGTTTGCGATGCGATCAGAACCACAATTTCGGACGCGCCCGACTCGGGAGAGTCAGGCTACATCATCCGTCGCACTTCGCCTGTCGATGAATATTCAAGTTGCTCGGACTTCCAGGTCAGTTCCCCGGCGTCCAAGTCGGCTTGCAGCATACTGGCCATCAGGTTTTGCTCGCACAGGCGCGAGTATCCCACGTAGCTGGTGGTGATGCGGGGGTTGATCTCGACGACCAGCGGTTCTGCCGGATTGCAATCGGGGATGATCAGGTCGACCCCCACATAGCCCCGCAGGCCGGGGACTTGCCGGCAGGCAGCGACGGCGGCAGACTGCAGGGCGCCGGCATCCACGGCGCGGGCCGGCACGAAGCCCCCCTGGTAAGCAAACCGGCCGTCGGCGTGGATGGTCTGTTCACATGGCGGCAAGGCCTGATAGCGATACTGCTCGGGAGTCACCATGACGCCCACCGAGACCGCTCGGCACGCCACATAGGGCTGCCAGATGGCGCGGCTTAACAGCGAGGATTTCTTCCAGCCGGGGAGTAAGCGGGCAAACTCGTCGGCCGAAGCGACCAGATACGTTTCTTGCGATCCGGCCCCGTCGCGCGGCTTGACCACGCAGGGGTAGGTCACTGTCGCAGCCGTGTCGTGCGCAGGCGAAAACTGGTACGTGGGAATCGTGGGGACTCCCGCAGCCTGCAGAATGGCGGCGAGTTCCAATTTGTCAGCACATGCCGTGATGGCCAGCGGGCTGGGGCCACACAGGCGGCCGCCCACCCCTTCGACGAGCAATGCGCGGTGAGTCAAAATGCTGTCAAATTCTGGGGCAATCAACAGCGCGACATCCGACCAGGCGGCCAGTTCCGCCAGGATTTCGATTTCTTCTTCCGGGGAATGAGCCAGCTGAAATGCGACCCCTTCCACAGGAAACCGTTCGCGATGCGCTCCCCAGATCGTCACCACTTCCAGTTCGGGAATCCTGACCGCATCGCGCAGTACGGCGAGCAACATCGACCGACCTTCGGCTACGAGAGAGGAATTGAGTGCATCCTCGGCCCAGGCACCGCTGCAGATAAATTCAGAAACCAGAAGTCGCACGGATGTCAGTCTCGGAAGAAATGGAGTCGCGAGCGCACCAGCTACCCGTTCTGTGAGTCGAGATCGCTGGAAGAAGCGGTGACCTAATGCAAACGACCTGCCGAACAGAGCTCGGCAGGTCGCGAATGACCCAAAGCGTAAACCAGAGGTCCAGCGTTACTTGTGAGCCGAGTGGCAGTCGCCACACTTGGTGGCCTTCTTCAAGGCGTCGGTTGCCCCTTCCTTGCCTTCGACAACGTCCTTAGCGGCGGCGACGATGGCGGTGGTCAACTTCTTCCAGCTTTCGGCATCACCCTTCTTGGGGGTGTTCTTGGCGAGTTCCTCGTAAGCTTCGAGGATCTTCTTCTTGTCTTCGTCGGTGCCCTTACCATCGTTGACCTTGGCCAACAGCTTGTCTTTACCGGCAGTGATCTTCATCACTTCCTTGATCGTGTACTTGGGCTTCGCGTCTTCAGCTCCGGCAAAACCGGCGCTCAGGAACAGAGCCGCCAAACCCAAACTCATAGCAATTCGCACGATCCAACCTCCATCATTTGTAAATTTACTGGTGCGCATTGTTGCGGAGGCGACACCATCAACCGGCCGATTCCCACGTATTCAGACAGACGACCACCGCCCGCCTTCGAGAACCATCCGTAGCTAATTATGTACCAATACTAATGGATTCCAACAAGGTGCGACCGGCGATTTCTCCAAATTATCACCGTTCGCTAACCGGAATTGGCCCGAACACCACAGAATCGCCCGAAATACCAGCCCGCCAGCGTCAGCACGGGGATCGTCATCGAGAGGCAACGGGATTCACGCGCCGTTGCGGTGGTCTAGCAGGATGATCACCTGGATGGTCCCGATGAGGCCGCAATAAATGTAAGAATTGCGTTAGAGCGGTGACGTTCCTTCAATCAACCGGCGCAACAGGTTCTCATCAATGCGTCCCTTGAAGCGGATCTCGCCGTCAAATTCGATGACCGGAATCAACACGTCGAACTTCGCCTGGAGTTCGGGATCCTCATCAATGTCGATGATTTCCGGTACCGGCAAGTAGGGCTGATACATGGCACTCCACAGGATTTCGACCGCATCATCGCACAAATGACAGCCTTCTCGGGAATAGACGCGGACTTCGCGGAACCGCCGTCCGGCAACAGCTGGTTTCCAGCGTTTTTCCGCCACAGGTCGCCCCGCTTGCACTGCAATTCCCACGGGAATCATGAGAATCCCCAGGCCGATCAGGACGGGACGATGGACATACCAGAACCGCGGCAAGGCCGGCAGGCCAGCCCCCGCTTCCTCACAGATCGCCACCAGCAGAATCAGTGCCCCCAGGTAGACGGCCGCCGAGCCGAAGACAATCCGGGGTAACCGGGAACGATCGTGCGAGGGATTCTTATCAGGCGTGATGTCACTCATCATGACATCATCGTATCCCGTGGAGAATTTTGGTGCCAGATCGATGCGCGCCGCCGGTGACGCGGGACGGTTCTCCAGTTCCCGGCAGTCGCGCGTTCCAGTTACGTGCCGGGCACGGGTTTCGCTCGAGGCATTTTGAACTTCTACCGCGCCAGTGATGGGTACTGACGGGCCAGGAGCCCCGTCCCACTTCAATCCGCCCGAACACAGCGCTCTATCGTGAGCTCTGCGTGACCACGGGAGGCGTGGCGGGAGGGCAGGTGGAACTGATGATAATCGTCGCGATCCCCAGGGACAGGCAGTAGTAAGCAAACCAGTGGAGGCGGCGTTGAGTCACCATGCGCAGCAGCCAGGTCAATGCGAAATATCCCACAACCCCCGCCGTGATCGCACCTGCAACCAGGGCCGACAGGCTGTGGCTGGTGTGCCCCTGTTCGATCACGTCTTTCACCATCAGCAACGTCGCGCCGCCGATCACCGGCACAGCCATCAGAAATGAAAAGCGGGCCGACGCCGAACGTTCCATCCCGGTCGACAGGCCTGCGGCGATTGTCGTCCCCGAGCGTGAAATGCCCGGCAACAACGCCAGCGTCTGACAACACCCAATCCAGAAAGCCTGCCACAGCGACAGCTCGTGCTCGCGAATCCGCGGTCGTTCAGACCACTGCCCCGCCAGCAAGACTGCCGCCGTAACCAGGAATCCAATGCCCGCCACCAACGGGGAATTGAAGGTTTGCTCGAAGGTTTCCTTCAACAGCAACCCGACCAGGCCAGCCGGGATCGTCGCCAGAATCAATAAGCCGCACAGCCACGGCTGGCGCGGTAACTGGATCAGATCTTTCCAGTAGACCAGGATAATGGAAACCAGGGTCCCAACATGGAGCGCCAGGACCAGTTCCAGTGTAT
This sequence comes from uncultured Planctomicrobium sp., assembly GCA_964596215.1. GTDB lineage: Bacteria > Planctomycetota > Planctomycetia > Planctomycetales > Planctomycetaceae > JAKFVC01. The sequence goes on along the minus strand of CAZQUW010000152.1, from coordinate 11,101 downwards.
TGCCTGCACCGGTGGTCCCGAACCACTGGTTCAACCCGGACTGCAGCAGCGCCAAATGTCCGTCTGAGCTGATCGGCAGGAATTCTGTGATCCCCTGCACGACGCCTAACAGAATCGCCCGGGCCGTTTCCAAATCGAACATTCTCAACATCCAGTCGCGCCACAAATTGTCCGGGCAGTCAGGGCCCGCAGAACCAGGAAGCTGACTCAGCGCGTGACATCAGCAATCAATACCATTCTGGACTACAGATGACGCTGCGGGGGGCGACTGCACTCGGTCTGCTGATTACGGAGGTACTTTATTCCGATCGTAGGGATTACCGGAGGGTTTGTGGTTGTCCTGGGGGACAGGTCGGGGCTCGCCGGACTGTCGTCTTCAGGTTCCGCGCAGGCAGCCAAGCATGCGGCCAGGCTGAAAAGGCCCGCCAATTCCTCTGCGTACACGGCTGTCGTCACGCGGGGGGCGTGAAGGCTACTTTAGCGGATCGCGACTGCCGGCGACGACACGCGACGCAAAACACCACACCCGCAAACAACACAACTCATTAACGCAAAAACAGTTACAACACAAAAACACACCGTAAACTATTCATCTTGGTCAAAATGTCCCTCGAAAATACAATCCCGCCGGTTTGTCCGATTCGTCAATCGCGAGTGATCTGAATGTCCGAGGTCAGCACGAGTTCTGCTGAGAGCATCTCCACACGGCAACCCTGCAATCAGTTGCAGGTGAGTCGCGGTGTGGCGGTCCGCTCGCTGATCGTGCTCTGTCTGGCTGGCCTGTCATTGACGGGCTGTTCCCATAACATGAATCGCCGTATGACGATCCGTTCCGAGCCGCCCGGTGCCCTGGTGCTGCTGGAAGGGGAAGAAGTCGGCTATACGCCAGTCGGGATCGACTTCAATCACTATGGGACCCGCGAGATCACGCTCATCAAGGACGGCTACGAAACCGTCACGGCCATGCAGAAGGTTCGCTCACCCTGGTACCAGAAGCTGCCGCTGGATTTCGTCAGCGACAACTTCAGCCCGGTCAAAATCAACGATCGCCTCGATTACACCTTCACGCTGAATAAGCAGGAGCTGGTGTCGAACGACCAGTTGCTGCAACGCGCGAAGGGATTAAGGTCCCAGTCGCAGGTGCTGCCGAAGCAGCCGGAGTAGACTGAGTCGCACACCGCGGTTCATTGACCAGCCCGCAGCGCCAGCGAGTGGATCTCTTCAAATGTGGACAGGATCCACTCGCTGACGCTGCAGGCTGGTATTGGGAGCCGTACTTGGCAAATCACCTGTTTCAGGCATAGGATAATAGGGAGGTGCTGGCGGTGCGCTCGACCTTGACGCCGCCTCATGAAACTAACACCTGCCACCATGTGACCATTTTCTGCCGAGACCTCTGGCATGACAATTTCGATTCCGTGTCCTAAATGCAGCGCCGTTTTAAAGCTGCGGGACTCCAGCTTGCTCGGCAGGACCGGCAAGTGTCCCAAGTGCGAACACCGCTTTGTGCTGCGCGATCCCGATGAAGTCGAGATGGAGCTCGTGGAAGCTCCGGCCCCCCGCTCACAACGTTCGAGCACCGGCCCCAAGGTCGGTACCGGCGCGCAATGGGTTCCGGATCATGCACCCGAACCAGCCCCGAACCCGGTCCCAGTGTTTGGTGTGCCGGAAGCCGATCCGCTGAATCGATTGAAGCGCAAGAGACGCAAACGGAGCTTACCGCAAACGATCGCGATGGTCGCGGGACTGGTGATCGTGGGTGTAGGTGGTCTCTGGGGGTGGAACACATTTGCTCCCGCGGTGGCGAAGCCAGAACACGTGGCAGCAGGTAAGAAGGCGAAACACCATAAGGCCGCCGCGACAGCCGTCGACGGCGAATCGGCAGATTCCGAATCCGTGGCGGCGAGCGATAACGGCGAACACAGCGAGTTTGGCCGACCGACGCAGGGAAAGCCGATTGACCTCTTATGGATTCCATCTGGCGCCCGAATTGTCATCAGCCTGCGCCCCGCAGATTTGTGGAAGGCAGGAGCCTTGGGTGAAGGGGAATTCATCGCGGGCCTGGGACCGCTCGGTGCCTGGATGGCGACCTCCATGGAGCAGTTTCTAATGGCCAAGCCGTCGGAGATCGACGAGGCCCTGATCTGCCTGATCCCCGGCGCCCGCGGTACACAGCCCGACGTTGCCGCAGTGGTCCATCGCACCGCGGCGGCAAAGTTCAAGAAGTCTGAGATGATTGACAAGTTCGGCGGGCAGGCGGTCGAAACGGGCCCGATGAAGTACTACGCCAACGAGAAGTGGGCGATGGTCCTGCGACCTGACATGCAAACCTATGCCATCTCACCGGTCGGCATGGCCGCTGAAATGGTGGATGCCTCGGAGTTCCCCAAGCCGACCGACAGTGGCATCGAAGAGCTGTTGTTGAAGACTGATCGCGACCTGCACTTTACCGTGGTCTGTGTTCCCGCCGATCTGAAGATTCATGGGGAATTCCTGGTCCCGCCCAACGCGCAAACCTTCCTGCAGAATGTGGCCGACTGGGTTTCCAGTGACGACGAAGCCGAAGCGGTGGCCTGGTCGTTCCATCTGTCAGACCAGAAATTCTACACCCAGCTGCTGGCTCGAAATTCGGCAGTCACCAAGGCCCATCAACTGGCGAAGACCTTCAAATCGCGGCTGGCCGAGACACCGCGCCGGATTCTGGAAACCATTGAGTCGATGAACCCGCAACAGGTCGGCCCGCGCAAAGTGATCGGTCGCGTCCCGGCCATGAGCAAGGTCGTGCAGCTGGGCACCCATGTCGAAACCGGAAATCGGCTGGTGTCCCTCTCGTACGAAGGCCCCGAACGCGCCGGCCCCAACCTGGGACTGGGGACGCTGCTGGCGTGGGATGAATCGACCCGCACCAACTTCTCAGCCTCACCCGGTGGCGCACCGGTGATGGCCAATGCCGCAGAGAAAAAGCCGCTCAAGGAACTGCTGCGAACCAAGATTGACGTCGATTTTCGCCGGATTCCGTTACAGGATGCCTTTAACTACATTGCAGGCGAAGCCAAGTTCGAACTGATTATTGATGGCGATGCGCTGAAGGCCGCAGGCTATACCAAGAACATGCCGCAAACCTTCAAGGACGACGGCATCACGGCCAGCGCGGCCCTCGCCAAGATCGTAACACTCGGGAAGTACGACAAGATGTGTTACGTGATCGACGAAGCGAAGTCGACCGTGACGGTCATGACTCTGCAAAAGGCCGAGGATGCCAAGTTGACCGTGTACCCCATGAAGTAATTTTTGACGCCGAGGTTCTATTAGCGTTTATTAGAAGATCCTCCAGCGACTCCCCCCGGACCACGCAGCTGATGCCACTGAGTTTTACTTGCTTCCGCTGCCGCGCTCATCTGAAAGTCCGCGATGAGACCTTTCTGGGCTCAACTCTCGATTGCCCCGATTGCGGAACGCCCCTGCTGATTGCGAAGTCAGCGGAAGGTGAGATCGTGACTCAGGAAGTCCCGGCGGCGACACCTGCACCTGATAGTAAACCAGCCCGCGGCAAACCGGGGGTTCCCCGGAAACAGCGGCCCGCGACAACTCGGCAGCCCGAGGAACCGCCTCCCTTCGAGGCTTTCCCGGCGACCGCGAGCGAATCGAAGACACCGCAGATTGTCGCGTGGAGTGTCGCGGGCGTGTGCCTGCTGGGATTAATTCCGTTTCTATTGCCGACGAGCAAACCCGCTAATCCAATTCCCGAGGTGACTCCCGCCACGCCTGAAAAGCCACCCGCACCGCCGGCTGTCGTTGCGGTGGTTCCCCCGCCAATGGAAAACAAGGCCCCACCGCTTCCCTTGCCCGACACGCCTGCCGGGCGGCTGGAAGCATTGGGAAAGCTGGTTCTGCAACAAGCCAGAACCGATGGACATTTTCCAGCCGGAGCCGTGCCAGCCGCGAGCTTGGTTCCTTCACTGCGCTGGAGCTGGCTGGCTCAAATCGCCGCCAGTCATGACAATCCCAATGCCGCCCACGTCGCCTGGAACGAGCGTTGGAATGATCCTTCGCAAGATCGTTTTGTGCGACGTTCGATCCCGCGATTTCAGAATCCACTGGTCGTCAATAAGGTCAGCGAGGACAAGTATCCCGCGACCCATTTCGTCGGCGTGGCGGGTGTCGGTGCCGATGCCCCGACCTTGCCCGTCGACCATCCCCGGGCCGGCGTTTTTGGCCAGGATCGACAGACCAGGCTCGATCAGATTCGAGACGGCGCGTCGAACACCATGCTGCTCGCGGGAGTCGAAGAACATCTCGGTTCATGGGCTGCCGGCACGACCAGTTATCGCCCCTTCACCCGGGAGCCCTACCTCCACGGCCCCGATGGGTTCGGCACCGGCCAGCCCGACAGCATGCTCGTCCTGATGGCCGACGGCAGCGTGCGTGAGGTCAACAAGCAGATTGAGCCGCGGATCGTGCGACGGATGGCAGCCATGAATGACGGTTTTTCGCTGGACCCCATGGTCGAGGGAGAACCGGGGGACCCCAAGCCGGGAACCGTACCGATCCCCGATCCACAGATGACTGCGGTCAAGCCACCGGACAAGGCCGCTCCACCCCGGCCCGGCGTCGCACCGGCACCAGTGGCGGCGATCCCCCAGCCGGAAAAAGTAATCGATATTCCGGCGGCTCTCAGTCGGAAGATCCTCAAATTCGACCAGGCCAAGCCCGCTGCGGCCTTTCAATTGATCCTGCAGATTGAAGAACTGGCGGGCGTGCGCATCGAATACGACCGCGAACAACTCGGCCCCGTTGCCAGCCGGCTCGATAAGCCGATCACCCTGAAGAAACAGGACGCGACGCTGGCCGAGTTACTCGACGATATCTTGACGCAAATCGAGCTGCAGCGACAAACCGAGAAGACCTGCATTCGGATCATCGCGCCCGAGAATTCCTGATCACGCGTGCGGCAAGCGGCTGAGCGCTTCGTGGCTGCCGGCAAGTACCAGGGTATCGTCGTGTTCGATGATGTCTCCCGGACGGGGGACGCTGATGATGCTGATGCGGCGGGTTTCAACGCCGTTCTGGTTTTCGATGACAGGACGTTTGACCGCGATCAGGTTGACGTGATACTTCGTCCGCAAGCCGAGTTGCTCGAGGCTGCGGCCCTGGAATTCTTTCGGGGCGCGCAATTCGATCAGGCTGTAACCGTCGGCCAGTTGAATGAACTGGTCCAACTGCGGATTGGCCAGGCGCCGGCCCAGCAAGATACCGGCCTGGGTTTCGGGCTGAATGATTTCGTCGGCACCAATCCGGGCAAAGATCTCGGCGTGCGTGGCCGACCGGGCCCGGCAGATGATCCGGGGAATCCCCAGCTTCTTGACGAGCACCGTCGTCAGAATGGCCGCTTCGAAGTTTTCGCCAATGGCGATCACGCAGATGTCGACATCTTCGATCTTCTGGCTCAGCAGTGCTTCCAGATCGGTCGAATCCAGCCGCACGGCCACATCCACATCGTCCTTAATTTCTTCGACCAGATGCGAGTTTCGATCGAGCGCCACAACCTGCACGCCGGCTGACGCCAGTTCCACGGCTAACGTGCGACCAAACCGCCCTAATCCAATGACAGCAACTTTATGCACAATAAACGCCTTCGACTTTTCGTTTTCAGAAACCGAATTCGCACATTCCGCCAGGAGGGATCGACGTTGCCCGCCGCACATCCCGGCCGACGTTGGGATCTCAAACGGCCAGACACCAATCGCGTCACCATCACCCCAGGGTAATCTTCTCGGTCGGGTACTGATAACGCGCCCCGACGTTGCGACCACCGACAGCGATGAACAAGGTTAACGGCCCCACGCGCCCCATAAACATGGTGACAATAATCACGAACAACGACGGTAACGACAGATTGGCGGAAATCCCGGTCGAGAGCCCCACCGTGCCGAACGCGCTGGTCGTTTCAAACAGGTGGTCGAGAAACAATTCCCCCCGCTGTTCGAACACGGTCAGCAATAAGGTCGACACCACGACGACGATCAGTCCCGAACCGATAATCAGGGATGCCCGTTTCACCGTGGCTTCGGCAATGGTTCGTCCCCAGATCTCGACTTGATCACGGCCCCGCAATACCGACAGAAACGCCAGCACCGCCACCGCGAGACTCGCCGTCTTCACGCCCCCACCGGTCGATACCGGTGAGGCACCGATAAACATCAGGATGATCAGCAACAGTTTCGAAGCCGGCTGCAAGGCCGCGATGTCAACGGAATTGAACCCGGCGGTCCGGGCAATCGTCGATTGAAACCAGGCGGCGGAAACAGCCTCGGCAGGCGGCAGCTTGCCGATCGCCCCGCCGCGATCCAGGATCAACAGTCCGACGGTGCCGCCGACCAGCAAGATCGCCGTCGTCAGCAGGACGATCGCGGCATTCAATCCCAACCTGGCTCGCGGCCGGGGCCCGCGGACAAAGCTGGTCTCGATGCGCAAGTTGCGATAGCGGGTGCGTAGATAAAACACCGTATCGTGCAGCACGCCGAACCCCAGCCCTCCCACGATCACCAGGCCGGCCATGACGCCCCAGACCTGCCAATACAGACCGTAGCCGACAAGGCTGGCGTTCTTCGGCATCAATGAAAAACCGGCATTACAGAACGCGGCGACCGAATGAAACACGCAATAGAACGCCCGGTCGCCCAGCGGCAATTCGGGCCAGACATTCCACAGCAGGATCGCCCCGACGAACTCGGCGACGAATGTGAAGACCAGGATGCTGACGACCATCCGCCTGACGCTGGCGACTTGGTCCGATTCGAACAGTTCCTGGAACATCGCCCCTTCGCCCATCTGCATGGCGCGTCCCGAGAACAGGGCGACGAACCCGCCAAACGTCATGATGCCCAGTCCGCCGATCTGGATCAGGCACAGAATGATGACCTGCCCGGTGCGGCTCCAGTACGCGCCGGTATCAACAATCACCAGCCCCGTCACACAACAGGCACTGGTTGACGTATAGATCGCGGCCATCCAGGTCGAAATGTGGGTCTGTGATTCGGCCCCCGGAGCGCGCGATGCCGGCAGCCATAACAACGCTGCCCCCACGAGATCCAGAAACACAAAGGACAGCACCAGGATCAGCGCGGGGCTCCAGCCGAGCACATGCAGATTGCGGACGGCCTCGGAGCCTCCCAGGACAATGCGCACCAGCATCAGGATTTCAGACCACCGCACGGCCAGCGTCCACCGCGTACTCCAGAAAACGGCGACGTCGGTCGTCCACGGAGCCAGCAGCAGGATGATCCCCAATCCGATCACCCAGACCAGATAGACACCGGCGATCGAACGCTGCTCGAGGCGGAACTGCTCTTTGTTGCGACACAGGCGATAGCGGATGATCGTACTGCAGCCGAGCCAGATCAGCCCCCCGACGACGATATTGGTGACCTGCGCGGTCTGTGCCGACGTCAGGGTGTGGAATCCCCAATGGATGGCGATGGCGAAAGCACACAGAATCTGGATCGCGCGTTCCACCCATTCCAGCCGGCGTGACCAGACGGCACGTGGTGTGAATTGTTCTGACAGGGGATCCCGCCGCGTGGCGTCGTTCATCTGCTGCTTTATCTGCGAGTGAAACATCCGGGGGGCTTATGCCCGCTGATACTGCCCTGATGAGCAGCACGGCGCGCGCCACCGGTTTTGTGAGTCCATTTACCAGGGAGCGCCGGCGGCTCGCGCCGTGCCGCTCACGAGTCCGTTCATAAAGTCAGCATTCTCTGCCGCACGCCACCTGGCTCACCCGGTTCAACCGAGTCACTGAAGTTATGGTCGTTTTCCCGCCCCAACCCAGGAGTCAGGCTACGAACTTGGCGCGACTTCGATATTATACTGAATGTTGTTGTCTTGAAGGGAGTCTGACTGAATGCCTCGCGATTTCGCCACCGAAAGTTTGATCCACGATCCCATCCACGGATACGTACCTTTTATTGCGCGCCATGGCCTGCCGCCGGGGGAAATCTCCGAGCAGGAGATCATCGACCATCCGTGGGTCCAGCGCATGCGGCAGATTCACCAGTTGCAGACCGCCTGGTGGGTCTTCCCTTCGGCCGAGCATACCCGGTTCCAGCATGTCCTGGGGGTCATGCATATCGCATCGCAGGCGATCCACCAGTGGTACGACACGCTATGCGAATCGAGCCGCAACGTTCCGTCGTTGCCGTACGTCGAAAGCCTGGTGCGGCTGGCCGCGCTGCTGCACGACGTCGGACACGGCCCGTTCGGCCACTTCTTCGACGATCACCATCTCGACCAATGGGGCATCACGCATGAAGATGTGGGATCAGCGATCATTGAACATGAACTGGGCGACTTGCTCAGCCGCGTCCGCCGGAACCCGCATGGCAAACTGCAACCGCTGGAGCAGATCGATCCGCAACAGATCGGCTGGCTGATTCGCCGACCACGCTCCACCGAACATGCCAACGACGGCCACCCCGACTGGCTCCGCAAGCTGCGCGCCTTATTCAGCGGCATCTATACCGTCGACAACATGGATTTCGTACTCCGTGATGCCTACATGTCGGGCTACAACACGAAGGCGTTTGACCTCTCACGACTGCTGCACTACACGTTCTTCAGCGAACACGGGCTGACCATCCATTCGCGCGGCCTGCCGGCCCTGACGAATTTCATCGAGATGCGGGCCAATCTGTTCCGCACGATCTACTTTCACCGCACCGTCCGAGCCCTCGACCTGGCCCTGGTCGATGTCTTTCCGCAGACCATGCAGCATTTGTTCCCCGGCAATCCGCTGGACGATCTCGCCGGCTACCAGCGCTTTCACGAGGCGTCGTTCCTGGTCGATGTGCAACGCTGGCCGGTGAGTAACGATCCGGAATTACGCGCCCTGGGGATGCAATGGCAGGCGATCCTGTGCCGGGAATTCCTGTGGCGGATGTCGTTCGAACGAACCTTCTATTTCACCGCGGGGATGAACGAACAGACGTCGATTTTTTCGGAACCAGAACTGGTGCAGAAGCGTTTGCGCAGCCAGCTGCCGGCCGCGATTCGCGACATTCCGCTGAAGATCGATATCGCCCGCCACTACCATCGCCCGGCCCGCCGCGCCGCCTCGGGCGGTCAGAACTTTGTTCTCGACCCCGCCGAAGCCGAACCACGCGAACTGGCGGACTACGAAACCTTCCGCTCGCTGCCGCTCAGTTTTTCCATCGTTCGCGTCTACGCCCTGTCGCACGAGCATGACGCCGCGATCACTCGCGCCCTGCAGACGGTCTTAGGTGCGGTGTCCGATGCGAAGACAAACATGTGACCATCAGTATGTCACCATGGTAAGATACAGAAAGATGATCGAAGTCGCGCTGCCGGAATTCGGCTGCCGGTAAATCTCGATCGAAGGAAACACATGATGCGCAAGGCCCTAAAGGTGATTGTCGAGAAGCATCCGGATGGCTATGTCGCCTACCCTCTCGGCATGAAAGGGGTGGTCGTGGGTCAAGGTGATACTTATGAAGAGGCGATCGCAGATGTGACGTCTGCAATCGCGTTTCACGTGGAGACTTTTGGTCCAGAAGTATTCAGCGAGGAAGAAACCGTTTTAGAGGCTTATATCGCGGAAGCAGGAGTCACAATCTAATGGCCAAGTTTCCCATCGATGCGCCACTGGATCAGGTGCTCGTAGCGATGGCAAAGCCAGGGCTTCAGGTGGTGCGTTCAGGCAATTATATTGCATTGGCCTGTGCGAACGACGACGGAACACAGTCGCCAAAGACGATTCCCAACCACCGCCGGCTGAAAGGATCAACCTTGCGAACGATTTTGACTCAATCCGGTATTTCGCGAGATGAGTTTCTCAACGCCTATGGTGCCAACTAATCGCCCCGCTCAATCCGTACCGCTGTACCAGAGCTCGCCGACTGCAACACCGCCTGGGTAAACTGAAACACCGGCCGGGCACACTCGGCCGGAGCCACATTCGGCGCCCCCTCCAGCAGGCAATCCAGGAAGCTGGCAATTGGATCTGATTCCGGTTCGAGATCTGCCAGGAGTTCGGTGGAGTTATCCCGGCTGATCCAGATCTGGTTATCAAAGAGCTTGAAGTCCGCACGTTCGCAAACGATGTGCAGGTACTCGGCAAAGTGATGGGCGTTGCCCAGGAATGTCATGCCCAGTGGCACGCCGCCCGTGAGTCGTGCCGAGACCGTTGTGATAATCTCCACCTGCCGCTGGCTCTGACTGCTATGGGCAAACACTTCTTCCGGACGCAAACCCGTAATGAAGAAAATGATATCCAGCTTGTGGCTGCCGGCATCGCCAATGTAGCCCCCGGGATTCTGTCGCGGGTCGTTCCGCCAGGTATTCGGCAAGGCCTGCAGCTGTTCCCAATGTTCACAGTTGTGGGAAGACACAGCGAGGACTTTCCCCCAGCGGCCAGACTGGACTTCACGACGCAGGGTGCGATAAGGCGATTGTCCGCGTCGCTGATAGGCCACCGACAACAGCGGTCCGCCCGCTTCGGCCTCGGCAATCAGTTGTTCGATTCGCTCGCCCGTTTCCGCCAGGGGCTTCTCGCACAAGACAGGCCACCCTCGTTCGCGACACGCGCGGACTTGTTCGAAATGCAGATGCGTCGGCGTGCAGATGACGACCGCGCCGAAGTCCGAATGGGCCAGTATGTCCTCGAACGTCGGGCTGATCTGGGCCTGCGGTGCAAATTCGGCCTGGAGACGCCGCGCGGCTTCTGGTTGGGGATCGAATAAGACACTCCATTGAGCTCGCCCATCGGCCTGCACGCGCTGTGCGTGAAGGCGGGCAATCTGGCCGCAACCTACCAGGGCCAAGCGAACCTGCGCTGACGCTGACATCGAACTTCACCAGTCGGTTTGAGGAGTTTTTTCAGCCGCGGATTGACACAGATTAAACACGGAATGAATCATCGTATGTCGTGGCCAATTGGCAATGCCAGCGACTGACCTGCTCAATCCGTAAGACTTCCCGATCTCATTTATGTTTCATTCGCGCCACGTCAGACACTGGGAATTGAGTACCTTTAGCGAAGATTGATCGTTCCGAAATCGGCCGATGAAAACCGTTGGCGAAATTC
>CAZQUW010000151.1:4160-15654 GCA_964596215.1 uncultured Planctomicrobium sp. | reverse complement strand
GGCCGTTTTTCCTGGGTTTGGTGATGGCCGCCTGCGGCGCCGCACTGGTCATGGTCTTCAAGCCTGTGAGTGCTCCGCACGGTGCCCCGCCGGCTCCGTCAGCCAACGTCGCACCGGCGGCATCAGCGCACTAATTACCGGCATAGCGTAGCTGTTATCTGACTTGTCGGTCACGATATGACCGACGATTCCAGCCCACAGCGCCAGCCAGTGGATTCCCCACCCGCCGAAAACAGGAATCCACTGGCTGGCGCTGCGGGCTGGTATTCGCAATCACGGCACCGCAGTCTCCTCGGTGAACCATTCCGGAAAGAGTCCCTGCAGCTTCAGCGATTTTCCATCACGCAGGATTTCCACCTCGACCAGATCCCCCGGCTGATACAGCTCCAGCAATTTCGATTTGAATTGCTCAAAGGTCTGAAAACCGGTCTGCCCACCCACCGCGGTAATCAGATCCCCCTTCTGCAACTGCAGATTCCTGGCCAGCCCGGGCGGCCGGAGTGAAATCACCTTGACCAGTGATTTGCCCTCTGGAAAACCCAATTGCAGGACGGCATCGCGTCCCAGGCTATAGCCCAGGAACCCCAACTGCATTGGGACGCTTCGCAGCGACTTCCGCCAACCCAACTCCGACTGCCGCCAGGGGCCGCGCGGAATTAACGACAGCTCGACCGACGAATTCAACTCCCCTAATTTACGATCTACGACAACGGATATGGGTTGATCACCCGCCGCGCGGTGCAGGGCCCACCGAATGTCGTATTCTGAACGGATCGGAATCCCGTTCACGCGACGGATGATGTCGTCAGGTTTCAGCCCGGCTGCCAGCGCCGCTGAATCGGGTGCCAGCCGTTCAATCTGGTGCCCCGAGCTGCGCCTGAGTTGCAGGCCAAGACGCTCGGGCAGGGGATAGCCAAACAACATTCGCCGCGCAAACTGTCCATCCTGGTAAGCCTGCAGCAGCCGGTATTCCTGGACCTGATGGCAGTGAACGCAGCCCTGGTGGTTGTCCTTAAGCAGTGGGATTTCTTCCGGAGTTGTCGATTTATCGGTGACCGGATGCGTTTCGGCACGCAGCAGTCTGGGCAAATCGACAGGCCGAGCGTTCCGGATTCGCTCGTGTGCCTGCAACACTTCCGACATAGTCTGCAGCAGCGACTCGCGACTCATGCGGGCATCGGCGATGCGTTCGTCGCGGCCACCATAGCGGCTATAGATATTCAAGTCGGCGTCGAGAAAAAAGCTGGTCCAGGTGGTGTCGTAGTCAAACTCAAAGCGCGCCAAATCGACATGATTCATCTGCCCCAATCGGACGCAGACAAAATCACGCCGTGCCGCCTCAATCAATTTGTCTTGATGAGCCACCTGCCCATCCCAAACAAAGCAGTCGGGTCACCGCACGCAGCGGAAGACCACGAACAGTGGTTTGCCCGTCTCACGAGCCAGCTTGCAGGCCGAATCCAGATCGGTATGCCAACCGCTGATTTTTTCCTGGGCCGATGCCGGCGCCGCCACGGCGACGAATAACAGGACCAACAGCAGACGCCACATGGTAAAGACCTTCCAAGAGATCCGGGAATTCAATCCAACTTCAAGCTCAGAATTCTATCGGCCAAACCCACAAATTGGCTATACTGCCCCAGCGGAGCCCGACTCTCTCAGCCGGGTTCCATCGAATAAAAAGGATTTCCCGACTTTCAAAGTCGGGCTACGGAGGGGGAGCCGATGACAACCGTTCTGAACGTGCGACGCACTTCCTGGCTGCTGGCCGCCATCTGCTGCAGCGGACTCGTCTTTTACGCCGATGCTTCTGTCGGCACGCCAGTCGCGATCGCCGAGCAACCCGCGGCCGACTTTCCCAAGGAATTCACTCATTGGGAACCATACTCCAAGAACCCCGTTTTCACCGCAGCCGGTCCAGGCCATTGGGACGAAAAGATCCGCGAACGGGGCTGGATCTTGAAGGAAGGCGACCAGTGGAGCCTCTGGTACACCGGCTATGACGGCACCAAGGACGGCCGCCGGATGCTGGGCTACGCGACATCGGACGATGGTCTCATCTGGACCCGCTTTGCTCAACATCCGCTGATTGACGAGTTCTGGGTGGAAGATGTGCAGGTCCAGAAACTCGGCGATACCTATTACATGGTGGCCGAAGGGGCGAAAGATCAGGCTCAGCTTTTGACGTCCACAGACAAAATCCACTGGAAAAGGCAGGGAACTCTGGACATTCGCTACACGAATGGCCAGCCACTGACACCGGGTCCCTTCGGCACGCCCACCGCCTACTACGAAGACGGCACCTGGTATCTATTTTACGAACGCAGCGACCAAGGGGTCTGGCTGGCCAAATCGAAGGACCTGAAAGTCTGGAATCATGTGCAAGACGAACCTGTCTTGGCGCTCGGTCCAGATCCTTATGATTCGAAAATGATCGCGTTAAATCAGATCGTGAAGCACCAGGGGAAATACTACGCCATTTACCACGGCAGCGGTTCCACCACGAAACCCAGCCTCTGGACTACAAACCTGGCAGTCTCTGAGGACCTGATTCACTGGAAGAAGTACTCGGCAAACCCCTTGCGGCCGGAGTCTGAAAATAAATCGAGCGGCCAGCTGATCAACGACGGCGAGCAATTTCGGCTCTATACCCTGCACGACAAAGTTCAAGTCCATTTCCCAATGACGAAATAGGACCCGCGCAAATTGCAGTGACCCCTGCGGAGGGCAATTTGCCCCATTCGATTCAACTGAGACTTCACCACCGATTAACAAGCGATTGAAGAAGACCCACATCATGGCCAAACTCGGCGTTAACATCGATCACGTCGCCACTGTCCGGCAAGCGCGTCGCACTATTGAGCCCGATCCCGTGTGGGCCGCGGCCCTCGCCGAACTGGGAGGCGCGGATGGTATCACTCTGCACCTGCGAGAAGACCGGCGGCACATTCAGGAACGCGATCTGCGGATCATCCGGCAAACGGCCCAGGTCAAGGTAAACCTGGAGATGGCAGCCGATCCAGTGGTGACGAATATCGCTCTCGATGTCCAGCCCCAGCAGGTCACACTGGTTCCCGAAAAGCGAGAAGAAGTCACTACGGAAGGGGGGCTGGATGTCATCGCCAATTCCGCTCGCATCCGGACCTGCATGGAGCAATTGATCAACGTGGGGATCGAAGTCAGCATGTTCGTCGATCCCGATCCGCGGCAGATTGAGGCCTCGCACATCATGGGGGCCAAGGCGGTCGAACTGCACACCGGCCGCTACGCCGACGCCGTCACCGAACGAGAGCAGGACAAAGAGTTCGAGGCCTTGGTCTCGGCCGGACGTTATGCGATTGAACGTGGATTGATTCTGCATATGGGGCACGGGCTGACCTATCGTAACGTGCATCGCATCGCGCGAATTCCGTGTGTCTGTGAATTGAATATCGGTCACAGCATAATCGCCCGCGCAATCATGGTTGGCTTTCAACAAGCTGTCCGTGAAATGAAGGCGTTGATCACATGAAGTCGAGCGGGCAGGGCGAGCGTCATGCGGATGCTCACCCTGCGACAACGTGTATTCAACACGCGATTGCGGGACTGAGATGAACCGGAAGACTCATCTCGGAGCCCCTCCACACACCCGGAAACCTCAAATCAAGCCAAAATCTGCTACCGGCTACTTGCTGCCGCCGGTAAGATAAGGTGCTCGTAAGTTGGCTGGTCGTGCGTTACCCGCCATCAATTGGCGGGCATCCGAGCTGTGGAGTAACCTGGGAATGTTGAATATCGGTAGCTTCCAAGCTCGCACCTGTGGTGGAATCAGTCGCCGCGCTTTTCTGCAAGCCGGCGCGGTCTCTCCGTTCTTGATGGGATTGCCGCAGGCCGTCCGCGCCACGGAAGGTGCCCCAGCCAAGTCAGTCATGCTGGTCTGGCTCTGGGGTGCGCCGAGTCACCTGGATACGGTCGATCCGAAGCCACATGCTCCGGCCGAATATCGCGGCCCCTTTTCGACCATCGCGACGCGCACACCCTCCTTGAGATTCACCGAACTCCTGCCGCGGCTGGCCCAGCACAGTGACCAGTTTTCTCTCATTCGTTCTAACAGGAACTTTCATCCCGGACACCTGGAAGCCGGATCTTGCGCGCTGACAGGCACGCCCGTCAGTTCGCCCAACTGGGAGCCCAATTTCGGGTCCATCGCAGCGCGCCGCAAAGGCTATGGACAGTTTCCGCCGTTCGTCGCGGTGGGTCGCGGTGCCCCCCGGGATGTCGTCGGTGTCATGAAAGGCTATGGAGGCGGTACGTGGGGACAGTCCTACGATCCGTTCCAGATCGAATGCTCCGAGCTCGGTGAGGTGAATGTTCCGAGCCTCAATCTGCTCGAGGGGCTGCTGCCGCAACGCTTGTCCGATCGGCGAACATTGCTCACAGAACTCGATACGACGCGGCGCCGGCTGGACGGGCAAGTGAATTCCGGCGCAGCGAAACAGTGGAACCACTCATTCGAACGTGCCTATCAGATGCTGACGACTACGGAGGCCCGGCGAGCCCTGGACCTCGGGGCAGAATCTCCGGCCACCCGCGACAATTATGGGCAGACGGCATTCGGGCAAAGCCTGCTGCTGGGGCGACGACTGGTCGAAGCCGGTGTTCCCTATGTCCAGGTCAATTGGAGCCAGTACGTCGAAGCGATCACACCAAATACCGACTTCGGCTGGGATACTCACATCTATAACTTCGAATCACTGGCCGATCGGCACTGTCCGATTTTCGATCGGGCGTTTTGTGCGTTGTTGGATGATCTGCGGGAACGCGGGCTGCTTGAGACGACCCTGGTTGTCTGCATGGGTGAGTTTGGTCGCACACCGCAAATCAATAACCAGGCCGCTCGCGACCATTGGCCCAATGTCTACTTCTCATTGTGGGCCGGCGGCGGAGTTCAACCCGGACGCGTCATTGGCGAAAGCGATCCGCTGGGGCGTGAGCCGATCACCGAACCGATTACCCCCGTGTCGGTCGGCACGACCATGTTGGAACTTTGCGGCATCAACACCGAAGCCCGCGCCGAATTGCGAGTACTGGACGGAGGGCGGGTCATCCATGAGCTGCTCTAGAATCATCTCATTACACATCACAATCGCCGTGCTCACGTGCCTGTGTGGCAGCAGTTTGTTCCCGCTCGCGGCGGGCGAACCAGGGCAACTCACGCACGACGGTCGTGCCAAGCAGGATCCGGTGTTTGCTCCACAGGGTGACGCCGTGGACTTCGCAGTGTATGACTCACCAATCCAAATCTCTCTGATGCGGCTACGGCTGAGCGACGGCGAACAGACGCGTATCAATCCCAAGGCCAACACGAGCGAGTTCGAACCCGCCTACTCACGCAGCGGCAGCCATATGTCGTTTGTCCAAAGCCGTGGCAATCTGAATTTAAAGCTCATTATCCGCGATTTGAAGACTGGCCAGGACTCCGTGTTTGATGCGGGGGGCGGCTTCAGCGGCATGCACTCGCCGGCCTTCCAGCCGGGCACCGATCGCGTCTTCATCAGCATCCCCGGGAAAGGGGGCCAGCAGCTGGCATCTGTCAATCTGCAGGGTCAGGACCGCCGCGAAGTCACCACATGGTCCGGTTTCACCAACTGGCCCAGCTTCTCGCCGGACGGTCGCGAAGTCCTGTTTGCATCCAGCAAAGACGGTGACTTCGAGATTTATGTGATGAACACCGACGGATCAAATCTACGACGGCTGACCGAGTCACCGGGGCGCGATACTCGTCCCCAGTTTTCACCGGACGGCAGCCAGATTTCCTTCGTCAGCGTGCGCGATGGTAATACCGAAGTCTATGTAATGGATCGCTATGGAAATCGCGTTCGCCGACTGACCAATCATCCGGAGCGCGATGATTTCCCCGCCTGGCATCCCGATGGCCACCGGCTGGTCTTGATGTCCGAGCGACTCGGAAAAACAGACCTGTATCTGGTCGATGTGCCGCAATAGTCAGGAGAGACGTTTGATTGCAGAGCGATCAACGGCACTCATTCAGGCCAGCACATGGCCTGCGGCCAGGGGTGGCCGGCCCAGATCCTGCAAATCGGCGGCGGTCAGTGGGTTCAGAACCTGGCAATGAATGCTATAACGCCCATGCCCGGTATGGCGTGAGTGAATGACTTTCGCAACGGAGTCCACATGCCGGTTAAGTTTCTGATTCGAGATCCGGAGAATAATTTCCGTGTCGCTGGCAATCTCGCGATGCCACTGCAGGCATAGGCCCGTTTGGCTGATATCCAGCACCTTGCCCGCTGTGCCACCGGCTGCGAGCCACCGGTCGATCTCCTGCGGAGTCAATTCGTGGGTTTGAGACCGCTCCAGTACGGCCACAGAGCACTCACTGGAACGCCGCGGAAAGCCCCGGCGATCCAATTCGGATAACACAGCCGGGGCATCTGGCTGTTGCAGGTTTTCAAATGCCAGAGCCTGCAGCAGCATCTCGGGTTGGCTGGTCGCTGCGGAATGCTCTGAACTTACGGCGGCAGGAGATGCTTCCGCGCCCGAGCGCCCGGCACCTTCCAGCGGACGGTGCGGCAGCTTCAATTTTTGCAGGGCGGTCCCCACCGCATCGTTCAACCGGCGAGTCCAATGGGTGGCCTGATAGCGCGGGTGTGCCTGAATCGGAGCCTGACTCTGAGGCGACAGATGCAACGGCGGGGGCGTTTCTGTAACTTCAGCAGCAGTAAGGGAATCCAACATCGCAACGGCCTTGTTTTCTGCGATCAGGACGGTATGTCGCCTGAACATCAGGCGCAAACAGATCGCATGCGTTGAAGCATAGGTCACGGCGGTCACATGTCAAATTCCCGATGAACGCCCCAAACCATTGTGAAACGGGTCTCCAAACTCGTCAGAGCTTGTAACCATCCGATTCACGCAGAGTCATGCTGCGCGTGAGTCGCCAGAGCGAAGCGGCGACCCTTTGATAGAGACGGATACTGACCGGCCTGGAGTCCCGTCCCACGAGTTTTTAAGCGGTTCAGGGGCGAAGTTTCTCGCTGGCGATCCAGTCGTTGACGATCTCTTCCAGGACATCCAGCGGGACGGCTCCCTGATTGAGCACAGCCTCATGAAATGCGCGCACGTCGAATTTGGGCCCGAGTTCCTGCTCGGCGCGTGCTCGTAATGCGGAAATCTTCAATTGACCGATCTTGTAAGCCAATGCCTGTCCGGGCCAGGCGATATAGCGATCGACTTCATTCGTGATATCGTGTTCGGTCTTCGCCGTATGCAACAGGAAATAATCAATCGCCCGCTGCCGATCCCACTGGAACTGGTGGATGCCGGTGTCGACCACCAGCCTGACGGCGCGCCACATCTCGTAGGTCAATTGCCCGAATTTTGAGTACGGATCTTTGTAGAGTCCCAGGTCGCTCCCCAATCCTTCACTGTACAGCGCCCAGCCTTCAACATACGACGTAAAGCTGGCAAACCTGCGGAACGTCGGCACGCCTTGCAGTTCGGTCGCAATCGCAATCTGCAGATGGTGACCGGGGACCGCCTCGTGCAGCGACAGCGCTTCCATTTCATACTTCGGCCGCACTTCGGGCTTATACAGGTTCACGAAGTAGGTCCCCGGTCGACTCCCGTCAGCAGCCGGCGGCCGGTAATAGGCCGTCGTCGTATCGGGAGCCATATGTGCGGGAATGGCTTGAATGTCGTAGGGGGTCTTGGGCAAGTGACGAAAGAGCTTGCTCAACTCCGGATCGATTTTTTTGCAGACGGCCTGGTACTCGGCGAACAGGTCCGCTTCAGTCGCGCAATAGAACTTTTTCTCAGTCCGCAGGTAAGTCAGAAATTCGGCAAAAGTCCCCTGAAAACCGACCTGCTGGATGATGCGTTCCATCTCGGCACGGATGCGGGCGACCTCTTTCAGACCAATCTCATGGATTTCCTGCGGCGTCAGATTCGTGGTGGTGAATTGGCGCGATCTGAAGGCATACAGCTTGTCCCCGTCAGGAACTTGCCAGACCCCCACCTGCGGATGACACGCGGGGAGATACTCCTTGTTGAAGAACGTCAGGAACTCCCGATAAGCCGGTATGATGTGCGCTGCGATTGCCTGCTTGCCCGCCGCGCGGAGACGGGCTTGCTCGGCAGCGGGAATTGACTCGGGAAACTGTCGAAATGGCTTGAAGTAGAAACTCTGCTCCGGATTCTCCACGATCTGCTGCCTGATCTGCGCCGGCACTCGTTCCATGACGATCCGCGGTTGAATGATCTTCGAATTGATCCCTTCGCGCATCAAAGCCATGGTTTGATTCAGATACTGCGGAAAGGCCGTCAGCCGTGAGATCCAGTCTTCATAGTCCTTAACCGTGTCGAAGTTGATGACATCAGCCAGCGTACTTTCATCTTGAATCCCTTCCCTCTGTGTCAACGGCACCAGATACCAGCGAAACTGAAATTCTTCGATCTCCAGTTCCACCTGCTTGCGAAACAACTTGAGATTCAGTCGATCCTCAGGATTCAATTCTGCAGATCGAAAGCCGCTCAATTCGTGCAGCACATCGCGAGCGTGTTGCACACGGCGATCCAGGGCCGCCTGGCTGAAATCAGGCCACAGATGGTTATACCGCTGATCTCCGAGATAGGTCGCATAGGTCGGGTACTCGCGCAACTGCCATTGCCACTCGCGATCGAGCAACGAGTGCAGGCGTTCGCCGGCACTGACCGCACAGGTCGAGACCCCCAGCTCCTGACACAGAAAACTTAATTCATTGGTAATATCGTCAATCGTATGACTGACGGGGCGGGCGCCCGTGTGTCCCAGTTTCGTGTCGTAACGCAGCAGGATCGGTCGCTCAGAGCCCGTTGCCGATTGCAGTAAAGCAGCCATCTTACGGGCATGCAGCGGGTCCACCCGGGTATCGGCATCCCCCGTAATAAACAGCGCGGCGGGATACCTGGTTCCCGGTTTGACTTGATGGTACGGCGAATACGCCTTGAGCACCTTGAACTGCAACGGATCGTCGGAGCAGCCATACTCGGGAATCCAGAAGCGGGCGACCAGAAACTTGTGAAACCGCACCATGTCAAGCAGGGGATAACCGCAAACGACTGCGCGAAACAATTCCGGGCGCTGGGTCATCGCCGTGCCCACCAGCAGGCCCCCATTGCTGCGGCCGTCGATGGCCAGCTTCAGTGGTGACGTATAATTTTCCTTGATCAACCACTCCGTCGCGGCGTAGAAATCGTCGAAGACATTCTGCTTGTGTTCGCACATGCCGGCCTTATGCCACTCTTCACCGAACTCACCACCACCTCGCAAATTGGCTACCGCATAGACGCCCCCCAGTTCGCACCATTGGACCGCCTTGGCGGAAAACGACGGCGTCAGGCTGATGTTGAAGCCGCCGTAACCGTACAGGATGGTCGGGTTCTGACTGTCGCGGAGCAAGTCTTTTTTATGCACCAGAAACATCGGCACCTTGGTTCCATCTTTCGATGTGAACCACACCTGCCGAACTTCGAACTTGTCGCTGTCGACGGGAATCTCCGGCCTGGCCCACACGAACTGCTTACCGGTGGCGGTCTCTTCGCGATAAATCGTCGGCGGAATGTGATAGGTGCTGAATGAGAAAAACGCCTCGGGCTGATCCCAACTGCCACCGATACTGCTGACCGTTCCGAGAGCTGGAAACTGGATCTCACGCAGCGGCTTGCCCTGGGGATCGTAGACCGTCACCCGCGACCGGACCTGGTCCAGCAGCTGAACGTAAAGCTGACCACCGACCAGAGAAAACCCCTCGATGACCGCGGCACTGGCGGGCACGATTTCCTTCCAGTGTTCGCGTTCCGGATGATGGAGATCAACACGCAAAATTCGTCCGTGCGGTGCCTTCCAGTTCGTCTGCAGGAAGAGATCGTTGCCGACCGCCCCGGCTTCGAACCGGGCTTCAATATCGTTGACCAGCGGACGAATCGGTGACTTGTCCTTCAGGTTCTGATAATAGACATCCGTCTTCGAACCCGCTGAACCGTACCACACATGCAGCAGCAGATACTGTCCGTCATGCGACAGGCTGGGACTGATTCCCACCAGTGGCTCATAACCATCCCCAAAAATCAGCTCCGGCTTCGCCTCAGCCGCCAGCGAATGGCGATAAACTCGCGAACCCGCTTTTGCGTGAACGGTATAGAACAGCGTTTGCTTATCAGGAGTCAGTGACATTCCAAAATAACGAGCCCGCGGCAGCTCAAACGGCAAGTCCTTCCTGGTTTCGACATCAAAGAACCGCACGGCGATTTCATCTTCCCCCCCCACGCGGACCCCATAGACAACCAGTTGTCCGTCATGCGAAATGTCCAGCAGGCTGTAGGTCGTGGTATGTTCCGGACTGGCCGGATGTGGATCGAGCAGGACTTCGTCCCGGCCTTCCAAACCCACGCGGAGACAGATCACCGGCAAATCTTGATGGGCAGAGCGTTTGGAAAAGAAGTAGCGTTCCCCGCGTACTTTGGGAATGCCGATGGTATCAACCTTCAACAGCTCTTCCGCCCGCTTGGCCAAGGCCTTGCGCCCCGGGAATTTTCCCAGGACCTCGGTCGTTCGCCGATTCTGAGCTTCGATCCATCCACGCGTCTCCGGTGACTGCCCCTCTTCCAGCCAGCGATAGGGGTCAGCAATTTTTTCGCCATGGATCTCGTCGACAACTTCAACCGTTTTTGTTCTCGGTGCCAGTGAATCAGCCGCGAATAGTGCAGGTGGCGTGTCGCTGTGCATTGAGTTCCATCCCCAACTGACAAGGCTCGCCCAAACCACGGCGTGGTGGATTCCGATTCGCAACGGACCGCAAGGCATACAACCCCCAGCCATAGAAGTCTCCAGCACCTGATTGCATGCTGTAATTGGTAGTGAATTCGTCGACAGGCACTAGAGCGCGGCCCTTTGTCAGAAGCTGAAATTGTACCAACATGTGAAACCAACCAGCTACACCACGGAAACGGGATCTCATTAAAAACTCGACAATCTCATTGAAATCCCAAACCGGAGCGCTGATCTTCGCGAATTATCACTAATGCAGACTTTTGCATGTGTGAGATCCTCGCGGTCATCGTTCCGCCTGCATGCGAGTCGACACCCGAGGAGAATTGCTGCAATTCAGCGTTCGCACCCGGTTGTAAGTCGCCCCCGCCCCTCATGACAGGCTCCTTTTACATTCGGTGTCGAGGTCGTAAGATAGCGACTCAGGCGTTGGACTCTCGACGCTCCGAGAAAACTCTTGCTGTGAAGGAAATACCAGATGCTCTCTCGGTTCCCTCTCGTGGTCTGTTGTGGCTTGATGGCCTGGGGCTCATTGTTCATCCCGGTGATCTCACCCGCTGCCGGTGAAGACGCCCAGGTTGAGCCGGGATTTACGGTCATCTATAACGGCAAGGACCTCACCGGCTGGCATAAAAATCCCGAAAAGATCGGTCACGGCACAGGCGGGAAGTGGGTCGTCGAGGATGGCGC
>CAZQUW010000151.1:0-4060 GCA_964596215.1 uncultured Planctomicrobium sp. | reverse complement strand
GGCAATCCCCCCACGATTACGACGTGGATCAACGGGACTCAAATTACCGAATACACCAGTGACAAGAAGTTCGAGAATGTCCTGCAGGACAAGGGACACATCGCCTTCCAGGTGCATGGCGGCGCGTACGGCTGGCCCAAGGGAGCCAAGGTTCGTTTCCGCAACGTTCGCGTGAAAGAATTATAAGGTCACCGAGCGTATCGATCGCATGCTGCCCGCCTTGCTGTAGCGGGAGTATTTGCCGAACTTGGAGTCTGCGACGCCAGGAGTGGGAGCAGCCATCCCGCTAGGCGAATAGCTCGTCGATTGGCTCGCCATGTTCCACCAGTCGTGCTGGCCGGTTCTGCCGATCGGGCAGATAAGTATCGTGATCGATCCCGAGGACCTTGTAGATACTGGCCAGAAGATCGCCCGGACCGAGCGGGCGGTCTTCTGGTTCACCGCCGTTGGAGGTCGTCGACCCGATAATCTGCCCGGGACGAATGCCGCCGCCGCTGAGGACCGCGTGCATTGCGCGGCACCAATGGCCGCGTCCGGCGTGGGTATCGATCCGTGGGCTGCGACCAAACTCGCCACAGGCGACGACCAGCACGCGTTCGTTCAAGCCCCGTTGGTGCAGGTCTTCGATTAATGCTGACAGGGCCTGATCATAAATGGGGAGACGCTTGCGGAGATTTTTCTCAATCACATAGTGATCGTCCCACCAGTCGACGTCTTTCTCATACAGATTTACGGTGACGAACGTGGCCCCCGCCTCCACCAGGCGGCGAGCCATCAAGGTCGACTGCCCCCAACCGTGGCGGCCATAGCGATCTCGCATCGTATCAGTCTCGCGAGTGATATCGAAAATCTCCCGTGCGCGACTGCCGGCGATCAGATCAAAGGCTTGCCGCTGATTCTCGTCCATCGATTCGAGCGCCCCGGCGGATTCCAACTGACGAGACGTCGCGTCAAAGGTTCGCAAGAGGTCTCGACGCCCGGAAAAACGCGCCAGGTTGACTTCCGTCGGTAACTGAAATTCAGGCGGTCGATACTTGCCGATCGCCGGATCGCCGCCAGCATTCACGGCGTTGTAGCGACTGCCAAGATAGGTCGCCGCCTGATAGAAACCCATGTGCGAGCGATAGTCTTCGGGCACGCAGGCATAGGGCGGAACACCCGGTTCACAAGCCCCCCGCAACTTGGCGACGACGGCCCCCTGGCAAGGTTGCTGCTGACCGCGCTCCCGAGCCTGCAACAAGGGATAACCCGTCTGGAGCCAGTGGGACGCATCATCGTGAACTGACAGCGTATGATGCAGCGACCGGATCACCGTTAACTTATCGGCAATTGCTGCATGCCGCGGCATCAGATCACAGACGTTTAAGCCGGGCAAGTTGGTCGAAATCGGACTGAACGGGCCGCGGACTTCAGCCGGCGCGTCCGGTTTCATGTCGTACGTGTCGATGTGCGACGGTCCGCCTGCCATCCACAACAGAATGACCGACGTCTTGATCGAGCGATCACCTGCCGCGCGGGCGACACCCGGTACCGTGAGGTCGGTGCCCGTCAGCCCTGCCAGGGTCAGAGCTCCCAATTTCAGCACGCTGCGTCGCGGAACTCCCAACCGTCGTTCATCGGTCCCAGCGGATATCTGCAGCATCTTCAACTCCGGAGAGATTTTCGATCGACTTACGGCCCGAACTCAAACACATCAACAACGACCTCTGTGTGATTATGCCGAATCGCTGGCGTTGTTCCAACCCGAATCCGCTCCAAACCAGTTTATATAAAGTCTGCCGGAAACAGCCGGGAGCAGGCCAGGGCGGATCGGATTGAGCAAATCACCGCCGTCCGGAATGGGTCTGACGCATGGATGGCCTGGAAAATCCCCGTGCAGACAGATCGAACGCCACAACTGAGACTGACTCTCAATTTCATTCAGTAACCAACAGATAGCCACTCAAACTCATATCAGATCTCAATTTGGACGGGTTGTGTTAATTCGTAGATAACGGTTGAAAATCCTCTGGACGGGCAATTGGACAAATATAGAATTCGTTGATATGAAAATTTGATGAAGACGCCCTCATTCGGGTCGATCAGACAAATGTTCTCGTATCAGCCGTCTCACCGCGTTCGCGGCAGCGAGTTGAAATCCGTTATTCAATTCATTTCATCGTCGCCCTAAAACCAGGGGGAAAGCAACGTCATGGAAGCGTTGAAAAGGATCAGCACGTCGTGCTGGGATGTGGCCCGGCATCATAAGTTGCCGCTGGAAACAGAGACTGCCTGGTTTGTCCTGGCGAGTGCCCTGGATTTCATGATGACGTACATCATGCTGCAACATCAAGAAGTCCAATTTGTCGAATCGAATCCCATCGCCCTGTTCTTCATCAATCACTGGGGCATTAAAGGTCTATTGTATTTCAAAATGGCAGTCGTGGCATTTGTCGCGCTGATCTGCCAGATTATTGCTCGCGAAAACCTGCAGTTAGGACGGAAAGTCTTGTTCGCCGGTACGGCCATCGTGGGCACGGTCGTGGTATACAGCGTCCTGCTGCATCAAACGGCGACACAGGCGATTTAGCCTGCCCCTTAGACCGACGGGGCGATCAGTCGAACATGTCCCCCAAAATAAACGAGACCGGCCAGGTTCCATGTCGCACCCGGCCGGTTTCTTCGTTTTTGTGGTTGTTTGTCAGACCCCCACTCTCGCATCAGGCGGATGCAGTTGGCTGGACAGCGAGAAGTCGATCACCACTTCACCACCTTGTCGTGTGCCGAACGCCTGACAGACGGAAGATCTTCACCGCCGGGATGCCAATCATTGCCAGCCTACGTTTCCTGACGTAGCTGGCTCCATCAGGCTGATCGCAGTAGCACACACATTTGCGGCGACCATTTCGATACCATTTGACACATCTCTTGTGAATTTAAGGAGTTTCGGGCTAGTCAACGGGGAATTGCATTTGTAAGTTATATGGTGTGACTGAGAGCGATCTCGCCGAAACTGCCGATTTTGACGGCTGGTGGAACTGCTTCTCGCTGCGGCGATTTGCGACTCCAGGGCGCTCTATCAGGAATTTTCGTAGGCAATAGACTCCCGAAGGGAAGAGGGGGGAGACACCATGTTGTGTCCGTTTTGCCGACACGATGAAACGAAAGTCGTCGAGACCCGCACCAGCGACGATTTTGTCATTCGCCGTCGGCGCGAGTGCCTGAAATGCATGCGCCGCTACACGACCTACGAGACCATCGAAGAGTCTCCGATCAAGGTCGTCAAAAAGGATGGTACGCGCGTCCCTTTCGATCGCGAAAAAATTCGCAAAGGCCTGGAAAAAGCCTGCTACAAACGGCCGATCAATGCCGAGCGGATCGAACTAGTTCTGGCCGCGGTGGAAGCCGACGTGTATCAGAATTTCGACCGCGAAGTGCCGTCACGCTATATCGGCGAGCAAGTCTGCGATCGCCTGGCCGATGTGGATCACGTGGCGTATGTTCGATTTGCCTCGGTTTATCGCGAATTCAAAGATGCCAACGACTTCGTCGAGGAACTCGCCCCGATCTTGCGCGGACGGCGTCCATAACTTTAACTTTCGCGCCTGACCGTTTCCTGCTGCTTCTCCGGCAGAATGGCGAATTCTTAAGCTGAGCACAGAAATTTGTCGATGCTAGCCGAGTCTCCTGCGTAGAGATATTGCGCGCTGAGCCCCGTGCAGGTAGTACCGTCCCGCCAGCGGACAGTGATTCCCTGAACTGACGCAACAACTTGCGCCGAAACGGCTTGACGTGTCCAAAAAGCGTGGTCTAATTGGGTTTGGTGACAGACACGATTCACAGCCAGCCGCCGCAGAATGCCGGGTTGAAGACAATTCCACTGGAGAGTTCCCATGTCCGAGATGCCACGCCGCGAATTTTTGAAGTCATCGCTGGTGGCTTCATCGGCTCTGTGGTTACCGACTATTGGCTCTGTGGGATATGGTGCCCCGGCCCCGGGAATTGAAAGGCGTGTGCCGGCTCTGGCGACTGCAGAAGAACGCTTACGACAGCCCGACATCTGGGTCATGGAAGTCGTTCT
>CAZQUW010000150.1:1875-15729 GCA_964596215.1 uncultured Planctomicrobium sp. | reverse complement strand
AGTCAAATGGCACGCGGCACGGGCCGAGCCTGTGGCACCCCATCCCAGGATCAAACGTTGACAACGCACTCGTAACTCGTGCGATTTCGATCCCCGATGTCTGGATCGGCAGGCACTGGTCTCGATCTGGCATCGCGGCCAGGCGAATTAAAGCGACAACTCTTGTTCGGATATCCGCATCTTGATTGGCGACAGGCCGCGACATGCTGTGATCGACGACATTTCACGTCAGAATTGACGGTGAACCATCCAGAGAATGCATCGACAACTGCGATTGCTGTCTGTGTGATTGAGCCTTAGTTGAGCTTGAATCCGCCCCCACAACACGAGTGTTCTTGGCTTCAGTCCTGCCGGGTGGGAATCCCCTGCCTGGTCCAGATTCCGACATATTCTTGAATTTGCATTTGAGTATCGACAAGTAAACGGTTTAAGATGATTATCGGATGAATGTCTGCGCATACCGGACGCTGTTTTTCGTTTGACCTCCGGGGTGCTCGCAGTCAACGGTGAAGACTTCCAGACAGATCAGAATCTGATCACTCGAGAGTGACTGATCGACGAAGTGACTGGGGCTTTCCCGACCAGTGAGGGAATGGATGCGAAATACCCGTCAGAGCTGCTGACCAATTGAGTCCTATATGCAGGTGTTGCTCAGAATTGCGAACGGCAAATCCAATGTGCGGAAGGTCCGAATTCAATCGGACACCGTGATTGGACGAAGTCCGGAGTGCCAGCTGAAAGTCGCTTCGAATCAGATCAGTCGACGGCACTGTCAAATCGTGATTCGCGATACAGTGGTCGCGATCAAAGATTTAGGGAGCGCTAACGGAACGTTCGTGAACGGTCGGCAGGTCCCGCCTGAAGTCGAGATTCCCCTGACTCCGGGAACCCGGGTCATGCTGGGCCCGCTGCAATTCACGGTCGAGTACGACTTGCCCGGGGTACCGGTCGTGGCCGCAGCCGCACCTGCCGTCGCACCCGCGGTACCAGTCACGGCAGCCCCCGTGCTGCAGCAACAACCCCAGGTCCAAGTGGAAACGTTGCACGTGCTTCCGCCTGATGGCCAGACCCCATTTCCCCCGATGGTCGTCATCCCTGCGCAACAGGTTCCTTCACAACCGGTCCCGCAGTACTCTCCGCCAGCCGCCGCCCCGGTCGCCGCGGCCGGGGTTCCGATTCCGGCCCCCATCGCTCCGCAGGTGATGCCGCAGGTGCAGTTTGCCGCACCCGTCCCAGCCGTGGTTGCGGCAACTCCCTTGAGCACCCCTCAGGTGCCGTCCGTCGCGCCGGCACCCGCGGTCTCTCCGCCATCCGTACCGGCCGCCGTCGCTCCACCGCCTCCAGTGGCTCCTCAGTTTTTCGCCCCTGCGGTCGAAGTTCCGGCACCGGCCGAAGAAGAAGATTCCGGTGCATTCAATTTTGGAATCTTCGCAGCCAGCGGATCGGATGTCGTCGTCGAATCGGCCCCGGAGATGCCGTTGATGTCCGAGCCGGTGCAGGCCGAAGCTCCCAAAACCGAAGGGAACAAGCCGGCCAAAAAGGGCCTGCTGCAGATGTTCGGGTGGGGCAAGAAGAAGGCGCCGGTACCAGATCCAGAACCCGAGCCAGAAGTCGCCGCCGAACCTGAATCGAATGTGGTCTATGAAGAGGTGGTGATGGAAGAAGCAGTTGTGGGTGAAGCTCTGACCTTCGACTTGCCAGCTGCCGAAGACGCAGCCGTGGCCGAGGACGATTCGTCGGATGAGTCGCTGCAGAACTTTTTCAACAACTTTAAGTAGACCCTTCGCGGGGCACTCGCTACCTTGTGCCCTGACGCCGTGTACCGTGTGATGTCTGTCAGAAACAAGCTCGCCTGTATTGGCGGGGGCCATTGGCTTGCCAGGCACAGTCCTTTCGCACGGCACGGCATATCCGTTTTCACCGGCTCAGGGGCCTGAAAAAATGCCAGCTGTCTGGCTGGTGAAATTCATTTGACGTCCATTGAATGGGAATGACCATGTCCGACCTGGCAGCAGAAGTGCTGGCTTTGAATCAGAAGTTGCTGAATTCCATCGTCTCTGGCGATTGGGCCACCTACGTTCAATTGTGTGATCCGGCGATCACGTGTTTCGAACCCGAAGCGCGCGGTCAGCTGGTCGCGGGACTTCCGTTCCACAAGTACTACTTCCCGGAAGCCCCTGTTGCCAACTGCAAGAAGAACGTCACGATGTGTTCCGTCAACGCCCGCGTGGTCGGTGACGTTGCCGTTCTGGCATACATCCGCTTGACGCAATACGTGGATGCCAACGGCAGCGCACAAACCGGCGCCGCGGAAGAAACCCGTATCTGGGAACGCAAAGGTGGAGCCTGGAAGCACGTCCATTTCCACCGCTCGCCGCTGGCATAGTTCGCAAATCCCGCCAGCGTCTGTGCGATGTTTTATGGAAACGAACTGGCATTAGTCGCTTGATACGACGTTCATGGGAGGGAGCATGCCCCTCTCGTGAGCCAGGTGCGGAAAGTTCACCACCAGGATCTGCGGATTCAGGATCACCAATGATGGCAACTTGGTGCTCTGTTAACGTTGAATTTTGAGATTGGGTGCCACTGGCTCCGCCAGTGCCGGGCGTCATTCGACACGCAATCAGCACTGGCCGAGCCAGTGGCACCCCACTGCTTAGCTTTGACAGAGTACTTAGCCTGATCCCACATTCAACTTGATTCTGGCGTACTTCCCTTGAGTCTGCCCCTGAGGGATTCTGGTGATGTTACTGACTGGAAATCACATTGTGAGAGCTATGACCCGCACCGCGGCTTGTGTTCTGATCATCGGCACGTTGCTGAACCTGGCTGGTTGCCAGCAGCCCGCGACGGAGAAAGCAGAGAACGCCCTCCCCTTTCAGGGCCAGACAATTCGAGTTGCCGTGCCCCAGGGTTGGGGCTTTAAAGACCTGTGGGAAGTGCAACTGGAAGAATGGGGGGCACGGACGGGTGCCCGGGCGGAACTCGTGGAAGTCGACATGACGGACAGTGGGGGTCCGTTATTGAAAGCCGACGCGGTACCGCAGTTGATCCTGTTTCCCTGGACGCGACGCGGCGAATTGCTGGCGAACAGGCAACTGCTGGCATTCCCCCCGGATTCGCTGGTCGAGTCGAAACTGGACTGGGATGACCTGTTCCAGGGACTGCGAGAAAAACAGGCGCAAATCGATGTGGGCCCGGGGCTCGCACCGATCGGTGCGCCGGTTCTGGTTTGCTACTATCGCTCCGATCTGCTGGAAAAGGCCGGGCTTAAGCCGCCTGAAACGTGGGACGACTACCAGACGCTGCTCGATCAGCTGGAGACCTGGGCACCCGGTCTGACGGCCGTTGAGCCGTGGTCACCCGAGTTTCGCGCGACGATGTTTCTGGCACGGGCCATCCCTTACGTGAAGAACTCGGGGCAGTATTCGATTTACTTCAATGTCGAAGACGGCCAGCCGTTTATCGCCTCGCCGGGATTTGTCAAAGCTCTCGAGGGAGCCCAGGCGGCGCTGAAGAAACTCGCGCCGGAGGTCCTGAAATACGATCCCGTGACCTGTCGCAACCTGATCGTCTCGGGTCAATCGGCCCTGGCGATCGGGTTGGAATCTGGCCCGGCCGCGGGGAGCTTCAACCTGGCCGCGACAACTCCGTCCGCAGACAAAGGGACTGCGGCAGTCACGCGAGCGGAAGCCGTGGCCATTGGTCTCTGTCGCCTGCCGGGAGCGGCCCAGGTTTACGACACGACATCCAATGCATGGACCTCACGGGAGAATCAGGCGACCAATTTCGTGACCTTGACTGGTTTCTCCGGATTGTGTGCCGGGGTGCCGAGCAGCACCAAACCCGAACAGGTCGGGGCTGCATTGAACCTGCTGGCGGCACTTCTGCTGGATGAAGGCACCGCCTTCCCCCCGGGCGTGAAGTCGCTGTGTCGCGAAAGTCAAACGCCGGATGCCGCACAATGGGTCGGTAAAGAGCTGTCGCCTGCGGAGGCGGGCAAGTATGTTGCAGCGGTCGGCAAGAGCCTGCGTGACCGGCAACAGGCCAGTGAGTTACCAGTGCTGGGTCACGTGGAATTTCGGGCATCTTTGACCAAAGGCTTAACGTCCTGCCTGGAAAGTGGTCAATCTCCGACGGATGCATTGAACGCAGTGGCCACCGAATGGAAAGAGATTCTGAAGAAGTTCGGCGCCGCGCAAGTCTTGTCCAGCTACCGGAGTGCCCTGGGGCTGAGTCGACGGGAGTCATTGTAAGGACCGAATAATACAGGGGCTGCGGATTGCACGGGCTGGCGCTGCGAGCTTGTATCGCGAGCACGACTTCTTCTTGGTAAACTGCTGCGACTGTTCAGAATTGAGGCGTCGACAGTGATCCATGTGGCGACTGAAAGCGTTCTCATCAGCATGCCGTGCGACCGTTCGGTTGCAGCGGCGGCATAGACCGATTCATTGACGACTTCACTCTCTGCGATATCCCGTTGTGTTCTTGGATGTGCATCTTCAAGAAACGCGACCCCGCGGAAGGCATTGGACCAAACCTTGGGAGTTTCCTGACTCATGAGTACGACACCCGCAGATTCCACCGATCCCGCGAAGACGCTGGGGGCCAAGCCGCACACGCGAGACGAAGTGCCGGCACGGATTTTTCTCGTGTCCTATCCGAAGATCATTTTCCTGTACCCGACGTTCCTGATGAGTCTGATCGCAGGGATCATTCTGAGTTTCCAGGGTGACGCGCAAAACGCGACTTCGCACGTTCTGACATCGTTGTTCCTCGGCATCTTCGCCATGAACCTCGTTGTCTTCAGCTTCGACTTCCCGCGGACGACGTCGCTGACGCTGTTCTTCTTTATTGCGGCCTGTGTGCTGGGCATGTTCCTGACCTTCCAGTTTCGTCCCGAGTGGGCGGGGATACTGCGGTCGTTTTTTGAAAAGATACACCCCTTCGCCAACTCAACGTTCTACCATCTCTTCAGCTTTATCCTGGGAGTCATTTACCTGGTCGTCGTGTTCAATCTGCAGTTTGATTACTGGGAAGCCCGGCCGAACGAATTGCTGCACCACCATGGTCTGTGGAGTGACCTCGAACGGTTTCCGGCCCCGAACTTGCGGATTTCCAAGGAAATCAACGATGTCTTTGAATACCTGCTGCTCCGCTCGGGGAGACTGGTGCTGACCCCCAGCAACGAACCGCGGGCCATCGTGCTCGACAACGTGTTGTTTATCGATCGCAAAGAACGGGCTTTGACCCGGATGCTGAGTGCCTTGCAGGTGCAGGTGCGGACCGATTCGTAGGCCCTGTCGGCCTGCTCTATTTTGCCAGTCCGGTTAATGTCCCGCCGCACGCCACCAGCGTGGTGTGCGACGTGGCAAAGACCTGGACGTGTGGTTGATCGGGAGGCAAAGCCAGACGCTGCAGATACGCCCCCGTCGCAGAATCGCAGATGGTAATTCTGGCGTCGGCATCCGCTGGCCCTGTTCGATCGGGATATACCATGAGCGTAGTGCCCCGTTCCTGAATCCTCCAGGCCAGATTCGGAGTACCAATATAGCGTTCCCAGATAAGGCTGCCGTCGAGCAATCCCAAGGCTCGCAAGATGCCGTCAGCGGCCACATAGATGCGTTGATCGGCACAGTGAATCGCGGACCGCGCATCGTCAATCAGAGCCGACCCCAAATGCGATTTCCACAGGGTATTTCCCTGCAGAGAATCAACGGCGATCAACGTTCTACCATCCATTAAGATGAGGCTGATACTGCCGGAACTTAAGACTTCGGGATAAGAATTAGAGTGGGAAATCCCGTCCTGCCACACCCACGCTCGAGGCCCTTCATCGGTCTGCCAGGCAGGGCCGGGCGTCGACCACGATTCGATCCGTCCCAGCGGGCCGACGGTCACCAGGGTGTCATTTTCACGCATCGTGGGAGGCCGGATCCAGCTGGCAGAATCCGTGGGAAAACGAGCCACTTCGGATCCGTTCCTGCGATCCAGCACGACAAGATTATCGGGGGCCAGTTGTCCGATGACGACATGCTGCGACGTCAGACCCCACCCCGGAGATAGTCCACGTGTCGCGGTCAGCTGCCACGCGAGGCGGCCATGAATGGCATCCCACGCCAGGATGCCGCGAGTGCCCTGGCGGGCGAGCAACGTGTCGCCCAGGAGTGCAAATTCGTGCAGCGGGCCGTCCGCAGCAAGCAGGGCGCGGGGGACTGGGCCGCCAAACGTTTTCTCCGCCAAATCAATCCGGACCGCGATCAATTGATGAGAGGCTCGATCGACATCTTCAGCCCGAAACTGCAACCGGTGCCGCCAGATCGTCTCACCCGTCGCCACCGAGACGGACCGGACTTCGAACCCTGTCGCCAGAATCAGATTTTCCGCTGCGAATCCAGCCCAGGTTACGGGATGAGACAGTTCCAGTTGCCACCGCGTCGCTCCGTCAGCCAGGTTGAGACAGGTCAACGGCGGCCGATTGACCAGGACGCAGGCGGAAGCAACAGAGGGTGGAATTCCCGCCGGATAGATGGCATCGCTGGCCGCTCCGCAGGCCCGTTCCCAGCGTCTCCGCAGCGGCCACGGAAAGCGATCACTGCCAGTCAGTACCTCCTGGGCGGCGTACTCGGGTTGTTCGAATCGCTCACGAACCAGTTCGCCAATCCGGACTTGCCGATCTCCATCGGTGACCAGTTGATTGGCCGAGCCAGCCAGTGCGGCTGCCTTCCAGGCCGACGCCGCAGCAGCCCAGGCTTGCTGCAACTCCAAGCTGCGCGCGATCCCACTCCAGATGCGTACTCGCTCCTCATTGGTCTGCACGCTGGCTGCCAGCCCCCGCCAGCGGCGCAACGCTTCGTCCGGATTGCTATTAAGCAGCTTCTCCGCTCCGTCGAGCGCCTGGGCAATCGCCGACTCGTCTATGACGGGTGCACTCTGGCAGGTGACGATGCGTTGATAGACATCATGGTATTCAGTCGTTCGCACCAGCTCTGGAACTGGGCTGGTACCGTTTGCCGAGGATCTCGCTTCGGTCCTGCCGGCGAGTTGGGCACTCAACCAGGTAACCATTTGGTTGGAAGCGGAACGAGGCAGGGACAGCTCCGAACAGACCTGTCGCGCCGAGTGCGAGCCAGACAGTTGAAGGTCTGGGCGTTCTTTTTTGGCAATGGCATCGAGAGTTTCGTTCAACACGGTCGGAGCGGCCGTCGGATCTGTCTGAGTCAGCTGCCATGCCTGCCGCAGTCGTGCGTCAAGCTCGCGGTCGGCCGCTTCCGCTGCCAGCGGTCGCCCCATCCATTCATCACCCGGGCGTGCCACCTGACGGGCCACATGAAATTGATCGGCGGCCCGGCCCCAATCTTGAACTTCCACGGCCCCCCGGGCCAAGGCCCAGGCTCGCGCTGCGGGGGTTTCATGCCGAGTATACTGCGGCTTGAGATTCTTCGAGCGTTGCGGGGCGGGTCCCTGATCCGAGAAGACCGCCAGGCGATTCGGCTGCGCAACCAGCAGATGATTCTCCACCAGCAACAAATTGCCTCCGTATTGACCATGTACTGCGAATAAGGGCAGACGCTGCTGGATGGCACCGGTCCCCTGATCAACCACAAATATCTCTTCGTGAGTGGGCCAGTAAATCGTATCGTCCACCAGCAGTCCGCGGCCGAAGCCATGCGATTCCGGGTCGGGATCACCGATCTTCCATAAGACTCGTCCCGATTCGGTAGCGACTCCCCATAATTCGGCTCCCGAGGCAAAAACCATGCCTTTGGCCACGCCCAGCAGCGCCTGAATGGGACTATTAAAAGTGCGTTTCCATTTCAACAAACCGGTCTCGGCATCGAACGCCATCAATTCATCGGAATCAATCGGAGCCACGTACAGCGTGCCATCGGCAAACATGGCGGGCAGCGGCCCCCGCTGCAGACGTGCGGCAAATTCATGCCGCAACTTGGTGTCGTCGACGCGCGGGTACGACACGATCCACTTGATGGCCCCGCCCCGTGGATCAATCGCTGCGACGGCCCCCATGTGCGTCGTGTAGTAGAGTGTTCCTTCACCCCATGTCAGCAAATGCTGATTGACATCGAACTCCGTGAAATTGGGATTGGTCTGGCCCACGCACAGCTTGCGATTCCAGATCAGTTTCCCTGTAAAACTGTCGAAGCAGGCAACGTTGGACTGAGGCTGCGGATGCAACCGTCGCAAACCCACATAGACACGGCTACCGACCACCACCGGCGAACCTTCAAAGTTCCAGCCACCCGTTTCCGGTTCAATCGTGGACGCGTACGTTTCCCACACCGGCTTCCCTTCCCCATGCGCCAGATCGAGACAGACCAGCAAACCGGAGCGTTCGTTGCTATAGGGTTGCACCGACCCCATGCGGGCATACAGCCGCCCGTCAGCGACGGTCATGGTGAAACGTGGCAGGCCAATATTTCCCACCAGACCTTCCCCCATTCCACGAGGCACGTTTGCCGCCTCGTGATTGGCAAACTGGTTGAGATAGATCCGCGCGCTGGCGGTCTCGTCAGGCCATGCCGGCTGCCCCGTCTGCAACCGATAGGCAGAGATCTGCTCGTCGTCGTTGACGAGAACGACATCGCCATAGACCACAGGGAAGTAGCACAGTCCGCCGACCGACCCGGGCTGAAATCCGCGTCGCTGCTCTTCGCCGAACGGTCGCAGGCTGGCCTGCCAGCGCAGCGAACCCGGTATGGCTCCCACGCTGTCAATGTGATAGCGCTCGGGATTTCCGGCGAAGGTTTCGACGGCACTCGTCTGCAGCGGTCCCGGCCAGGATTCAGCTTCGGTGGCAACTTCCTTCAGGATGCGGGACAGGTTCCCCTGACGCCCGGCCAGATGGCCTTCGGCATTGGGATAGCGTTCGGCGAACCCCGCCAGCTCACGTTGAGCTTCGAGACGATCACCGGATTGAATTGTGCAGAGGATCAGACGCGCCAGGATCAAGCCCAGATCGAGATCGGTATCGGGATAGGCCAGCCAGTTGACCGGTTCGCCCAGGACCTTCGGACGCGGCGGGGGAAGCAGCTGTGCCCAGCAGCTGCGGGCACGCCAGACATCGCCCGAGTCCCAGGCGAGGTCTCCCAGTTGCAGCAGCGCCTCATCCGCAAAGCTGCAACAATACCCCTGCTGCAGCACCTTGAGGAGCAAGGTCTCATCGTTCGTATCGCGGGCAATTTCGAAACTGGGCTTCAATACCGGGTCGAGCTGCTGGCGATAGATGCGCAGCCCTTCAGGGGGCAACCCGGCAGCCAGCATCTGAACATAGTTTTGCACATTGACGTAGCGCCCGGGAGTCGTGGCGACCAGCTTTCCCGCGTGCGCGTCGCTGATGCTGCGCAGTAATTCAATCGCTTCCGGTAATTGTCCGACGCGCAGATGTGTCTGGACCGTTGCAAACTTCTTCGTCGCGGAATTATCGATATCCAGCAGCAAGGTCTCGTGGAGACGCTGTTTGGCACGCGCGGCCTGCGCCCAGAGCGGTCCGGTCGTGGCAACGCAGAACCACAGGGCACACAGGCTCCACAGGGCAGGTGGAAATCGTCGCATCATATCCAGTCAACTTTCCCGGTCGCATTTTTACAATCAGGCAACATACCTGTCCCGTCTCTTCGTCGCCGCTTGTTCCAGGTAATCTCCCGAGTTCCCAAGCAGCACAACCCGCTCACCCGGGCACGTTTGCGGAGCACTTTCGAAACCAGCCTGAGATTCCATATTGTCCTCTGATGCGTGTGTTCGGACAAGGTGGGATATAGAATGGAAACGATCGGCACGGTCACTGCTCGCGATGGACCTGCACTGCCAGTTCTCGACAACGTCCCTCTAGCTCGTGAAATACGACTCCCGATTATGTCAGACGCACTGGAAGATCCGGA
This sequence comes from uncultured Planctomicrobium sp., assembly GCA_964596215.1. Taxonomy (GTDB): domain Bacteria; phylum Planctomycetota; class Planctomycetia; order Planctomycetales; family Planctomycetaceae; genus JAKFVC01. The sequence goes on along the minus strand of CAZQUW010000150.1, from coordinate 5,830 downwards.
ACCGGTACAGTCCGAAGGCGAAGCGCGGGAACGCGAAGCACAAGCCATCAAAGGGCTGGCCAATGCTTATTCCCGCATGCAGGAAGAGATCGCCAAAGTCATCATTGGTCAGCACCATATTATCGACGATCTCCTGGTCGCGATGTTTTGCCGCGGGCATTGCCTGCTGGTGGGTGTCCCGGGGCTGGCCAAGACGCTGCTGGTCAGTACGATCTCGAAGATTCTCCAGCTGTCATTCCGGCGAATTCAGTTCACGCCGGACCTGATGCCCGCCGACATCACCGGGACCGACATCCTGCAGGACGATCCCGAAACCGGCCGTCGGTCGTTTCAATTTATGCAGGGGCCTCTCTTCACAAACATCCTGCTGGCCGACGAAATCAACCGTACCCCCCCCAAGACGCAAGCGGCATTACTGGAAGCGATGCAGGAGCGCCACGTCACGGCGGGTGCCAATACGTATCGCCTGCCCCAGCCGTTCTTCGTACTGGCTACTCAGAACCCAATTGAACAGGAAGGGACCTACCCCCTTCCCGAAGCCCAACTGGATCGCTTCATGTTCAACCTGGTGTTGAAATACCCGACCGCCGCCGAAGAGCTACGCATTCTGAAACAGACAACCAGCGGCGAAGAGCCCAAGCTGACAACCGCCCTGACAGGACGCCAGATCCTGGCATTACAGGAAGTCGTTCGCAAAGTCCCGGTGCCTGATCATGTCTTCGTCTATGCCCGGGACCTCGTCCGCGCCACACGCCCGGATGAAGACGAAGCCTTCAGCTTTGTCAAACAGTACATCAGCTGGGGCGCCGGACCACGCGCGGGGCAGTATCTCATCCTGGGGGGCAAAGCTCGGGCTTTGCTCAATGGCCGCTTTCATGTCACGACTGACGATATTAAGTCCGTGGCACATCCCGTCCTGCGGCACCGTATCGTGACGACGTTCCAGGCGAACTCCGAAGGGATGACCCCCGATCGTGTGATTGATATGCTGATCGCCAAAGTGAAGCTGCCGATTTGACCGTCGCGAGACGTGGATTGTGCCCTCGATTGAGGCGCGTTCGCACTTGCCGGTCTAAATCACGTTTCACACTTCCAATCTTATCTCAGCCCGCTGCCGCAATCGCGTTAAATTGTGGAGCAATCAACGACACTGGCTCCGCAGAACTTTGCCCTTTTCTTATGAATCAGCCCCCCGCAGCTGCAGATCAACCCATCCTCACTCCCGAATCCGCGGAACTGCACGTCACCTACTGGGAAGCATTCGTCGTCTGGCTGCGCATCGCCGCACTGAGTTTCGGTGGCCCCACGGCCCAGATTGCGGTGATGCATCGCATCCTGGTCGACGAGAAACGCTGGATCAGCGAGCAGCGCTTTCTGCATGCGTTGAACTACTGCATGCTGTTGCCGGGTCCCGAAGCACAACAACTGGCGGTGTATATCGGCTGGTTATTACATCGGGTCAAGGGGGGGCTGACTGCGGGGATCTTGTTTGTCTTGCCCGGGTGCCTGTCGATCATGGCCCTGAGCATTGTCTATGTGGTCTATCAACAGACCATGCTGCTGCAATCGGTCTTCTTTGGCCTGAAGTCCGCCATCATTGCCATTGTGATTGAAGCCGTCTTGCGGATCAGCAGGAAGGCACTCAAGAATCGCATGATGGTGTTGCTGGCCGCACTCGCCTTCAGCGCCATGTTCATCTTTCATATTCCCTTTCCCCTGGTGATCATCGCGGCGGGTGTCATTGGCTGGATTGGTGGTCGCTACAGTGAGCACCACTTCTTCGTGCTGAAGCCCCAGACGAAATCGGCCACCGACGCCACGGCCGTTCCACCTGCCGACCGCAATGTCTCTGAACCGTATTACCAGCCGTCGGCCATGCGTGCCTTGCGGGTGACGGTGATCTGCCTGCTTCTGTGGTTTGCCCCGATCGGAGTCTGCTGGAGCGTCTTCGGGGCCAGCAGCGTTTATTTCCAGGAAGGGATCTTCTTCAGCAAGATGGCCGTCGTCACGTTCGGCGGCGCCTATTCCGTCCTGGCATACGTGGCGCAGCAGGCCGTCGAGGTATTTGGCTGGTTGAGTGCCCCCGAAATGCTCGATGGTCTGGGACTGGCCGAGACCACCCCCGGTCCGTTGATCATGGTCGTGCAGTTTGTCGGATTCCTGGGTGCCTATCGACAACCGGCGCCGCTGACCCCGTTGTGGGGAGGGATCCTGGCTTCGCTGATGACAACCTGGGTCACATTCGTTCCCTGCTTTATGTACATTTTCGCCGGCGCTCCGTATATCGAATCACTTCGCAACAACAAGTCGCTCTCGACGGCTCTGTCGAGCATCACGGCCGCCGTCGTGGGAGTCGTCTTAAACCTTGCCGTCTGGCTGGCATTGAAGACATTGTTTCGCACCAGTGTCGAAGTCACCTATGGTCCGCTGCACGTGCTGTGGCCCGACTGGTCAACGCTCAATGTGGCGGCCTTCGGGATCACCCTTGCAGCCTGCTACATGACATTCAAACTGCACTGGAATCTCTTCCAGACGCTCGCCGTCTGCACCATTGCCGGATGGTTCTTATATGCGGCATAGGTCGCATCAGCAGCAGTCGCAGCAATCGATCGGGGCCACTCGTCAGCTTCCCACGACTAACCACCACTTCATGAACCACGCACTAGCCCAGAAATAGGCCGAAAACGATACCACCGCCAATAATGGATCGGTCATCGGCCAGAAGCGGCCGGGGCGAGACAACGTGCGTGAACAGAACGCCGCCACAGGAAATGCGGGCAAAAAGCCAATCAGGTACGCCCACTCAATCGACATCCCCAGACTGCGACACACATGGAAGTAGAGCGTGCTTGCGGCCAGCAATCCGAGCCCTGCTCCGCGCGACCACCATCGGGCCTGCCGCGGATTCGTCTGCCGTTCGCTCCAGCTGATCGCGTTTAAGGTCATCTGAAAGACCGACCATAACGCCAGCGGCCACGAAAACAAATAGTGCTCGCGGCCCGGATTCAGCATCGCACTGCCGCAAACTCCGCAGAGCGTGACCGACAGCCAGAACACGATTCGCCAGATCGTTTCCCAACTCAATGAGGCCACGGGAACAGGCTGGATTCCGCCACTTGCAGAACCTTGCCAGCGGCTAATCAACCATGACACCAGCCAGACGGTGAGAGTCACAGCCATCCCCACCACGGCCCCCGCCAGCAACGCCCCCAGTGACCACACGTACCACGACCAGAACTCGTCCCATTCCGGCGTCGTCGCGGGGTACTCACGTTCTCCCCCCAACAACCGGTTGCTGTTAAACAACCGCGTGGATCTCAACTGGGACACCGCTGTCGCAGATTGAGTCGGCCGCGACGCCTCAACGTTAAGGGGCTTGTCGCCGAGATAGAGGCAGACCGCCCTGCTCTGCGTTCGCAGGTACAATCGGCCGCGATGCAGCGCGGGTGGAGTCCAGCAGATCTCGTCTCGAAAGACGGTCGTTCGGGCCAGTTCGGTATATTGCTCGGGATCGGCCCGGGCGAGGATCAGCTCGCCGTTATCGTTGAACAGCAGCAGTTTGCCATCCGCGACAATGATGTTGGCTTGCCCGACCCTGGTGGTCGACCATTTGGCTTTTCCCGTAGCGAAATCGAGACAGCGAAACTCCCCCCGCGACGGCCGATTCAAACGGGACTGGGCGTCTTTCAAATCAAATCCATACACAAAGCCCTCCAGCAGGACACTCGAGGCCACATCGTTCGAGAACTTGAGATTCTCCCAGACCGATTTGATCGTCAGCTCGGCAGGGGGGGCATCCTGCCTGGATGGGTCACCCTGAGTCCCACTGATGCGAAACAACTTGGCCCCGCTGCGGAAGGGGCCCGCAATCATCAGGTGCGGCTCGTGATACAACGGTGCTGCGGCGTGTTCATCATAGCCTTGGGAAAATTCGAGGTTCCACAGGCGTTTTCCA